>JAKADP010000135.1 GCA_021820465.1 Bacillota bacterium
GACCCCGTCACGCTCACGGACCCGGCCTCGATGGTGACGGATGCCGTCCTTCCTGGTTTCACCTGCCCGCTCTCCGCGTTCTTTGAGTAGTCCGACACCCCATCGCTTCCCTCAGCGGCTCGCGGCTACGCCGTGGCGATGGAGGCGACGGGCTCCTACGGAAGCCCGTGGGGAACGGTTTGGAGGACCACGCCCTGACGTTGCCGGTGGCCCATCCGCACGCATCAAGGCCCTTCTCGGGCGGAAGAGCGGTGGCCGCGCTGGCGCCGCGCCCCGACGGGCGACGGCTTGGGCGGACCACGACCGCGCAAGTCGCCTTCGCCGCGATGCCGCGACAGCTCACCATCGCGATCTGCACCCAGCAGCCTCGCCGACCTTGACCCCAGGATCGTCGGCGCCTACAATGAGGCCACGACAACCTTCGGGGCACGGTGAGGGGGCAACCCCAATTCCGGATCGGCGGTGATGCGCCTCGTGCGCCAAGTCCGCGAGCCAATCGGCAGGAACCGGTGAGAATCCGGTACCGACAGTACAGTCTGGATGGGAGAAGGTGGCGGCCCGCTGAGGGCCCCTTTTCCTATGGTTCCCCCGAAGAGCGGGGGAATTTTTTTGTGGGGGTGGGTTCCCGTGGCCAACGCCAGTGCGCCGATGCGCGCGGCGCTCGCTCTTGCGGGCCGCGCCGTGGGCCGCACTCATCCCAACCCGCTGGTGGGGGCCGTCATTGTGAGCGGCCAGCGTGGCCAGATTGTCGGCCGGGGGTATCACCACCGGGCGGGCCAGCCGCACGCCGAGGTGCTGGCCATCGCGCAAGCCGGCCCTGCGGCCCGCGGGGCCACGCTCTACGTCACGCTCGAGCCGTGCCGACACACGGGCCACACCCCGCCGTGCACCGACGCGATTTTGGCGGCAGGGCTGTCCCGGGTCGTGTATGCCCTGCCTGATCCTCATGTCCCGGCCGCTGGCGGCGGCCAAGTGCTGCAGGCGGCGGGTGTGGCGGTCGAGGTGGGTGACGGCGCGCTGGAGGCGCTGGCACAAAATGCGGGCTACCTGTCGTGGACCGTGCGCCGCCGTCCCTGGGTGCTTCTGAAAAGTGCGGTGTCGGCCGACGGCAAGGTGGCGACCGTGGCCGCTCAGTCCAAGTACCTGACCAGCGCCGCGGCGCTGGCGGACGTGCACCGGCTGCGCAACGCTGTCGACGCCATTGTCGTGGGCATTGGAACGGTGCTGGCCGACGACCCCGCGCTCACCTGCCGGGGCGTGCGCGGCGGCCGGGATCCCGTGCGCGTCGTGTTGGACAGCACCGGGCGGCTTCCCGAGGCCGCCCGGGTGCTGGGAGCCGACCCATCGCGGGCCTCTGGCGCCCCCACGCTGGTGTACACGGGCCATGGGACCACCCCCCAGTTTGAGCGGCGCGTGTTTTCCCGGGGGGGCGAGGTGGTCCAGGTGGATGAGACCGAGCCGGGCCAGTTGGACCTAGCCGCCGTGATGGCGGACTTGGGTGAGCGCGGGCTGTATACCGTGCTGGTCGAAGGCGGGCCCACCGTGCATGCGGCGCTCATCCGTGCGGGCTTGGCCGATGCGTGGCGGACGTACTGGGCGCCCTTGGTGCTGGGCGGCCCGGCACCGGGACCGGTGGGCGGACCGGGCATCGGCCGACTCGACGCGGCGCCGCGCCTGACCCCACCCCGCGTCACGCGGCTCGGCGTCGACGTGCGCCTCGACGCATACTTTGAAACCTCCTGGAAGGAGCTGGCCGCTAGATGTTTACCGGATTAGTGGAAGCCACGGGGGCCGTCGCGGCGTTTGCCCCCACCGCCGACGGTGCGCGCCTCGGCGTCGCGACGCCGCTGGCGGCGGAATTGGCCGTGGGCGACAGCATTGCGGTCAGCGGATGCTGCCTCACCGTCGTCAGCCAGACGCCCAGCGTGTTTGAGGCGGACGTCACCCTGGTCACGATGGCCGTGACCACGCTGACCCTGGCAGACTTGCGCGCGGGCGGCCGCGTGAACCTGGAGCGGCCGCTCCGGCTGGGAGACCGCCTGGGAGGCCATGTGGTCACCGGGCACGTCGACGCCGTCGCCGTGGTGCTGGATCTGAGCCGCGTGGGCGGCGACACCATCCAGGTCGAGTGCGCGCTGCCCGCCAGTGGGCGCCAGCTGGTGGTGGACCGAGGCTCCATCACGATAGACGGGGTCTCGCTCACCATCACAGGACTCACGCCGCGGGGATTCACCGTGGCGCTCATCCCCCACACCCGCTCTCACACGACGCTGGGAGAGCTGGCCGTTGGCCAGCGCGTCAATCTCGAGTACGACCTGATGGGCAAGTACGCCCTAAACCGCATTCCCGAGGAGGTGCGCTCATGAGTGCCACAACCAACCCACCCAATGCGGCGCCGCCAGCCGCCGATGCGTCGGACGCCAGCCTGGCCGCCAGCATTGCCGCGGTGACCGCGGCCGTCGACGCCATTCGCCGGGGCGGCATGGCGGTCGTGCTGGACGACCAGGAGCGCGAGAACGAGGGAGACCTGGTGATGGCCGCCGACGCCGTCACGCCGGCGGCCATCAACTTCATGGCGCAGCACGGCCGCGGCCTCATCTGCGTCCCCATGACGGCCGCGCGCCTAGAGCAGCTGGACCTGCCCCAGATGGTGGCGACGCCGCAGGACTCTATGCGCACCGCGTTTACGGTGTCGGTCGACGCCCAGCACGGCGTGACGACGGGCATCTCGGCGGCGGATCGGGCCCGCACCATCCAAGTCCTGATCGACCCAGCGGCTGGGCCGCGGGATTTGGTGCGGCCCGGACACATCTTTCCGCTGCGGGCCCAGGAGGGGGGCGTGCTGCGCCGCCCGGGCCACACCGAGGCGGCGGTCGACCTGGCGCAGCTGGCGGGGCGGGCGCCGGCCGGCATCGTGTGCGAAATTCTGCGGGAGGACGGCACCATGATGCGCGCGCCGGAGCTGCGGCAGTTTGCCCAGCAGCACCAGCTGCCCGTGCTCCACATCGCCGACCTCATTCGCTATCGCCTGCAGCACGAGCAGCTGTTTGTCCGCGGCGCCGAGAGCCAGCTGCCGACGCGCTACGGCCTCTTTACGGCGCGGGCGTATCACGAGCCGGCATCAGACCTCACCCACTTGGCCGTCATCAAGGGCGACGTGGGCGACGGTCGCCCAGTCCTGGTGCGCGTGCACTCCGAGTGCCTCACCGGCGACGTGTTTGGCTCGGCCCGGTGCGACTGCGGCGAGCAGCTGGATGCGGCTCTCCGCCAAATCGAAGCGGAGGGCCGCGGCGTGGTGCTGTACATGCGCCAAGAGGGCCGAGGCATTGGCCTCGGCAACAAAATCCGCGCCTACGCGCTGCAGGACCAAGGCATGGACACCGTGGCCGCCAACGTGGCGCTGGGCTTTCCGGCGGACATGCGGGACTACGGGGTGGGTTCCCAAATTTTGTCTGACCTCGGCATCCGCGAGCTGCGGCTCTTGACCAACAACCCCAGCAAATACTACGCGCTGGCAGGATACGGCCTCAAGATTGTCGAACGAGTGCCTATTCAGGTCGCGCCCCGCGACACCAATGCGGCGTATCTGGCCACCAAGCGTGACCAGATGGGCCACTGGCTGTAGCGGGCGCCGGGCGGCCAGCAAGGGGTGAGCTATGGCACGGTTTTGCGGGCGCCTACGCGCCCACCCCGATGACCGATTTGCGCTGGTGGTGAGTCGCTTCAACCACCAGGTGACCGGGGCCCTCGAGGCCGGGGCGCGCGACTATTGGGAGCGCCAGGGGGTTGACCCCGCCGCCATTGACGTGGTGGAGGTGCCCGGCGCCCTGGAGCTGGCCGTCGCGGTGGAGCACCTCCTGCCGCGCGGATACGCGGGCATCGTCTGCCTGGGCGCCATCGTGCGCGGCGACACCCCCCACTTCGACTACGTGTCGGCCAACACGGCGGCCCGATTGGCCGACCTGGCCGGCAGAAGCCGGGCTCCCGTGGTGTTTGGCGTGCTGACGTGTGACACGATGGAGCAGGCCCGCGACCGCGCGGGGGGCAAGGCCGGCAACAAAGGCGCGGAAGCGGCCGCGGTCGCGCTGGAGATGGCCGACTTGCTGCGGCAGCTGGCCACCGCGGACGCGGGATCGTGAAGGGCGAGGGCCCCATCAACCTGGGGCCCTACCTGCGGCGCGTCTGGCAGT
>JAKADP010000136.1 GCA_021820465.1 Bacillota bacterium
CGAGCAGTCGCCCCTGGGGCGGGAGTGCCTTATCCTCCTGGAGCAGGTGCGGACCTTGGATAAGCGCCGTCTGAAGGACCGTGTCGGCCCGCTGCCTCCGCATATCATGGAGCGGGTGGATCGCGCCTTGTCAATTTCGCTGGGGCTGTTGGACCTGTAGAACTCGAGGATGCGCCACAGTGAGACAGAGGGGAAGCGTGCGGGATGAAACCGGTGGTGGGAATTACGACGCGACATCGGGTGGGGGATGCGCTGGCGTCCGATGGGGTGGCGGTGACATACATCGAGGCGCTGGCCCAGAGCGGCGCCGCCGTGGTGCTGTTGCCGAACGTGCCCAATCCCGATGCGCTCCGCGTCCTGGACGGCCTGCTCCTGACGGGTGGCGGCGACTTTGCCCCCACGCTGTTCGGTGCAGCAGACGAAGGCACGGACTGGGCCGGCTACTCGCCCGAGCGGGATGCCGCGGAGATGCTTTACCTGCGCGCATTGGCCCCCGACGTGCCGGTGCTGGGCATCTGCCGCGGCATGCAGGCCATGGCGGTGGCGTTCGGCGGGTCGCTGGTGCAGGACATCCCGCGCTCGCAGCCCGATGCCTTGAACCACACGCAGAGCGAGCCGCGGGAGGCCACGACGCACACCGTGCAGGTGGACCCCACGTCCCGGCTGGCCCACATTGTGGGATCTGGGCCGCTGGAGGTGAATTCATTCCATCATCAGGCGGTGGACCGGGTTCCGGCGGGCTTTCGTGCGGTGGCCCACGCGCCGGATGGGGTTATCGAGGCCATCGAGGCTGCCGAGGGGGACAGGGCAGGGAGTTCCCCGGGGCGCTTTGCCATTGGGGTGCAGTGGCACCCCGAGACGCTGGTGGGCCGGCACGCGCACGCGGACCGGCTGTTTGCAGCTTTTGTGGCCGCGTGCGCGGCTCGCGTGGCCTTGCCAGGAGCGCGGTCCGTTGGCTGAGCCGGTCGTGGAGATTCGGCGCGGCGGGCGGGTGGAGAGCGTCGTCCGCGCCGACGGGGTGGTGGTGGACAGTGCCGGGCGCCTCGTGGCATGGTTCGGCAATCCACACCGGGAAACATATTGGCGCTCCAGTGCCAAGCCGTTCCAAGCCGTCCCCCTGGTGGAGTCCGGGGCGGCCGCTGCGTTTCAGCTGGAGGCTCGGGACCTGGCCATGGCCGCCGCGTCCCACAGTGGGGAGCCTCAGCACCTCACCCGGGTGGAGCGCCTGCTGGCGCGCGCCGGCCTGACTGCCGCAGACCTCGCGTGCGGGGTGCACTGGCCGAAGCATGCCCCCACCGCCGATGCGATGCGGCGCGCCGGGCTGGCGCCGTCGTCGCTGCACCACAACTGCTCCGGCAAGCATGCGGGCATGCTGCTGACGGCGGCGGCGCGCGGCTGGGCCACGGAGGGCTACTGGGAGCCCGACCACCCGGTGCAGCAAGCTGTGCGCGAGGTCGTGGGCGCGTTTACGGGGATCGCCCCCGCGGGCCTGGCCACGGCGGTGGACGGATGCGGCGTGCCGACGTTTTACCTGCCGCTGGCGCGGATGGCTTGGGCGTATGCCCGGCTGTACGATGGGCGGGGCCTGCCCGACGAGCAGGCGGCCGCGGCCCAGCTGGTGGCGGAGGCCATGCGGATGCATCCCGAGCTGGTGTCGGGCGAGGGGCGTCTGGAAGTGCGCCTGGCGGAGGCGGCTGGCCAGCGCGTGCTGTCCAAGGGCGGCGCGGAAGGGCTGTACTGCGGGGCGCTGCCGGAGCGCGGCTGGGGGCTGGCCCTCAAAGTGGACGATGGAGGCACGCGGGCGCGCCGGTCCTTGGTGGCGGCGGTGCTGAGTCTGTTGCCGGTCCTGCCCGAGGACCTTCGGAGCCAGTTGGCCGCGCTGGCGGTGGAGCCCATTCACAACGATGCCGGCCACCCGATAGGCGAGATGATGCCGATAGTCGAATTGCAATGGGGGCAGGTGAGATGACACCGTTTGCCGTGACCAATGTGAAGCTGTTGGATGCTGGCGACCTCGGATATGTGGAGCGCGGGGGCTTTTTGGTCAATGCCGACGGCCGGATTGCGGCCATTGAGGCTAACTACACGCCGCCCGCCGGCGTGAGTGTGGTGGATGGCCACGGGCTCTGGTGTCTGCCGGGCTTTGTGGACGCCCACAGCCACATTGGGTTGTCGACCAAGGGCGAGTCCGGGGACTCGGCCGACGGCAACGAAGCCACCGATCCCGTCACCGCCGATGTGCGCGCGCTGGATGGCTTGAATCCTCGCGACCCGGCCATCCCCGAAACGCTGGCCGCGGGCGTGACGACGTCGTACGTGACGATGGGATCGGCCAACGTCATTGGCGGAATTGGATGCACCGTCCATTTGGCCGGCCGCACCGTCGAAGAGATGGTGATGGTCCCGGCCGGGGGCATGAAGGCCGCGATGGGTGAGAACCCGCGGCGCGTGCACGGCGCCAATGCCAAGCGCCGCCCCGCGAGCCGCCCCGGTGTGGCGGCGGTGCTGCGGGAATGGCTCGAGCGCGCGCGCCGCTATGCCAACCAGCCGCCGTTGGGGGCGCGCGACTACAACCCGAAGCTGGAGGCGCTGGCCATGGTGGTGCGCGGGGACATTCCGCTCCGCGTGCACTGCCATCGTGCCGACGACATCGCCACGGCCCATCGCATCGCCAGTGAGTTTGGACTCAAGTGGGTTATGGACCACGCCACCGAGTCGCACTTTATCTTGGACGACGTGGTGGCTTGGGGCGTGCCGGCCGTCGTGGGGCCGTCGTTTGGCGCCGCCAACAAAGCCGAGACTCGCCATAAGAGCTTTGCCACGCCCGGCATTCTGGCGCGCGCTGGGGTGGCCACCGCCATCTGCTCCGACCATCCCGTGATTCCGTCGCAGTACCTCGCGCTCTACGCCGGGCTGGCGGTGCGGGCGGGCATGCCGGACTCCCTGGCGCTGGCCGCCATCACCCGCGTGCCGGCCCAGATCGTCGGCGTGGGGGACCGGGTGGGGAGCCTCCGGGTGGGTCTCGAGGCCGACTTCTCCCTGTTTACCGACAATCCCATGACGCACGTGCAAGCCACCACGCGAGCTGTCTACATCGGTGGGCAGCAGGTGAGCGGGACGTGAGCGGGGGCGGCGGTAGACGCTGACGGGCGTTGGCTCTACACTGGAAGCACCGGTGACACGCGGGCCAAACCAAGGAGCGAAGCAGCATGCCCGAGGGAGTGGGACAAGCGCTGGCCGACTCGCTAGACGAGGTCGCCCAGGAAGTGCGGCGCTGTGTGGCGTGTGGCCTGCATGCAGGCCGCACGCACGCGGTCCCGGGCGAGGGCCCCGCCCACGCACGCCTCATGGTGGTGGGCGAGGGGCCGGGACAGCAGGAGGACGAGGCTGGTCGCCCCTTTGTGGGCCGGGCCGGGCAGTTGCTGACTGACATGCTGCGGGCCATTCACCTTGAGCGCGAAGAAGTGTTTATCGCCAACGTGGTCAAGTGCCGCCCCCCGGACAACCGCACGCCGACGTCCGCCGAGGCCGAGGCCTGTGCACCGTTTCTGGCCCGGCAAATCGCCCTCGTGAATCCTGAGGTGATTTTGGTGCTGGGGCGCACCGCCGCCGAAGCGCTGATGGGCCCGGGCGTGCGCATCACCGCCGTGCGGGGCGTGTGGACCACCTTGGGAACTCGAGCCCTGATGCCGTCGTACCATCCGGCGTACCTGCTGCGGGATCCGCGCAAGAAGAAGGAAGCCTGGGAAGATCTTCAGCGCGTCGCCGAGCGGCTGGGCATCCCGGTTCAGCGCGGCTGAGCGGACAAGCACGGGGTAGCTCGGCGCCAGCTTGACAGCACGTGCCCGAAGCCACCCGTCTGTCCTCAGCGGCTTAAGAGGACTCCCGGCGGTTCGCGGGCCGCGGCGTAAACCTTGACGGCGGTGGCCGCGCATCGGGGGCTGCGGTGGCGTTGGCGGTGTCCTCCATCCATCTGGCGGCAGCAGAGTGGCGCGGCGTGGCTACGGCGTGCCGCAGGGGCACGACGGCGCCGTCGGTGAAGGGTGTGGCCGAGGAGTTGACCCATCCATCCTCCCGCGTGGCCACCCCCTGGAAGGACCCCGCCCGTCGGACTCTGCCCGCGGGAAAGGGTCTGTGCACGGCATCCCGCCTCCTAGCGCTTCA
>JAKADP010000045.1 GCA_021820465.1 Bacillota bacterium
GGTGTGGGTGCAGCTGCAGGACAGCACCGGGGCGCCGTACACGACCACCCATGGCCAGTACGTGACCCTCACCCTGGGGGGATCCGCGAGCGGCAGCTTCTCGTCCGCGACCATAGACACCACCGACACGATCGAGGTGCCGGTGGGGGCGAGCCAATTCCCTGTGACGGTGTACAGCGAGCCGGGGTCCAACGGGATCCTCACCGTGATGGCCCAGAGCAACGACCCGAGCGTGACGCCCTTGACGCCCGCGTCCTTGAGCATTCCGGTGGTGGAGGTGGGCAACCCCACCGCGGTGGACATCCGCCAGGTCGGAAGCTCGGGGAGCGCCGCCATCTACCAGGCCGACATTGTCGACAGCCACGGCAACACGATTTCGCTCGGCAGCGCGGCGGCCGGCGATCTGACGCTGTTGGGCGCGCCGCCGTCTGGCGACAGCGCCTTTGTGCTGTACGCGCCGGCGGCAGCCACCAACTCGGGCTTTGTGATGACAGCCACCGGGGACGGATATTTCGGATATAACACTCCCTATGCGTCCGTCCAAACGGGAGAGGATTTGCCCTTTGTGGGGGGCGTAGCGGACATCGCCATTAGCAACTACTCCTTCAGTGCGGGCAACGGCCAGCCGCTGCCCCTAACGGTGACGGATGTCACGGCCACCCCGAATGTGTCGGGCAGCCTCACCTGGCACTTCGCGGCGCCGACGGCGGGGCATGTGGAGTCTTTGCCCGTGTATGCGGGCTCCGAACTGGCGAGGGCCACGGTGACGGCTGGCGAAACGACCAGCGTCGCCTTTCAGCTGACGGACCAGTACGGCAACGCGGTGCAGGAGGCGGGCCAGCCCATTTGGTTTACGCTACGGGACAGCGGCGTCGCGGCGCTGCCAAACGGGGCCAGCCAGTCCGGGGATACCTACGAAGCGTTCACCAACAGCCAGGGCATCGCGTCCGTCCCCCTGACGGTCCTCAATACGGCGGCGCCCAGCGATATGGTGGTGGTCACCGGGTCTGGCACGCTGCCCAGCGACCCAGAGAACGGCCCGCGCACTTTTGTCGTGTCGTCCGCAAACTACGCGACCGGCCTCACGTTAAGCGATAGCTCGGCGGCATCGCTCAATGGCATGACCATCACGATTCCCGCGGGAACACCGTTGCCCACCCTGACGGCTACGCTCACGAATGCCCTAGGCGGGGTGGCGTCTGGCAATACCTACGACCAGCTGCTGTGGTCATCCAGCAACTCGGGCGTTGTCAGCGTGGGCTCGGGATCCTCGGCCTCAGGGGGCACCCTCGAATACTATCGGGCTACTGGCCGGACCGGCGGTGCCGCGGGCGGAACGTATCTGTTCGGGCAGGGGGTGGAATTCAGTGGTGACGGGCTGTATGCCGGCATGGCAGGGACGGCCACCATCACGGTGACGGATGAGTCCAATGCCGCGAAGCCGTCGGCCAGCTTCACGGTGAAGGTCATCCCGGGGGCGCCGGTGGTCAATGCGCCGCTGTATTACCAGGGCGCGCCGCTGTCCGCCAGCAACAATCCGGGGAATCTGCCCTCGGGCTCGGTGGTTGAAATGTGGGTCAAGAACGTGGATGCGGGGGGAGATCCCCTCCCGGTGACGGGCACCACCAGCCTTGAGGTGATCCTGCCTACCGTGGCAAACGGCGAGTGGGCCACGGTGTCAGGCGGCAGCGCAAGCTCCGTGGCGGTGGTGTCCCTTCCCACGGGCAGCTCCAGCGCGCCGGTGTGGTTTGAGTCCACCGGGTCCGTCACATCGAGCGCCATCGGCGGCGCCCGGGCGATGGATGCGGCGCAGGAGCTCTCCATCAGCCCGGCCACGGTGAGCGCAGCGTCTGCCGGAACGGGGACCTACACGGCCACGGCGGCGAACGTCTTTGGCGAGGCCCTGAACGCGAGCGACGTGATCTGGGCCAGCTTCCTGCCTGGGAACTCCAGCGCCAGCGCCGAGGCCAACAGCAGCGCGCTCGGCAGCACGCCCACGATGGAGGCGCTGAGCTCATTCGGCACCTTGACCATTAGGGTGACCGCGCCGACCGCTGGCTCGCTGCCGAGCAACCTCTCCGGCACGGTGGTGGTGCAGGACCTGCCCAGCCATCCGGATCAGGTGAAGACGGCCCAGTTCAACGACTAGCGCGGTGAAGGCGGAGGCGCGGGATGCCACGGCACCTCGCGCCTCCCTTTTGTCCCCTGCGTTTGTCCCCTCCGTAGGAAGGCTGCTGGCTGGGGTGGCGCCGCAGGATTGGGCAGCGGCTGGGGCCGCTCGCCGCCTCGCCGAGTGGCTATAATTGTTCATGGGAGGTGGGCTCTTGGACTTTCAGGCGCGGTGGATTAAGCATCAGCGCGATGGGCAGGAAATGGACGGGTATTTGGTGGGGCCGCCGCGGGTGTCGCACCCGCTGCCGGCTGTGTTGGTGATTCAGGAAATCTGGGGGCCGGATGAACATATCCAGGACATGGCCCGTCGGTTTGCCGAGGCGGGGTACGTGGCACTGGCGCCGGACCTCTATTCGCGAGGGGGCCGCCCCGAGAAGCTGTCGGCTGCGAGCATTGAGCGGCTGAAGACGTTTATGGATACCCTGCCGCCAGGAAGCTGGCATGACCAAGACGTGCTGAAAGAGCACATGACCCGGCGTCCCGCCGAGGAGGCCGAGGCGCTCCAAGCCACGATGGGTGCGCTGTTTGGGCCGCGCGATATGGCGGGCATGGCGCAGGACCTGGTCGCGTGGATGGACTATCTCCGTGATGCGCCCGAGACGCGCGGCATGCCGGTGGGCAGCATCGGCTACTGCATGGGGGGCGCGCTGTCGTTCCAGCTGGCGACGATGGGAACGCGGCTGGCCACAGCGCTGGTGTACTACGGATCGGCGCCGGACGAAAGCCAGCTCGGCGCCGTGTCGTGCCCGGTGTACGGGTTTTACGGCGGTCAGGATCCCCGAATTACCGAGGCCGTGCCGGGGGTGGCCAAAAAGCTGGCGGAGCTGGGGAAGAGGTTCGAGCACCACGTCTACCCGGACGCTCCGCATGCCTTCTTCAACGACTCGCGCAGCTCGTATCACGTGGATGCGGCCCGCGACGCCTGGGCCCGGTCCCTGCACGCGTTGCGCCAGCATCTGTCGTAGGCTCTCGAGCGACTGGCGAAGGGCGCCCCCACAACGGGGGGCGCCCTTTTTAGGCTCGCGAGCTAGGAGCTAGCCCAGGACGTAGACGGTGACCCACTCGATGCCGAAGTTCGAAACGACTTGGGGGTTATGGTTCAGGAAAATGTCGATGCGGTTGCCCTGGATGGCGCCGCCCGTGTCCATCGCCCGGCCCAAGAACCCTCCCGCCGGAAGCACACTGTCGGTGTAGCCCTTCACGTAAACCCGCGACTTCAGCGGAATGACGGACGGGTCCACCGCGATCATGCCGGGCTGGAGCGGCTGCCCGAACGCGTCCACCGGGCCATAGGGATAGTTGTCCTTGAGGCTGGGGCCATAGGCGGTGGCCTTCATGTGGTACACGGCGATGACGGGGTAGCCGTCAATCGTTTTGGGGGTGCTGCTGCTGGTGGTATTGGTCGGATTGGTGGCGCCTGCGCCCGTGCCATCGTGGTCGCTAGCCGTCCCCTCGCGGGTGGTTGTGGTGGTTTGCACGGTGGGCGACCCGGATCCACCTGCCGGGGCGGATGCGCGACCGCCGTTGGCATCGTCTGTGTCCCCGGTGTGGGGCAGGTAGGGGGTGAGGTGAAAGCCCGCCAAAATGTCCTGCCAGGTTTGCTCGTTGGTTTGGCCCGTCACCGGCAGCCCATTTTCTCGCTGGAACGCTTCCACGCCGTCCTGGGTCTCCGATCCGAAGTAGCCGGTCATGGGCCCGACGCTGGGGTAGCCCAAGAGAGCCAGGTCGGCCTGCAGCGTGTCCACCCAGTGTCCGCGGCTTCCCAGACTGAGCGCCTGCCGCATCGCGGGGTGTTGGGTGGCCAAGGCGGCGGTGGTGGGGACGGCAGCGTGGACGAGGGTCTGGGGAGCGGCCACCAGAACGCCGGCCAGTCCGGCCGACAGGGCCAAGGAAGCGCTCCAGGCACCGGTGCGCTTCTTCAGGTTCAACGGTTTCAAGCATATAACCTCCTCGCGAAGTGGGCCGCCGGAGTTAGCTGTCGGGTTCGGTGGCGCGAGTCGCCCCTACCGCTGGGTGCGGATTCACCCCGAAATTGGGTCCCCCGGTCGTGGTGAGGCACCACGATTTGGCCTAATCGGCACTGTACCGGGAGCGCTGGAATCTCGTCATGCTGCGTGTGGGGGGCTGTCCACCGCTGGCGGGCCGCCACAGAGGCGGCCGGTGCCCCGAAGAGCACCGGCCGCATGCGCGAGAGTCCGTAGCATAATATGCCATCGTTCGACGAAATCTGCGGCTACGCAGTCGCGGAAGCGGGAGCCCCCAACACGTACACCGTGACCGGTTGGATGCCGAAGTGACTGACGGCGGCACGGCCCTGGTTCATGAAAATGTCGATGCGGTGCCCCACGATGGCGCCGCCGGTGTCCATCGCGCGGCCTACGAAGCCTCCAGGCGGGAGCGCCGCGTCGTGGTAGCCCTGGACGTACAGGGTGCTGCGCATCGGGATGACGCGCGGATCCACCGCAACCATCCCGGGCTGAAGAGCCTGGCCATAAGCGTCCACCGGCCCATACGGATAGTTGGCGGCGTACGTGGGGCCATAAGCGGTCGCCACCACGTGCAGCACGCGCAGGACGGGGCGCCCATCAATGGTTGTCAGAGCGGTTGGCAGTGTGTGGATGGCCATCTGACGCTGGGCGGCTCGGGTGCGCGGCGCGTGGGTCCACGTCGTCACCGGCGCCGACCACACCGGGCTCGGCACGCCCCGCTGGTGGCCGTGCGCCATGGCTGACCCGGCGGCGGCCAAGGACAGCGCCAGCGCGGCAGCCGCGATGCCGGCTTGGCGGCGCAGGTGCGATATGGTCGACATCATCGTGGTCGCCTCCCTTCAGGACGCTGCGGTGCGTCGCCGTCGACGCAGCGCATTTTGGTACGTTAGCCGGCGCCGAGGCAAACGTCACGTGGCGGGACGCGGGAGCACTGCCGCTCGCAGCCAACCTCCGTGAGGGCGTGCACGATGAACGCGCGGAAATGCACGGATGCATGTCGCTGCCGCAAGTTAACTCCCCTGCCATTAATGAGAACGGCGTGCGGACGGAATGCCAACGGAATGAGGACGGGAAGGAGGGCGGATAGGGCGTGGCACACGGCGGTGGTCGCGCCGCCCTGGTCGCCACCGCGCAGGCGGCTGACGATTTTCCGCGCGGCGTCGCTCCGGGCGACCGCGGTTACGGCACGACGACCCGCTTTAAGAGGCGGCCGCCGCGCGCTGCAAGAAAAATGACTTCCCATCGGCCCGAGGCGCGGCGCTGCCCTTCCTGCAGATACCCTTGGGTTGAAGCCACCTCCCAGGCCCAGCCTGTGTAGCCCGGCATGGTGAGCTGCACCAGCCGGGGGGAGCCCTCGGGCCCTCCCAATCCGTCGGTGGAGGCGGCCGAGATGGCTTGCTGGGTATCCAGGGTGGAGGTGGCGGTGGCCGGTGCAGGGGACACGGTGAGGCCGAGGCGCTGGAGGCGGCTGGCTGGCGGGAAGGCCGGCGTCGCGTGCTGCGTCATGACCGCCATGGCGGTCCCCAGCGCCACGAGGCCGACCACGACCCCCCAGGCGCGCCACCGGCGCCTAGGGGTGGAGGGGTGGCGAGCCATGGTCAGCGGGGCGGGAGCCGGGGCCGGGTCAGCCGGGGCCGGGGCGCATTGGGCGGGTGGGCCGCCGGTGCCACGTCCAGAAGCGCCAGCGCCTCGGCGATAGCCCGGGCCAGCTGCGGGTCGCGGCCGGCTGCCCAGTCGTCGGGCGTGTACGGGACCGCAATCGTGGGATCGGTGCCGTAGTTTTCCACCGCGTAGCCCACGTCATTGAAGTAGAAGCTGGCGCCGGGCTGGGACGTGAACGTGCCGTCCACCAGCAGCTCGACGCGCGTGTCGTCGTATCCGATGACGCCTCCCCACGTGCGGGTGCCCACCAGAGGCCCCAGCTTCAACTGCTTCCAGTTGTGACTGAAGATGTCGCCGTCAGATCCGGCCATTTCGTCGCAGAGCGCCACCAGGGGCCCGCGCGGCGTGTTGTATGGATAGGCAATAGCGTGGCCATAGCGGTTTTCCGTCCAGGCCAGGGGGCGACGCATGAGAAGCGCCAGAATGAGGGGGGACACTATCCCGCCCCCGTTGTGCCGCACGTCAATCACCAAGGCATCGTGCCCCACCTCCGCCAAGAAGCCCCGGTGAAATTCCGCAAAGCCGCGGTCCCCCATATCGGGGATGTGCACGTAGCCGACGCGTCCGCTGCTCTCCTGGTGCACCGTGGCCCGGCAGGCGCTGACCCACTCGCGGTACCGCGCCGGCGCCTCGGTGGGCAGGACGCACACGGCCCGCGTTCGAGGGCCGGCCGGTCCATCCACGGACAGCGCCACCACCCGGTCCGCCCGGTTCACCAAGGCGGACTCGGGGGGGCGCTTGGCCGTGAGCGGGATGCCGTCGACGGCGACGAGCCAATCGCCGGCGGCTACGTGGATGCCCGGAGCGTTTAGGGGGGAGTCGCCATGCTTTTCCGTCGGATCGCCCTGGACCACGTGCGCGATGCGCCAAGCCCCGCGATCTGCGTCCCACTGATAGTCGGCGGCCAGGGTTCCCTGCGGCTCCGCACGCCCCGCGCGGCCGTCGCCACCCCATTCATAGGCGTGGGACGTGCCCAGCTCCGCCACCAGCTCCCAGATGAGGTCGGACAGCTCCCCGCGGGTGCCGATGCGCGGCAAGAGCGCCGCATACTGCTGGTACATGGCTTCCCAATCGACGCCGGACATGTCATGGGTCCAGAATTCCCGCTGCATGGTGCGCCAGACTTCGCCAAACATCTGCCGCCACTCGGCGGGCGGGTCCACTTCCACCACCACGCGGGTCAGGTCGACCCAGCCGCTCTTGCGGCCAGGAGCGTCGCCGCCCTCTGTCGGCGCCTTGGCCCCGGCAGCCAGCCACCGAAGGTGGTGGCTGGGACCCTCGTACACCAGGTGCTGGCCGCCGCGGGCTACCTGGAAGCGAGCCACCTCGCTCGCCAGGGTGTCCGTCTCCCCCGTGGCGAGATCAAAGACCTGCAGCTCCGCGTTGGCGGGTGGGGTGGGGCCAAGCCACTGCCCGGCGTCCGCGTCAACCACCGGCGCCAAGGTCCACAGCACCCGGCTGCCCGTGGCCGCCATCTCCCGATACCGGCCCTCGGGCACCGGAAACGCCACCATGCGGCCCGGCAAGCCCTCGAAGTCCACGGCCAGCGGCGTGGGTGCCGGTGGCTCCGACCCATCCTCCGCGGGGGCATGGCCGCTCCCGGTGGGAGGAGCTGGCGGCACGGTAAAGGGTGACGGCTCATCCCGCCGAAGGGTGAGCAAGTGCGGCACCACCCCGCGCGGGAAGCCCAGGTTGAACGTGAGGCCGTCCTCGACTGGCTTGAAGGTGCGGCGGGATAGGCAATACAGGTAGCGGCCCTGGGGATCCCACACGGGGTGGAAGTCGTGCAGGACCGGCCGGGTGGCGGGATGGACGGTCGCGGTGTCGCCATCCCAGATGCGGATGCTGGTGGTGCGGGGCGAATCGGGGCACGCGTACGCCAGATACCGGCTGTCCGGCGACCACGCGAGCCCGCTGGGCCAACCCGCCGGGAATCCTTCGGTGAATCCCCACTGGCCGTGCTCGGTGTGGTCGATGCGGACGGGCGGCGCTCCCCCGAGGTCCACCACCCACACCTCACTGCGGTGGTTGGCCAGCGCCGCCCGGGTGCCATCCGGACTGACGGCTAGCTCCAGCGCGTGACCCAGATCGCACGAGGCCGGGTCGAGGACCTGTGCCAGGGCGGCGGGACCGGACACGTCCCAGAGCTCCAAGTGCTCATGGCGCGGATCCCCTCCATCCGAGGCCAACAGGATGCGCGAGCCATCGCCGACGTAGCGGGCCAAGCGCTGCCGCTCGCCGGATCCGCGGCCCAGTCGAATGGCCGGGCCGTCGAAGGGCGCCAGCAGGTGGGTCTGACCCCGGGACACGAGCGCCACCCGGGGCTCTTGGGGGTGAGGGACGGCGTCGGTGAGAAAGGCGGCCGCGTCGGCAAAGCGCCGTGCGGCCTCGGTGGCGTGGCCGCCGAACTGCACCGGGATGACCCGGCTCTCGCCCCCGGGTTCGTAGACATAAAGGTCGCCGCCCGCATGATATACGATGCGCCGCCCGTCCGACGTCGCGTTGCGCGCATAGAAGCGATCGTGGTCCGTATGCCGCCGCTGGTCGTGGCCCTCGGCATCCACGGAATACAGGTTGCCAATCCCCTCGTGGTCGGACAGGAAGTACAGGCGGTCGCCGACCCACATGGGGCAAGCGAGGTTGGGGCCGAGAGCCATCGGCGCAAACGGGGAGTTCGCGTCGCGGCGAAGCCAGAACATCCCCGCCGTGCCGCCGCGGTATCGCTTCCACCGCGCCGGCTCGCTCGCCGTGTGGCGACCCAGCACGGTGTGGCCCGCCGGGCTGCACACCAGATGGTCCAGGGGGCCCCAGGGCAGGGGAGCAGGGCTGTCCGATCCGTCCACCGCCACGGCGTACGGCAGGGCATCTTGCAGCCCCGAGCGGCTGCGCGAGCTGAACACCAGGCGCCCATCGGGCAGGAACCCCGCCAGGCTGGTCACACCGCCCAGGTAAGTGAGGCGGGTGAGGATCCCGCTGCCCCCCGCGCTGTCGGCCCCCAGCACGTACACGTCGCTCTGCCCCGTCTCGTGCCCCAAAACGACCAGGCGCGTGCCGTCTGGGGTGAAGCGCGATCGGCCAAAGGGGCCCAGGCCCGCGGTGAGGCGCACCGCCGGGCCGCCGGTGCGCGGGACGGACCACAAGTCGTCCAGGCTGGTGAACACCACCCTGTCGCCGTGAATTGTGGGAAACCGGAAATAGCCCGTCGCGCGGCCAGGTCTCATCGCTGGCATCACGGCTCTCCCCCTTCGGCTTCGTGATCCCAATGAGGTACGTTGGCGAATGGACCTGCGCGGCGGCGCTCCCTCTAGGAGGAGGCCGAGGCAGGAAACGCCGGCAGGTCGGCGGCCGCCGCGCGGTCCAGAATCCACCACGGGTCGGCCGCCGGCTGAATGGCCTGCACCGGGAGCCCCGCGTCGGGCTCGGCGAATGCGCGGTGGACAATCTGCCGCTTGTCCTCCCCACGCACCAGAAAGACGACGCGGCGGCTCAGATTAAACACCCGGGGCGTGAGGGTGAGCCGCACCGTGCCTTTGGCGGCGACATAAGGGGCTTCCGCCAGCGAGTCCGCCTCGAGGGCGGGGGACCCCGGAAACAGCGAGGCCGTGTGGCCTTCGGGCCCCACGCCCAGCCACACCAAGTCAAACACGGGCGTAGCACCGAGCGTGGCCGTGATCGTGGCCGCATACTGGCGAGCCGCCTCCTCGGGCCCAAGCTCCGTGGGCCAGGGGTGAATCTGATGAGCCGGCAGCGGAACGCGGTCCAGCCACCGCGCGCGCGCAGCCCCGTAGTTGGAATCGGGGTGGTCCGGCGGCACCGGCCGCTCGTCTCCCCAAAAGAGCTCCAGCTGCTCCCAGGGCCACTCGCGGCTCATGTCGGGCGATCCCAGCCGCGAGAACATCTCCAGCGGCGTGGATCCACCCGACAGCGCCACCGACACCCGGCGGCGCCCCGCCGCGCGCACGACGCCGGCCCACAGCGCCAGCGCGGTGGTGGTGACATCGTCGACCACCAGCACGTGACCCCTCACCGCGCACCGTCAGCCGGCGCGGGGTGCGCCAGATCGAGCCAGCGAAAGGCATCGGCAAAAACCGGGTCGAACCCCTCGGCCAAAGCCGCCGACAGCTGGGGGGCGGTGTCGCGGCCGACGCGCGGAAGCTCGGCGGTGGCGAGGACCGACCTGCCGCGGCGCACCTCGGCCCGCACCGTGCCGTCTCCGTGCCCCACGACCGCCTCGGCACCCTCGAATCCCAGCGTGACGTGGTCCAGGCCTCCGCGCGCGCGCCGCTCAAAGGCAAAGACGACCGGAGGTCGGCGGCGCTGCGCCCATCGTGCCCCGGCCGAGCCAGGCTCCGGCCGATAGTCGAGGCGGTTGGCCAGCCACGCGGCCAGCCAGTGGGCACTGCCCGCGTGGCTCCCGGACACCGTCACCGACTGCAGCGTGGGCAGGAGCGCCAGGCACGCCTCGGGATCGAACACGGCCGCCAGCGCTTCGCGCCACCCGGCCGTTCGAATCCAGGCCAAGTCCAACAGGCCCAAGTCGCCCTCGTGCTGAAAGAGGGGCCGCCATGGCGCCCAAGGCTCCTCGAGCGTCGCGGTATCCAGGACCACGTGGTCCACGGTCTCCACCAAACTTGAGAGCTCAGGCGTGCCCAGCACGTCGGAGTCCGCCACAAACAGATACACCGGGACATCCGGCAGGAGCAGGGGCAGCACCAGCTCGGCCCAGTGCTCGGCCACCGGGGCATCGGCCGTGACGCAGACCAACTCGGATCCGAGGCCCGCCTCGGGGCTGCCGCACAGCGTCACCTTATCGGTGCCGCCGGCTCGGGAGGACAGGTACATCACGATGACCCGGCCGGGATGCGAGTGGCTGACCGCCGTCAGGGTTTCGTCAAGCGCTTTGGAGGGCTTCTGCGCCAGCACCACGAGCGTTTGCGTGTGAGCCCGCCCAAACATGCCGTGTCCGGGATGCAGTTGGGACCACAAATCCGTCCAAGCCGCCTCGATGGCGGCGGGAGCCAGGTGCGCACGGGACTTGGTGCTGGCCACGCCATTACCTCCTCGAGAGCTCTTCGAGAGCCTTTTCAGAAACGATGCGGGACCGAGCCCCGGGCCCCTTCGGCCCAAGGCGCCCGCTGGACGCTACAGCCGGCGCCATCGACGATGGTCTCGCTCCAACAGGGCCATGGCCTCTTCCGGCCCCCAGGAGCCCGCCTCGTAGGGGGTGGGCCGCACCTGGTCCTCGGCCCACTCGTCCAGAATGGGGTTGATGAGCTTCCAGGCCGACTCCACTTCATCCACGCGGGCAAACAGCGTGGCGTCGCCGGTGAGGCAGTCCAGCAGCAGGCGCTCGTACGCCTCCGGAGATGTCCCCTCAAAGGCGCTGCCGTACTGAAAGTCCATGTGCACGCCGCGGATGCGGACGGCGGGGCCCGGCACCTTGGTGCCAAACTTCAGGGAGATGCCTTCGTCGGGCTGAATGCGAATCGCCAGCACGTTGGGCTCAATCTCGGGCATGTCCAGCGCCTGGAAGAATCGATGGGGCACCCGACGGAACTGAATGGCAATTTCGCTGACCCGCTTGGCGAGGCGCTTGCCGGTGCGGAGATAAAACGGGACGCCTCCCCAGCGCCAGTTGTCCACGGCCAGCTTGGCCGCCACAAACGTCTCCGTGGCGGTGTCGGGCGCGACGTCGGGCTCCTCCAGGTACCCCCTGACGGCCTGACCCTCCACCACGCCGGCCGCATACTGCGCGCGCACGACGTCGGAGGCCACCTGCTCGGGCGTGAACGGGTGAATGGCGCGCAGCACCTTGACCTTCTCGTCGCGGATGGCGTTGCCGTCAAAGGAGACGGGGGGCTCCATGGCCACGAGCGACAGCAGCTGCATCAGGTGATTCTGCATCATGTCGCGGATGGCGCCCGCGTGGTCGTAGTAGCCCCCACGGCCCTCAAGCCCAATGGCTTCCGCCACCGTAATTTGCACGTGGTCGACATACTGCCGGTTCCACAGCGGCTCAAAGATGCCGTTGGCGAATCGAAAGACCAAGATGTTTTGGACGGTTTCCTTGCCGAGGTAGTGGTCCAGGCGAAAAATTTGGCTTTCGTCAAAGACCTCGTGCAGGTCACGGTTCAGCGACACGGCGCTGGCCAAGTCCCGCCCAAAGGGCTTTTCGACCACCAGCCGCGCAAAGTGGCCCCCGGCGGGCGGGGTGTTCAACCCGGCTTCCCCCAGCCGCTTGGCAATCACAGGGTACGCAAAGGGCGGCGTGGCCAAATAAAACAGGCGGTTCTTGCCGGCGCCGGCCTCCTTTTCGATTTGGTCGAGTCGCTCCGCCAGCTGCCGGTACGCGGCCGGATCGTCAAAGTCCGCCCCAATGAAGCCCGTGCGCGCGAGCATCCGCTCCATCAGATCGGGATCCGGCGTGCGGCGCGAAAACTGCCCCATGGCACGGCGCATGTCTTGCCGAAACGCGTCGTCGTCCTGATCGCCGCGCGAGAATCCCACGACCGACAGGTTGGGGGGCAAGAGCCCATCCGCGGACAGGTTGTACAGCGCCGGAAACAGCTTGCGCCGGGTGAGGTCCCCCCCGGCTCCGAAAATCACCAGTGTGGCTGGGCCGGCCCGGCGCACGGCGCCCATGCCCGCGCGCAGCGGATTGGTGGCGACTGCCATCCGAACACTCCCCCTTGTGACGTGCGACGTGGCGACTCAGGCGTGGGGACCGCTTTCTGACGGGGATCCCGCGTCGGCTTCGGCGTGGATCGCGTGGCCGCCAAATTCGTTGCGCAGGGCGGCAATGACCTTGGCGCCGTACGACTCTGGCTGGCGCGACCGAATGCGGCTCAGCAGCGACAGCGCGATGACCGGGGTGAACACGTTTTCGGCAATGGCTTCGGCCACGGTCCATCGGCCCTCGCCGGAATCGTCCACGTAGCCCGCCAGCCCCTTGAGCGTCGGGTTCTTGCGGTAGGCGTCCGCCAGCAGCTCCATCAGCCAGGAACTTACCACGGATCCGTGGTTCCACAGCTCGGCGATGGCCGGCAGGTCCAGGTCAAAGTCGCTGGCTTCCATCACCTCAAAGCCTTCGCCGATAGCAGCGAGCATGCCGTATTCCACGCCGTTGTGCACCATCTTGACAAAGTGCCCGGAGCCCAGCGGGCCGGTGTGCAGCAGGCCTCCCTCGGGCGCCAGCGTCTTCAGGTAGGGCTCCACCAGCCCGTACGCCCGGTCGCTGCCCCCCACCATGAGGCAATAGCCGTTTTTGAGGCCCCAGATGCCGCCGCTGGTGCCGGCGTCCACCATTTCGATGCCGGCCTCGGCCAGGAGGGCGCCACGCCGCATGGAATCCCGAAAGTTGGAATTGCCCCCGTCGATCAACACGTCGCCGGGCGACAGCCGGTCCTTCAGCGCCGCGATGGTGCTTTCTGTGGGATCGCCCGACGGCACCATGACCCACACCAGGCGAGGGGCCTGGAGCCGCTGGACCAAATCCGTCAGCGAGTCGGCCGCCACCGCTCCGGTGGCTTGGGCCACGCGGCTTGTGGTGGCTGCATCCCGATCCCACACCGTGACCTCATGGCCCCCCTCCCGGAGCCGCTCCACCATGTTGGCCCCCATGCGTCCCAGTCCCACTAGTCCCAGTCCCATAGACACGCCTCCTTGCTTATCGTGGCTGCCTTGAGTGCCGTGCGCCTGATGCTAGCGTCCGGCTGGCGACAGCTCCGCCAGCAGCTGATCCAGGCCCAGCAGCGGATCGCCCCCCAGATTCACCGCTAAAACCGGCCGCCCGCGCGAGGCAAGCGCCTTCAGATCGCCCTTCGCTTGGGCCGCAATCAGGATGTTGAAGCTGTAGCCCAGGCCGGGAACGGGTTCCGCGGCCACGCGCTCGTCGGGGGCGATAAGCTGCAGGAAGCGGCCTTTGGCGGGCCCGCCCTTGTGCAGCTGCCCCGTGGAATGGAGAAAGCGGGGCCCGTAGCTGACGGTGACGGCCAGGCCGGTGCGCGCCCGCAGCGCAGCCTGCAGCGCCTCAAAGCGCGGGATCGCCTCCGGGCGCTCGGGGATATACGCCATGACAGCCACGTATTCGCCCGGCCGAGCGCCTTCCAGCCACGCACGCAGCAGGGGGGATAGGGCCGGGCTTTCCACGGAGAGGTGCGGGACGTCGTCCACATCCGGCAGCCGCCCCTGCGCCTCGTAGATCGCCAGCATGTCCCGGGTGTTGTCCTTGCTCTCCTGCACGTTGGGCTGGTCAAACGGATTGATGCCCAGCACGCGTCCGGTGAGCGCGGTGGCCGCTTCCCACCGGAGAAACTCGCCCCCCAGGTCGCTTAAGTCCGCCACGTGGAAATGCAGGCGGGGCAGAGCGGACAGGCGGTCCGCGGCCGCGTCCTCCGGATCGCCGGCCAGGCTGAGCGTCACCAGCAGGCGGTCGCCGCCATATTCCTGCGGATCGCCCAGCCGGGCTTCCGACACGGGCACCACGCCCGTGCCATTCTTGCCGGTGGACTCCGCGAGGAGCTGTTCCAGCCAGAGCGTCAGGGGGCCGAGGCGCCCCGCGGCGTGCAGGGTGACCTTGTCACGTCCTGCCTCCACGCCGCCGCCCAGAAACGCGGCCAGCTGCACGGCCGGGTTGTCGGGGCCGTTGGTGGCGCTGATCTGGTCTCGCATGGCTCGCGCAGACGCCAGCAGGGCGGCACCGTCTAGGTCCAAGAGCGCGGCGGGCACCAGGCCAAACAGCGACAGCGCCGAGTAGCGGCCGCCGATGTCTGAGGGATTCAGAAAGGCGTGCCGCCACTGCTCTTGGGTGGCTTGCTCCGCGAGCCGGGTGCCGGGATCCGTGATGGCGGCGAAGTGGGGGCCCGGGTCAATGCCGGCGGCCTCCAGCGCCGCCCAGTAGTAGCGCGCAAAGTTGTCGGGCTCCGTGGTGGTTCCTGACTTGGAGGCCACCAGGAACACCGTGTGGGCCAGCGGCAGGCGGTCGCGCAGCTCGGCCACGGCTTCGGGGTCCGTCGAGTCCAGGACGGAGAGCTGGAGCGCCTCGGGGCCGGGCGCAAACACCTGCGTCCACACGACGGAAATGAGGCTCGACCCGCCCATCCCCAGCAGCACGGCGTGCGTGAAGCCATCGTGCGCCAGGGATTGCCGAAAGGCCACCAGCTCCGGCCACAGGGGCGCCAGCGTGTCTGGCACCTTGAGCCATCCCAGGCTTTGGCCGATCTGCCCCTGGACTTCGATGTGCGGACTCCAAAGGCTGGGGTCCTGCGCCAACAGGCGGGCGGCGGCCCGCTCTTCTATCAGGAGGGCCACCGCCTGATCGTATTCGCGGGCGATGCCAGACAGCTTGGCTTCCACGGTGGTCACTGTGCACCTCCCCGCGCCGGCGCCAATTGGCGCAACTTGGCATCCAGACTGGCCATCAGGGTTTCGAACGACTTCTCAAAGGACGCCACGCCCTCAGCCTCCAGCTGGTCGGTCACCTGCTCGAGCTGGATCCCGTGCTGCGAGAGCGCGTCCAGGTCGCGGGCCGCTTGGTCGACCCCCTGGTCCACGGTCCGAGCCACCCGCCCGTGATCTTGAATGGCCTCCAAGGTTTTGGGCGGCACCGTATTGACCGTGTCGGGCCCGATGAGCGGGTCCACGTACAGAAGGTCGGGATAGGCGGGGTTCTTGGTGCTGGTGGACGCCCAGAGCGGCCGCTGCCTCCTCGCGCCGGCGGCCGCCAGCGCTGCGAAGTCGGCCGCCTGGTGGCGCTCCACAAAGGCGCGGTATGCCAGCTTGGCGTTGGCCACGGCCGCCTTGCCGTGGAGGCGCGCGATGGCCTCCGCCTCCTGGGGGTGGGCGGCGGCCCGCTCGTCCAGCTGGCGGTCCACCAAGGTGTCCATCCGACTGACGAAGAAGCTGGCCACCGAGCGCACGTGGTCCAGCGCTCCCCCCGCCGCATGGCGCCGGGCCAGCCCCGCGATGTAGGCGTCCATCACCTGGCGGTAGCGCCCGATGGAGAAAATCAGGGTCACATTGACGTTGATGCCTTCGGCGATGAGCGTGGTGATGGCGGGCAGCCCCGCCTGGGTGGCCGGCACCTTGATCATGACGTTGGGGCGCGCCAGCGCATCCCAGATGCGCCGCGCCTCGCGGACGGTGGCTTCGGCATCCCGCGCCAGCGTCGGCGACACCTCCACGCTCACATAGCCATCGTCGGCGTGCCATGCCTGGTAGCGCGGCAGAAACAGGTCCGCCGCGGCGCGGATGTCGTCCCACGTGAGGCGGTCGTACGCCGCCTGGACCGTCGTGTGGGGATCATCGCGCACCAGCTGATGGAGCGCCGCCTCGTACGCGTCGCCGCCTTCGGTCGAATCGATGGCCTGCTCGAAAATTGTCGGGTTGGACGTCATTCCCCGCAGCCCCTGCTCGATGAGGCCTGCGACACGGCCGTCGGTGAGCCAGTCTCGGCGGATGAAGTCCAGCCAGATGCTTTGACCCAGCGCCGCCAGATGCTCGAGGGCCCTGTTCGAGCTGGCGGGGCGTCCCTCGGTGAAGTTGCTCATGCCTTGCCTCCTGACGCGACTTGCTGTGCCAGCTGCACCACGTGCTCGACCGTAAACCCAAACTCGGCATAGATCCGCTCGTAGGGAGCCGACGCACCAAAGTGGTCCAAACCCAAGATGGCACCGCCGGGGCCCACCCATTCGTGCCACGGCTGCGGGCTCGCGGCCTCGACGGCCACCCGCGCGGTCAGGGCCGGCGGCAGCACCTCGTCCCGGTACGCCTGGGGCGCCCGGCGGAAAAGCTCCCAGCACGGGAGGCTCACGACGCGCGTGGGGGTGCCGGACGCTTCCAGCCGCTCCTGCGCGGCCAGCACGAGCGACACCTCAGACCCGGTGGCCAGCAGAATCACGCGCGGCTGGCCGGACTGGGCCTCGCGCAGCACGTAGCCTCCGCGAGCCGCCAAGTGCACCGGATAGCGCTCCGGGTCCAGGACGGGCAGCTTCTGGCGGGTGAGCGCCAGCGCCACCGGCCCGTCTTCGCGGGCCAGCGCCACCTGCCACGCCACCCGGGTCTCATTGGCATCGGCGGGGCGGAACACGTAGAGACCCGGCACGCTCCGGAGGCCGGCCAGCTGCTCGATCGGCTGGTGTGTCGGGCCGTCTTCTCCGAGGCCAATAGAGTCGTGCGTGAACACATAGATGGTGGGCAGGTGCATCAGCGCGGCTAGGCGAATGGCGGGCCGCATGTAGTCGGAGAAAATCAGAAACGTCCCCCCGTAGGGCCGGAGCCCTGAGAGGGCCATGCCGTTTAAGGCAGCGCCCATCGCGTGCTCCCGCACGCCGAAGTGCAGGTTTTTGCCCGCCGCCCCAGGCTCGAAGTCTCCCCAAGCCTCGACCCGGGTGTCGTTGGAGGGGGCCAGATCTGCCGAGCCGCCCACCAAGCCCGGGGCGTCGGCCACCGCCGCCAGCACCTTGCCCGAGGCGGTGCGCGTGGCGAGGCTCTCGCCCTCATGCCATACGGGGAGAGCGGCGGGGGTGGTGGGGATCACGTGGGGGCCCCAGAAGAGCTTGTCGGCCACTGGCGCCAACTCGGGGTGTGCCGCCCCGTACTGGTCATACAGCTCGGTCCAGCCAGCATGAGCCGCCCGCCCCCGATCGGCGAGCCCCAGCAGGTGGCGCTCCACGTCGGCCGGCACGGTGAAGGGAGGCTCGGTCCACCCGTAGGCCGCCTTCGTGAGTTTGGTTTCCTCAGGGCCCAAAGGCGTGCCGTGCGCCTTGGCCGTGTCCTGGACGTGGGGGGCCTTGTATCCAATATGCGTCCGGACGCGCACGAGTGAGGGGCGCGGATCGGCGATCGCCTCGGCCAACGCCGCACTGACGGCGTCGAGGTCCTCGGCGTCGCCCACGCCCACGGTGTGCCATCCGAGCGCCTGGAAGCGCGCCTCGACATTTTCGGTGAAGGCGATTTCGGTGTTGCCCTCGATGGAGATGTGGTTGTCGTCATAGAGGTAAATGAGGTGGCCCAGCTGCAGGTGGCCCGCCAGCGACGCGGCCTCGGAGCTGATGCCCTCCATGAGGTCGCCGTCTGACACGATGCCAAAGACGCGCCAGGTGACGATCGGGAATCCCTCGCGGTTCAGTTGGGCCGCCAGGAGCCGGCGAGCCATCGCCATGCCCACCCCGGTGCCAAATCCCTGTCCCAAGGGGCCGGTCGTCGTCTCCACGCCCGGGGTGAGCCCGTACTCGGGGTGCCCGGGCGTCTTCGACCCCCACTGCCGAAAATGCTTCAGCTCCTCGCGCGGGAGGTTGTAGCCGGTGAGGTTCAGGAGCGCGTACAGCAACATGGATCCATGGCCCGCCGACAGGACGAACCGGTCGCGGTTGGGCCATGCCGGATCCTTCGGGTCAAAGTGCAAGAATCGGCTCCACAGCGCGTACGCCATGGGGGCGGCCCCCAGCGGCAGTCCCGGGTGGCCGCTGTTGGCCTGCTCCACCCCATCAATGGCAAGCATCCGAATCGCCGTGACGGCGCGCGCCTCCATATCTCTGTCGTGGCCCGAGTGATGTCCGCCTGCTTGTCCCTGTCCTAATTCTGTTGCCACCAAGTCACCTCCCGCTGTCTGTTCGACCGCCGAGCCCCAAGACAGCATGCCTCTTGGCCAAAATGGTAGACGTCTTCCTGCGGAACGTAAAGGCTCGGGAGCCGAGGTGCCGTGCGAAGAGCCGCTCTGCTCCGCGGCATGAACGGGCCGGCCACCCAAGGGACGGCCGGAAGATTGGCCACGTGAGGTGATGGGGATCGGGGCGGCAGCGCCGCAGAGGGGTCGGAGAATGGGCGCTGCCGTCGTGGCGTTGTATGATGCGACTCAAGCGGATTCGCTGCGGGGAGGGGACACCCCATGAAGGTCGACGCAGCCGATGCCTGGGCTGCGGCCGTGCGTGAGCGTCAGGCGGCGGCCGACCTCCGATGCTGGGCCGAAGCGACGCGGCTGGCCGCCGTGTTTCGTGACCGGGGGGCTGAGCGGGTGGTGTTGTTTGGCTCGGTGGCGCGTCACCAGACCAGCGCCACCAGTGATCTGGATTTGGTGGTGGTGCTTCCGGGGGCCGACCGCGACCCGGTGGGAGCTCGTGGGTTGGAGGTGCTGGCCGAGGCGGCACCAGAGGTGGCGGTGGACCTCTTGGTCTATACGCCCGACGAGTGGGCATCGGTGTGTCAGCGTGCGTGGGTGCGTCGCGAAATCTTGGAGCGGGGTGTGACGTTGTCTGAGCGCTGACGGAGACTTGGAGAGTGCCTGGCGGTGGTTGGAACAGGGCACTCTGGATCTCGCGGCTGCCGAGGACACGGCCGCCGCTCACCCTCATGTCGCCTGCTTTCTCTGCCAGCAGGCCGCCGAGAAGGCCGTGAAGGCACTTCTGTATGCGCGCGGCGAGGAGCGACGTACCGGTCACAGCATCACGGCGCTCTTGGCACGCCTGCCAGGTTCGCAGGACCTGGTCGCTGCGGCGGATGCGTTGGCCCTGGATCTGCTTTACCAAGCCACGCGCCATCCTGACGCGCTGCAGGGCGCGGTGCCGGGTCGCGTCTTCACGGTGGACCAGGCGCAGGAGGCGTTAGTGAGGGCTCGACGCATTGTTGGGGTCTGTGCTCAGGTCTTGGGCGTTCTCGAAAAGCCTTCAGAAAACGGCTAGGTTCGCCACGCGACCGGGTGCGGCCGGCGGCTCGGCGTCGCCACGCTCTGCCGGCCGCTCCCTCTGGCCGGGCGCTGTGGTTGGGGTGGTGGCGCCATCCAACACGGTAGAGGGGATGGCCCAAGCGGGGGACGCAGCCATAGGCTGCGTGCAAGCGCTCGGTTTTCCCGTGCGGCGGGGCCCGCACCGGTCTGATACGTGACGGAACTCTCCCTGGGCCGGTTCGCCCGAGAGCCAGGCTGCCGATTGAACGACTGGCTGGCATACCCCACCGTGACGCTCGTTAGGTGGGCTCACGGCGGATCGGGCGGCATCGCCCTCGCGGATCGGCTGGAGCATGGAGAGTTAGCATGGAGAGTTAGCATGGAGAGTTGGCCCGGCCCCCAAGGGAATTGGACGTCAAAGCCATGTCACGCAGGAGCGGCCGTGGCTGCAGCGCCCGCAAGCCCGGCGGAGCCATGGGGTCGCTTTTCCACACGGAGCGGCGAAACCGTCGGCCGTCGGCAGCCTAGAGTTTGACGAACGCTCTCAGAAGCAGAATGGCGATGCCCGTCAGAGCCCCCTTGCAAAGAACGCACCGGGCCAAACCCGGTCTTCATCCGGCGCGTCCGTGCATCGAGCCGCTCGTTCACCGGGTCGACGGGGCGGTCGGTGTGGTGAATGGGGTCGTCGATCCTCTGCGCCATGGCGCATCGCCGGCGTCCATCACGCGGCCGGCGGCAGGGCGGGCAGGGACCATGGCGCGTCCGCGTGCGCTCAGGGCGTCTCACCGCGCTGCCCGACCGAGGCGGGACTCGACGCCGGAGTTGGGGCGCCGCTCTGCGCCATGATTTCTGCGCCGCGCCATCCCTGGATGATCCTCTTGGTATAAGGTATGATGTTTGGCGCTGGTCGACGGATCGGCGTGCGAGCCGGCGCGAGACCAGGATGTCTGGCGTGCTCGACAAGCGCCGC
>JAKADP010000137.1 GCA_021820465.1 Bacillota bacterium
ACTTCCAGCCGTTTTACGAGCAGGAGGTGGGCTTTCGGGAGGAGTTGGGCTATCCGCCCTTTGGCCACCTGCTGCTGGTCGAGTCCAGTGCGTCAAGTGCCGAAGGGGCCCGCGCGCCGCTTGACCGGCTGGCCGCCGCGTTGGGGGGGCGCGAGGATGTCACCGTGCGGGGGCCGTCTGCGGCGCCGGTGGATCGCGTGCGCACCCAGCATCGGTGTCATCTGCTGATTCGGGGAAGCGACCGCGCGGCGCTGGTGGCCGTGGCCCATGACGTGGCGGCAGCCTATCCGGGCTTGTCCCTCACGCTCGACCCGTATAATTTCCTCTGAGCGCTGCGGTGAGGGCTGAGGGTGGCGCAAGAGGTGCGAGGACAGCGCGGACGCCGCCGGCGGCGCGAGGCGGGCCCGAAAGGGGGAGCGGTAGGCTTGCGACTGGTGTTCATGGGAACGCCGATGTATGCCGTGCCGGTGCTGCGGGCCCTCGTGCAGCTGCCCCGGGTGGATGCGGTGCTGGTGATTACGCGGCCGGCTGCCGCACGGGGCCGCGGGAGGCAACCCGCACTGCCGCCAGTGGCGGAGGCGGCTCGCCAGTTGGGGCTGCCGGTGTGGACGCCGAGCCGCCTAGGGCCACAGGCGGCGGCGCGGCTGGCTCGCTGGCGGCCTGATGTGGCCCTAACGGCCGCCTACGGCGTGATTCTTCCGCCGGCGGTGTTGGCGCAGTTTCCGGCGGGGGCGTACAATCTGCACGCGTCGCTGTTGCCGCGGTGGCGCGGTCCCAATCCCATCGCGTGGGCGATTCGGTCCGGGGATGCCGAGACCGGCGTGTCCCTCATGCGGATGGACGCCGGGGTGGATACGGGTCCGGTGGCCGCACAGGTGCGGGTGCCCGTGGCCCCCGACGACACCACCGGGACCCTCACCGCCCGACTGGCCGAGGCGGCGGCCCGGCTCTGGACGGAGCAGTGGCCGGCGCTGAGCAGCGGGGTGCTGCAGGCGGTGCCGCAGGCCGGGCCCGCGTGCCACGCCCCCAAGGATCCGCCGGGGGCGGGGCGCCTCCACTTTGAGGCGCCGGCGGATGTGCTGGCGCGCATGATTCGCAGCATGCTGCCGGATCCAGGCCCTCATACTATGGCGGGTCCTGTCCGCATCAAGGTCCTTCAGGCGCGGGTGGCGGAGTGGGCGGTCGCGGGCGTGCCGGGCACGATTGTCCGGCGCGCCCCAGGAGCAGAGGAGTGGGTGGTCGCATGCGGCAGGCAGACAGCGCTTCAGATCCAACTAATTCAGCCGGCCGGCCGCCGGCCCATGAGCCCCGGGGCTTTCGACCGGGGCCAATCAGCCCCGCCGACCATGCTCAGCTGAAGGAGGGTGCGGCGCGGGCGGCGGCGTTCGATGCGCTGGCGCGCGTAGGCCGCGGCGTGCCGGTGGCCGACGCCGTGGACGAGGCCTCACGCCGGGCCCAGCTGGGCCGGGAGGACCGCCGGCTGGCCACCCAGCTTACGTACGGCGTGCTGAGGCACCGGAGCCTCTTGGACCACTGGATCGCCCTGCGCTCAAGGCGGCACCTTGAGCCGGCAGTGGCCAACGTGCTGCGGCTGGCGTTTTTTCAGGCAGCTTTTCTCGACCGCATCCCTGACTACGCGCTGGTGTCGTCGGCCGTCGAGCAAGCGAAGCGCGTGGCCCCGGCGGCCCAGGGCCTCGTTAACGCCGTCCTGCGGCGGCGCCTCGACGATCGCCCGCTGCCGGACGACCTCGCCACCCGCTACTCGCACCCGCCTTGGCTCGTGGCGCGCTGGCAGCGGCGGTGGCCGGCCGACATTGAAGAGCTGCTGCGAGCCGCCAATCAGGTGCCGCCGCTCACGCTCCGCGTCAGCCCGGGGTGGTCTCGCGACGAGCTGCTGGCGGACTTGGCCCGGCGGCGCGTGTCGGCCGAAGCGTCCCCGCTGCTGCCGGAAGCCATTCGGGTCGATGGGTCGCTGTGGCTGGAGGATTGGGACGCGTTTGCCCAAGGCGGGGTCACCGTCCAGGATGAGAGCAGCATGTTGCCCGCCCATGTCCTGGCACCCCCTCCGGGGGCCGTGGTGTTGGATCTGGCGGCCGGAGTGGGGGGGAAAACCTGTCACATTCTTCAGTGCTGGCCGACGGTCACGGTGGTGGCGTGGGACCAGGACGGCCGCCGTCTGGAGCGGCTCCTGGCCAACGCCCGACGGCTGGGCGTCGCGGACCGGGTGCGGGTGCATGAAGGGGATGGGCGGGCGCTGAGCCCGGACGAGGCGGGGACCTTTGATGCGGTGGTGCTGGACGCTCCGTGCAGTGGCCTCGGCGTCTTGCGCCGCCGCGTGGACGCACGCTGGCGGCGCCGGGAGTCGGACCTCGGGCGCCAGCAGGCGCTGCAGTTGGACCTGCTGGAGGCCGCGTGGCGCGTGGTCGCGCCAGGGGGGCCCGTGGTCTACAGCACCTGCAGTGTGGAGCCGGAAGAGACGTCGGAGGTGGTGGAGCGCTTTCGGCGGCGCCATCCCGAGGCCCGGCGGGAGCCTGTGGGACCGCGCCTGCCTTCGGCGGCCCTGCGCCGGCGGGCATCCGCCCCGGCCCTCACGTGGAGGCCGTCGGAGGACCGGCTTGACGGATTTTTTGTGGCGCGCTTTGTGAAAGAGCCGCGGGAAGGGGAGGTGCACGGATGACGACGCCCAGCGCCATATCTCGAGCGGCCGTCGATGTGCGATCGTGGCTGCCGGCGGAGGCGGCGGCCGCGCTGGAAGAGCTAGGGGCGGAGCCCTATCGCGGGCGGCAGCTGTTCCACGCGCTGTGGAGGGGCGGCCTCCAGCACTTTGAGCAGCTGGAGGTGTGGCCGCGCGCGTTGCGCGAGCGCATGGCGGCGGCTTACCGCTTGGACCGCGTCGTCCCCGTGGCGGAGCAGCGGGCTCGCGACGGCACCGTGAAGGGGCTGTTGCGACTGGCAGACGGCGAGGCGGTCGAGACCGTGCTGTTGCCTCACCGCTACGGGTGGTCGGTCTGTGTCTCCAGCCAGGTGGGCTGCGCCATGGGCTGCCACTTCTGCGCCTCGGGGATTGGCGGCCGCCGCCGCAATCTGACGGCCGGTGAAATTTTGGATCAGGTGGCGTGGGCCGCCTCGGTGGCGCCGGGCCGAGTGAGCCGGGTGGACCTCATGGGGATCGGCGAGCCACTGGACAACTACCGCGAAACCGTGCGATTCTTACGGCTAGTGCATGAACCGACAGGGTTCGGGCTGTCCTATCGGCACCTGACGGTGTCGACCAGCGGATTGGTGCCTGCGATGCTGCAGCTGGCGGAGGAGCATCTGCCCGTTACGCTGGCCGTCTCGCTGCACGCGCCCGACGATGCGCTGCGGGAGCAGCTGATGCCGGTCAACCGCGCGTATCCGCTCGCGAAGTTGCTGCCGGCGTGCGAAGCGTATTGGGAGCGGACGGGGCGGCGCGTGAGCTTTGAGTACCTGCTGATCCAGGATGTGAACGACAGCGTGGCGCTGGCCGACCGGCTGGCGGACCTGCTGACGTTCCCGGCGCACGTGAATGTGATACCGTGGAATCCAGTTCCCGAACATCCGTTTCGCCCCTCGCCCCCGCGCCAGGTGGCGGCGTTTTGCGAGACGTTGTTGGACCGGGGCATCCCGTGCACGGTGCGGCGGGAGCTGGGTCAGGAAATCCAGGCCGCTTGCGGGCAGTTGCGGCGGTCCGGGGGCATCCCGGTCCAGTCGTAGGGCGCAGCAGCGGCGCATCGTGAAGGGGGGCCCGCACTCCGGCTTGGGCGGAGACGTTATGGCGGTCAAAGCGTACGGGCGCACTCATCGAGGCCTGGTTCGGCACGAAAATCAAGACCATTTTTTGGTCCTGCCGCTGAAACCTGCCGGATGGCTGGTGGCGGTTGCCGACGGCATGGGCGGGTATCCCGGTGGGGGGGGAGCTAGCTCGCGCGCGCTCGAGATTGTCGCCGAGCGGCTGAGCGGGCAGCCCCATTCCGTCGTGGAGTTGGAGCAAACAGTCAAGGCCTGCAATCAAGATTTGTTTGAGTGGGCGCAGCGAGAGCGCCGCCTGATGGGGATGGGCACCACGCTGACGCTGGCGCAGATCGTGCCGGGCCAGCTGCAGCTGGCGCATGTGG
>JAKADP010000138.1 GCA_021820465.1 Bacillota bacterium
GCTGCTCCATGAGTCTCCCGACTGCGCAATGTAAGCCGGGACCCAGTACTTCGTACCGGTCTGCGGGGGGCAACAGAACTTGCCCATCGAGCTGAGGTTGCCAGAAACGGTCACTTTCTCTCACTCCCTCAGTTTCTTTCGCTTCTTCGCGGGCCGCAACGCCCGCCGCGCATCCTCAATCAGCCGACTGTACGGCCCCTCTGCATCATAGTCCCGCAGAGCCTGGCTGGTGAACGCCTCGCAGCTGTACCGCGCGTGGCTCCGGTGCGCCAGCGCGCTGAGCGCTCGAGTCATTAGGTGGAGCCCGCCGCGCATTCCCCTCCTTCGCGGTTCCCTTCCATACCCCGGGCGCGCTCGTGCAAGATGCGGCACGGTTCTTGTGCAGCCGGCGCGATGTTCTCTGGTGAGGGGGTTCCTGCAGGCGCTCCGCCAACGGACCGACAGCCGGCCCCCTACTCCACCGACATCGGCCCGCCGACCCGCGGAGCCATGGTTTTTTGGCGCGGCGCCTTGGCGAGAAGTTGAACGGAACGTGTTGAATCATGGGAGCCGAGGGGGTGTCGCGTCGGTGAAGGTTGAGGCAATCCGGGCCTGGGGGCGGTGGGTGGCCTACGCGGGGGCGCTGACGGCGGTCATGGCCCTGTTCGCGTACGGCGACCTGGAGGAGAGTTCCTTTGTCGCCAATGTTGTGGCCGAAGGGCACTGGAGTCTGTACAACTACTTTCAGTCGGTGCCGGCCCTACGGTCGGTGCCGACGGCCATGCCGCCCCTATACTATGCCACCACCGCCGCGTATCTCTGGCTCCTCCACCTGCTCCATTTGGACCCGGTTCCCGCGACCGTGGCCCTGATGTACCGGCGGCAGGTCCTGGGGCACAGCAGGGGTTGGCCCGTGTCACTGGGTTTGATTCTGCTGAAGCTGCCCAACGCGGCTGCCTTGGCGTTGGGTGCCTGGGGGTTTCGGCGCCTGGCGGCCAAGCGGGACTGGCCGCGTGAGCGCCTGATGTGGCTGTGGCTCGCGTGCCCCATCCTCTTGGTGGAGTCTTTCATGCAGGGCCAGTTCGACATCATTCCTCCCGTCATCACCGCTGGTCGTGTTTGACGACGAGCGCCCCTGGCAGATGTTTCTGGTGCTGGGCCTGGCCGCGGCGTTCAAGAACTATGCCCTGCTGTTCGTGCCGCCCACCGCGCTCCTGTTGTCGCGCCAGCACGTAGGGAAGGCGTTCACGTACATGGTGGTCGGCGTCATTCCGTTCGTGGTGAGCTATCTGCCCTAGGCCGGCACCAATCTCTGCACCGCGTGTTCCTGGCACGGGACGGCGGCACCATTCTGCACGCCGTCACGCTGGGCATCGTGCCGATTCACCTGTGGCTCATGGTGTACCTGGGTCTGTGCGCGGTGGCATGGGTCCAGGGACCCCAGCGCCGGGGCATGGAGAGCGTCGCGCTCTTGTGGCTGGCGATTGGCGCGTCAATTCTCATTCTGTCCTGGTGGCTGCCGCAGTGGATCGTGTGGCTGGTGCCGATGGCCACCGTGTTTGCCGGCCAGAGCTCAAGGTTCCTGTGGCTCTGGGCCGCGGTCAACAGCGTGGCCCTCGTGAACAACCTGATCGAGTGGCCCCACAACCTCGACGGCCACATGCTCTCGCTGGTGCTGGGCCACGGCGTGCATTTCACGTACCGGGCGCTGGTCGCCGCGCACGGGCTGGAACTGGTGTTCACCGTTCTCATCGTGGGCTTTGCCGCTTTGGTGTACGAAGGCAGGCGCACGGTCGACGGGGGGGCACCCCGGCTGGGCTGGTGCATTCCGTGGTGGTGGTACGGACTGCCCTTCCTGGCTTATACGGCCGCGATGACACTGCAACAGCTCCAGCTCCATTGACGCAGCCCGCAGTCGTGTTACCCTGTGCAAGCAACACTTGCAGGCATGGGAGAAAATCGAGTGAGCGGAGGAACGGATACCGAGGCGCGGATTCTGGACGCCTGTCAGCAACTCTGTCGCGAGCATGGGCCTCGTGGCCTTACGACGCGGGCGGTGGCGGCGGCCGCCGGGGTCAACGAGGTGACCCTGTTTCGGCACTTCCCCAGCAAAGACCACCTGCTGCGGGCTATGGTGACTCACACCGTATCGCGCATGGGGGAAGCCATTCGGGTGGAGCCCTCCGGGGGCGCCACGGACTTGGCAGCGGATCTCGCTCATTGGGCGTCGGCGTATCTGGACCACATGCTGCCGGTGGCCGACATGGTGCTCATCGGGCTCGTCGAAGCGCGCTGGGACAGCGATCTGCGGACGTTGTACGGCGAATTTGCCCTACAGGTGCCGAGGCCGCTGGCGGCGCACCTCGAGGGGTGCGCCCAGCGCGGTGAGATCCCGGCGGGACACTTCGGCCCCCTCGCCCGAGCCTTTTACGAGGTTCTGCTGATGAAGATGTTTGTGGCTCATGTGCGAACGGAGCCGTTGGAGCCCCGGGCCGTCGCGGCGGAAGTCGGGGCGCTCTTCGCCGGAGCGCTGCACGCGGTCGTCCGCCCCCCTGCCCCATTCGGCCAGCACGTCCGCAACCAGGAGACGGAGGAATGACATGACCGCATCACCGGCTGCCGCCGGCTTCACCATTGCCCCTGCCGAGCGCCGGCTGGCTCTCATCGGCGTCTTTTTGTGCATCTTTCTGTCGGCCCTGGACCAAACCATCGTGGCCACGGCCCTGCCGCGCATCGTGCAGCAGCTGGGGCACACCAATCTCTATGCCTGGGTGGCCACCAGCTTCCTGCTGGCGTCCACGATTGCGCTGCCGGTGGCCGGCCGGATGGCCGACATCGTGTCGCCGAAGTATGTCCTCATTACCGCCGCCATCGTGTTTCTGATCGGGTCGGCCCTGTCGGGGCTTTCGCACAGCATGTATCAGCTGATTCTGTTTCGCGGCATTCAGGGGCTGGGCGGCGGGGCCATCTTTGCGGTGGCGCTCACCACGATTGGCCTCATGTTTCCGCCGCGGGAGCGAGGGCGCATCCAGGGGCTGTTTGGCGCCGTATTTGGCATCGCGAGCGTGGTGGGTCCCTATTTGGGTGGCGTGTTGACCGACAGCTTCTCGTGGCGGTACGTGTTCTACGTGAATATGCCCTTTGGCATCCTAGCGCTCTACGTGCTCATCGCCCACATGCCACGGCTCACCAGCCCTCGGCGCCAGCGGTTTGATGTGCCGGGGTTTGCCACCATGGTGGTGTGGTGTGTTGCGCTGATCCTGGCGCTGTCCTGGGGCGGGTCGGCGTATGCGTGGTCCTCGCCGGAGGTGCTGGGCCTCTTTGGCCTCGCGCTGGTGGCGCTGCTGGCGTTTTATCTCATCGAGCGGGGGTCGGCGGCACCGCTGTTCGATATGTCGCTCCTGCGGATTCCCACGTTCACGTGGACCGGGCTAGCATCGCTGTGCTTCGGGGCGGCGTTTTTAGGGTCCGTCCTGTTCATCCCGTTTTATCTGGTCATGGCGAAAAACATTTCCCCGCTGGCGGCCGGCCTCACGCTCACCCCGCTAGTAGCGGGCGTGGTCGTCGGCAGTGTGTCCGGGGGGCTTCTAGCTCAGCGCCTGGGGCGCGTGAAGGTGCTGCTGCTCATCGGCAGCGCGTGGGCCACAGCGTTCTTTGTGGTGCTGCACATCACGCTCACACCAACGCTCCCCCTGTCCACGCTGCTCCTTTACTTGGCGCTGCTGGGTGTAGGTATTGGGCCGGGATTCTCCCTGTATGTGCTGGCCGTGCAGAATGTGGTCCCACTGCGGCAAATGGGAGTCGCATCCAGCGGCAATATGTTCTTTCGGCAGATGGGATCGGCCGTCGGGGCGGCCCTCATGGGAGTGGTCCTGGCCAGCACCCTAGCGGCCCAGATACCCGCCCATCTGCCCAAGGACGTGGCACTCGCGTCGTCTCAGTTTTCGGCCAGCTCCACCTCCATCGCGGATCAGACCCAAACCCGTGCGGCCATCATGGCCAAGTTCCACACCGTGGCGCGCCAGGCCACCCGCGCACTCAAGGGCAGCCGGGCCGCGTACCGAAAACTCGAGCACACGCCCGGGGTCAGCGCCAGGCAGCTGGCGCGGCTGCCCCTGGGAGGCATTCCTGCGCAGGTGCATGCGGAG
>JAKADP010000139.1 GCA_021820465.1 Bacillota bacterium
ATCCGGTAGACATGCCGGGACGGTTCCGTGCAGTCCACCGTGTACACCAAGGGAGCGGCTCCGGGGGATTCCGAGCGAGCGTGGGGCACAACATCACCTCGATGGGGTAGATGGCAGGACCCAGTCGTAGGGCCAACCGTAGGGCCAACGTGGCCGCGATCATACTACATCGAGCCTGTCGGACCGCGCGACCGGCCGCGCCTCCGCCACCGTTCCACGTGTGGCGGTGCGCCGGATGGTGTGGTCTACGGCACGTCGGGCCGCGTCCTCGGAGGGCACGCCGCGCATGGACAGGGGCCTTTCCACATGGGGCTCGCGACGTCAGGATCCGCATGGTAGACGAACCGGCCCGCCAGCTGGGACAGCAAGGTGTTTAGCTTGAGGTTGGATTCGGCATCTAGCGGCTCGTCATTGGCGGGGCGCCGGATCCCATACTCCATTTCCGCATGGCCATCGAATGCCTCCACGGGGTGATCGACCACCAAAACGCCTAGGCCGCTGACGACACCCACCGTCGCGCCCGCCAACCCGCCGTAATCTCCGGGCGCGATAATGCCGGTTGCTATGCGCTTGCATTCGTCGGACCCGAGAATCGTATGACGCAGGACCGACACGCCCGACGCGCCCCGACCCGGCAAAAAGGCGCGCTTGGTTAGAATGTTGGCGCGGTCGCAGTGGTACTTTGGCTTCACCACGCGCACGATGCATTCTCCTGGTGGCAACTCCGATTCGTGGGGCGTCACCGGGCAAGCGAGGCCGGCGCCATGTGATGAACCACGGTGGCAAGCCAATCCCAAAAGGCAGGCATTTCGGAGGACGCTTGCCCCGCCTGGTTCGGATATAAGGACGGCGTGCTGGGAACGTCGTCCGTCCACGCCAGAGCACATCCCATCACTAAATCGGGACCAGACAACCGTTCTCCGACCGGGTAGTTCTGCATAATCTGCGCCATCCGGATGAACGAACCCGGAAAGCAATCGGCCACGAGGCCGTGGTCCAGATACAAGGCCTCGGGGCCCCGGCGAATGAAGGCCGAAAAACGAGTGCGCCCTACCTCAACCAGAGATTGGTATTCTCCGGCGGCCCAGTCAAACGTTACGGTACCGTTTGACTCGGGGTATATCGCCGGCACCGAAACCCAATCTGCTAGGACGGTCAAGATGGCCCCCGCATTGTTCAGAGTGGAGGCATCAAAGGGCAACGCCCCGCTGCCGTCCCAGTTGTCGCCGAGGGTCTGGAACGTCCTTAGTTTGTAGATGGCCTCCAGCAGGTCGACATCTGCGGCCCGGGGCTGCCGCCCCATACCGTTAAGCATCTTCCACCTCGTTACTTTCGAATGGCTCCATGAGTTCCTGAACAGCGACGGTCATTTGGCGAAACAGGTCGTCCAACCGCTCATGGAGCTCGTCGAGTCGAGGAAGAACGTCGCCATGGGGCACGACCTCGCCGTCTGGGGTGCGTGCGCCAAGGGCTAGAAACGCTGCGGGAGACCCCGCGTGCATCGCTTGCGCCACCGACGTTGAGACCACCATCCCCTGGTCGGTGGAAAGCTCCGTCGACAGGGAAAATGCATCCACGTTGCTCCCAGTTCCTAAATGGGCGTATGCCGGTGGGAGCGCCGCGTTGAATCCCAGTACGTCTCGGATAAACTCGGTCGGCGTTTTGCCCTGGCGCAGCCTGTCATCAAACGCGTTGATATAGCCTAACGATACCCGACTCAGGCCACGTACCTGTTCTGCTTCGGGAAGCGACTCGCGTAAAAGATCCGGGAGCCACCTGACGGCATTTGCGAACCAATGCCATCCTGCATAGGGTGGTCGGGCACTAACCGCCAGCAACCCCGAGCCCGCGGACACCACCGTCGAGAAAGGCCTCTCTTGCTTCCAGCGATAAGCCACCTGTTGGGATTGCAAAGGCACGCCGAGGGGCACCAGTCTTTCTGACCGCGTGAACCCATGCCTGGCCAGTCCCGCTTGGAGCATCTCAAAGTACGTATCTTCGGCACCCCCGATGATCACTGCAGGCGACGCGGAGGCGGCCTGAATCGTGGAGGGGCCCGCCATCCACCGCAAGTCTATGACCACTTCCACCAACGGAGGCTGCCGGAACATGGTGGGCGTGGCCCTCACCTCCCTGGCTTCATGTGCCAATCAAGGGCAAACGTCCAGGATAGCCCTCGTCTCCATTATGTGCCTCGGGGGGCGTAATGCCAACATGAGCGTGAGGGGTTCACCAGCTCCTCAACCGATGTTAGCGGTGCCGTGGTCACGTGCCGCCGAGGATGTCGGCGCACCCATCTCTCGAGAGCTTCTGCACCCGCGACCCGCACCAGGCCGCCGCCATCGGGAAGAGTGTGAGGCTCTCAAGCCCCGTAAACTGGGTGGACAAGATCTCTTCGGGTTCGTACCCTCGAGACAAGGAGAGGATCATCATGGCGAACGTCTATCCGCAAAGTGTGCGGGACCAGGTGGTGCAGGAGGTGCGGGAGGTGCGGAACGCAGCCTTGGTCGCCCGGCGGCATGACCTCCGGGAGCCGCTGGTGCAGCGCTGGGTCCGCCAGGCGGCCCGCGCGGGGCGCTTCCCCGTCCCTGACCCCGCCACGGTGGCGGCCCTGACCGCCGCGGAGGGCGAGAATCGGCACCTGAAGGAGCTCCTGGGGGAGAAGGATCTCGAGATCGCGATCCTGAAGGACCTCGTAACAAAAGCCGACCGCGCCCCCTCGACCGTTGTGGCGTCGCGCACACCTGGATCCCGCGGGGGTACCGCGTAAGTCTGGTGTGCCGGCTGGCGGGGGTGGCGCGATCCACGTACTACGCCTGGCGGGGGCGCCCGGGGTATCGCGTGACGACGGCCGGCCAGCGCGTGGCCGAAGGCCCGATCGCGGAGTGGCTGAGCGAGGCGGTGGCGGGGGCCGCGCGGGCCTACGGGTACCGCAAGCGGACCACCTGGCTGCGGCGCGAGCATCAGCTGGTGATCAATAAGAAGACGGTGTACCGGCTGTGCCGGAAGGCCCACCTGCTACGGCACGTGCGGCCCGCGACCGGGCCCCGGCCGCCCCGGACCAGCGCGATTCACCGCACGGTGACGGCGCCCAACCGGCTCTGGGAGATGGATCTGAAGTACGGATCCCTCGTCGGCACGGACACGTTCTTCTATTAGGCGAGCGTGCTGGACGTGTATGACCGGTCGGTGGTGGGCTACCACCTTGGCCAGACGGCCACGGCGGCCCCATGCGCCACGGCGCTGCGCACCGCCGTCGCGGCCCGGGCCGCAGGGTTCGGGGCGCGCCGCCCGGTCATTCGGACGGACAACGGGCCCCCGTTCATCAGCCGCACCTGGGCGGCGGCGTGCACGACGCTGGAGCTGCGTCACGAGCGGATTCCCCCCGCGACGCCCAACAAGAACGCGCACATTGAGAGCTGGCACAGCCTGTTGGAGCGGGAGTGCCTGGCGAACGCGCCGTTCGTCGATTTCCCGGGCGCCTATCGGCACGTGACGGCCTGGATCCAGCATTACAATACCGAGCGGTACCACGGCAGGGTGCAGGATTGGCCTCCCGCGGAAGGCTACCGCCGCCTGCTCGCGGGGACCCTGACACTGAAACCGGTCCGGGCGTGACCCGCGGGCGCCACGCCCCCCAACAACCCCGTGAGGGGATGAAAACCGGAGCGACTGTCCATTATCCGGGGGTTAAACCGTGAGGCACGTGCGCACGAAAGAGTGCGTCGCGGTATGTCTCCTTGGGGTTTTACACGGTATCCGGGATGCTTCGGGATGCAGACGGCCAGTCCTCCAACAAATGGCACAGCGGCACCATTCCGGCTAGGGGCCCGTCCCACACGGCGCGAGACATCCGTTATGTCCCGCTCGCGGTAGCCGCACTTATTTCTGAGCACGTTCTGGAAGGCCTCGCGGTCTCGACCCATCAGTACGCAGGAGTGAGGGACGCTGAGAATCCCGGCCCGCGAGCAGAGCGCCGCAGCCGCTGACGGGTCAGCGCGTCGGGACTTGGCGGTAGACGGGATGGGTGTCCACAAGCCACCGTGCCCACTCGTCACGCCCCAGCGCCGTGAGCAGGCGGGTGTGCCACTCCTGAAGCGGTT
>JAKADP010000140.1 GCA_021820465.1 Bacillota bacterium
ACAGCTTGAACTTGCTCGTGAGCGGCATGTTGACGCCGCACGCCGGATTGGGGCATGGCACGGTGCGTGCCCAGATCCAGGCAATCACCGGGGTCGTCCCGCTGCCCGCAGCTTCCGCCAGCTCGGCGGGCGGATAAAGAGAGCCGAGGGTTTCCCAGGCGTGGGCGCGCATCCACTCCGCATAGTGGCGTACGTCCGCGGCCAAGCCGCGAAATCCCTGCCACGCCTCGCCCAAGTGCGCCGCGCGCGCGGCCGGGTTGACGGCGCTGCGCGCTTCAAAGCGCGAGGGAATTTCCACCATCGCCTTGTTCAGCAGCACCGCCACCGGGTTTAAGTCCTGTGCCCAGGGGGTGAGGCCAAGCCGTTGGGCCTCCAGCGGGATGGATCCGCCGCCGGCAAACGGATCCAGAACGACCGGGCTCGTGTCGCCCGTCCACCGCCGAATCTCCTGACGAGCGGCCGCCAGCACCCGCTGGTTGCCGGTGTTTTCCCAGCGGACCAACTCCTCCAGCAGCGCAAACAGGCGCTCGCGCTCCTCCGACTGGGCTCTTTCCGAGGGAAACAGCTCGGGATGCTCCGAGGGGTCGTCCACCAGCTGGCTAAACAGCATCGCCCGCGCGGCGGCCAAGGGCTTCCGGGACCACCAGAGGTGCATCGTCGATGGATGACCGTGGCGAATCGACTTCTCGGTGGAGGCCGCTCGGTTGATGGCGTCCAATGGCAGCGCCACCTCAATCAGCTTCTTCTTGGGCCCCCGGGGATCGCGTGGGTTGGCTGCGCTCATGCGGGATTGGCTCCTTTTTTCATCAGGTGTTGGAGATCAAAATTGACGCTGGCGGCCGCAAAGTCCGGCTCCTGGTGGAAGGGCTCGCGCACGTACCGGGGCGTGGCGGCTCCGTCCGCACCCACCCGAACAATGGCGAGAATGTAGTCCTGGGGGCGGTTCAGCGCCGTGAGAATCTCGTTTTTGGTCACGGTCACGGTGTCCGCATCGGCTGCCCGCCCCTTCACCTCGATGAGGCGGAGCCGGCCGGTGGTGCCGTCGCGCGATTCGATGTCATAGCCCACTTTGGCGGCGCTGACGTCCTGGGGGCTGTGGCCGAGCCGCCGCTCGGCCTCCATCACGGCAGCCATGGCCGCCTGCTCGACGTAGCTGCGGCTTAGGGGGTCGGCCGAGGTCGCCGGGACTTCACCGCTCAGGCGGTCGACCCAGCCCTGAGGCACCACCACGGCCATGCCGACGACCATCGGGGGCCGCGCCTGCAGTTGGCGCTCCTGGTCCAGGGCCGCCATCCGCCGTGCAAGCCGGTCCGCCAACTCGCGATGGCGCCGGCTGGCCTGCTCCGCGTTGAGCGCAGCATTTAGCCGGCCCTGCGCGGCCTGCCGGCGAAACGCCGCCGCCCGCTGGTCCCAGTACACCATCTCGGCCGTGAGCCGCTGGTACACAGCCTGGCGGGTTTTTTCAATCCATGGCAATCGGCGGTCCGCCACCTCCCGACGGTGAGCGGGCACCAAGTGCTCCACGGCATACGCCCGCGCCGTATCCTCGACATCGGCATAGCGCGTCACGTCCAGCGCCTGGCTGGCGGCCTCGGCCAGCTCGGCGGGCAGCGGCGTGTAATCCAGATACGGCGCGTAGCCGGCGGCCCGCCGGGAGCCGTCGGCCGTTAGCTCCACAAACTCCAAGCGGCGAGACACCACATTCCCCGCCTCTCCAGCAGGTCGCGCGTCCCCAATGGCGTGCTCCAGGTAAACCAGCACACGGGGGACATCGCCCGGGTCAGCGGGGTCCACCAGCACCGCACCCTCACCCAAAAGGGCGCGGCGGGCCTCCAGGATGAGTGCGACCGTGGCATCCAGCAGCGGGTGGCCCGGACACAGCAGGTCAGCCACCGGGCGGCCCGACACGGTGATGAGCTCCCGCTGGAAGGTGATGCGCTCGTAGCGGTGCAGCACCGGTACCGGCGCGCCCGCACGGTGCACCAGCGCGGGCGGGACGTGGGTGACCTCCCAGCGGCCCGCCTCTCGGGCGTGCACCGCCCCGCCTAGCTCACGAAACGCGGCCAAGAAGAAGTCGGCGATGTAATGGGGCTGCAGGCGCCGCGCCTCGGCCCGCGCCATGTCATCCGCCAGCTGGTACACCCGGCGGGGATCCAAGGCGTCGGGCACCAGCATCCCCCGGGTCATGAGGTCTCGGATTTGCTGCTCGTCCCACGCGGACTCGATCGTCTGGGCCAGCCGCTCGCGCACGTCGGCCCGGTCGCCGTAGCGCACCGCCTCCACCAGCAGCTCCCGCAGCGGCCGCTGGTCAAACAGCACCTGTCCTAGCACGTCGTAAACCTGGCCGCCCAGCGCCTCGCGCTGCTGCTCCATCTTGCGCAGCAGCAGCGCAAACACCGCCCCTTCGCGGGTTTCCTCGGCCACCAGGTTCCACAGGTGGCACACCTCCGTCTGCCCGATGCGGTGAATGCGGCCGAAGCGCTGCTCCAAGCGGTTGGGATTCCACGGGAGATCGTAGTTGATCATCAGGTGGGCCCGCTGCAGGTTGATCCCTTCACCAGCTGCGTCCGTCGCCACCAGCACCGCGCAGGCGGGATCCTGGGTAAAGCGCGCCTGGATGGCCCGCCGCTCGTCGCGGCGCAGGCCCCCGTGAATCGCCACCACGGCGTCGGGCAGCCCGAGCGTGTTCCCGATGCGCGCGCACAAGTAATTGAGGGTGTCGCGATGCTCGGTAAACACCACCAGCTTGCGGCGCATCCCCTCCCCATCCTGCATGAGGCCCTCGCTTTGGAGGAGCCGGGACAGCTCCTCCCACTTGCGGTCTTGGTGGCTTTGCCGGAGGGCCAGGGCCACTTCTTCCAACTGGGCCAGCCGGCCAATTTCTGCCCGCAACTCCTGGCGGGTGCGGGCCGCCGACGCCTCATCGGCCACCGCGTCCGCCTCCGCCTCGCTGTCCTCTAGATCATCGGCACTATCCTCATCCCAGGCCGCTGCAGCCATCGGGGCTCCGGCGTCACTGCCTACAGTGGCCAGGCGCGCGTCCAGCCGCTGCCGCCGCCGAGACAGCGACTGATAGATCGCCTCCGGCGATGAGGCCAGCCGGCGCTGCAGCATGGTCAGCGCAAAGCCGACGCGCCCGCGCTGCGAGCCGCCCAGCTGCTCGGCGCGGTTGAATTCCTGCCCCACGTAGGCGGTCACCGCCTGGTAGAGCTCCCGCTCGCCGGGCGACAAGGCATAATTCACGGTGTAGGCACGCCGCTCGGGAAACAAGGGCTTGTTGTCGAACGTCACCAGCTTTTCTTTCACCATGCGGCGCATGAGGCCGCTCGGGTCGATGGCGGCTGTCTGCCCCCGCGGCTTGCCCTCAAACCTGTCCGGATCCAGCAGGCTCAAGAACAGCTGAAAGTCGGCGTCTTTGCCGTTGTGCGGTGTGGCCGTCAGCAGCAGCAGGTGGTGGCTGACCTGCGACAAGGTCCGGCCCAACTGAAAGCGCTGGGTATACTTGACCTCGCCGCCGGCATACGTGGCGGCCATTTTATGCGCCTCGTCCACCACGACCAGATCCCAGTCTACGTCTGCGGCGCGGGCTTGTGCCACGTCATCGCGGGCCAGCTTGTCCATCCGGGCAATAGCGTGCGGATGTTCACGAAACCAATTGCCGGTCGCGGCCGCCTCACCCGCGCCGTGGGTGAATATCTCGAAGCGCAGCTGAAACCGCTGCCACAGCTCGTCCTGCCACTGCTCCACCAGCGCTCCCGGCGCCACCACCAAGGCTCGCTCCACCGCGCCCCGGGCGGCCAGTTCTTTGATGAGCAGACCGGCCATGATGGTTTTCCCCGCCCCGGGGTCGTCAGCCAGCAGAAACCGCAACGGCTGCCGGTCCACCATGTCGCCGTACACGGCAGCAATCTGGTGCGGCAGGGGATCAATGAGCGACGTGTGCACGGCCAACAGGGGATCGAAGAGATAGGCCAGGCGAATGCGATACGCCTCGGACACGAGGCGAAACAACCGGCCATCCGCGCCAAAGCGGCGGCGGGACTCGCCCAGGTCCCGCGCCAGGCCGTCTTCATCGTCGCGATACAGCAACTGCTCCCGAGGCA
>JAKADP010000046.1 GCA_021820465.1 Bacillota bacterium
ATGCCGGCCACAAAAAACGGGCCGGCTGGCCGACCCGCTGACAAACTGGAGCTCACGACCGGACTTGAACCGGTGACCTCGTCCTTACCAAGGACGTGCTCTACCAACTGAGCTACGTGAGCAATGGGCGCGGGGGCAGGATTCGAACCTGCGACCTCCGGGTTATGAGCCCGACGAGCTACCAGACTGCTCTACCCCGCAACAACATCGTGGACAAAATTGGTGGACGGGGTTGGATTTGAACCAACGTAGGCGTTAGCCAACGGTTTTACAGACCGCCCCCTTTAGCCACTCGGGCACCCGTCCGCACGGTCCATGGGCATCATACACGAGGATCTAGATGGTGTCCAGACAAAAATGCGCCCACGGCAGCGACACGTGAAGTCGTCGCGCGGAGGCGGGGGATCAACCAAACCCGGCGGGGCGTCGTTACGCCTCATGAGACACGTTGTTCGGTTGGAGGCAGGCGCACCGTGGGACCCAGGCGCAGGGAGCGGACCCGGAATGGAGCCGGAAGTGGGATTTGAACCCACGACCCCTCGCTTACAAGGCGAGCGCTCTGCCACTGAGCTATTCCGGCCGACTGGCGCTTGAACCTGGCGGCTCAACCCGGTACCCTTACGGAAGATGTTCGCCGCCGTCGAACGGAGAATCTGGTGCCAGTATAGCATGCGAGGCGGCGGCGCCGTTGGCGTCTGGTGCACATGCCGCAGCAAGTCGAGGCGGCGGCACCCACCCGTTAGGTGGTCGGTCCGCGAGCTTAAGGAGGACACGACACATGATGGACGCGACGAGCCAGGCGGCAGCGGCCTTTGATGCCGGCCACCCGCGTGTAGAGCAGCTGTTGGACAACATCGACCGCATCATCGTCGGGAAGCGGCCGGTGGCCGAGCGCCTGGTGTGTGCCCTCATCGCCGGCGGCCACGTGCTGCTGGAGGATGTGCCCGGCGTTGGCAAGACGCTGTTGGCCAAGACGCTGGCGCAAAGCTTGTCGCTGGGGTTTTCTCGCGTGCAGTTTACGCCGGACCTCCTGCCGTCCGACGTGTTGGGCGTGAGCGTGTTCGACCCAGGCACGCGGCAATTCTCCTTTCGGCCCGGCCCGGTGTTTACCAATCTGCTCTTGGCCGACGAAATCAACCGGACATCGCCGCGCACCCAGTCGGCCCTGCTGGAGGTAATGGAAGAAGAGCAGGTTACCGTCGACGGCCACACCTACCCGGTCGAAGCGCCGTTTATGGTGGTGGCGACGGAAAACCCCATCGAGTACGCCGGAACCTTTCCACTGCCAGAAGCCCAGTTGGACCGATTTTTGTTTCGCCTGCACATGGGATATCCCACACCCCACGAAGAAGTGGAATTGCTGCAGCGCGTGCAGAAAGACGTCATGTCTGCGGCCGTCCAGCCGGTGATGACGCAGGCCGACATCCTGCAGCTGCGGCGGGCCGCAGCAGGCGTTCGGGCCCAAGACCATGTCTTGCGCTATCTGGCCCAGGTGGCCGAGCACACCCGAGACCAGTCCCGACTGTACCTTGGCGCCAGCCCCCGATCCCTGGTCGCGCTTCTGCGGGCCGCACAGGCGTGGGCGCTCATGCACGGCCGCCCGTATGTGATTCCCGACGACATTCGACTCTTGGCGCCCGATGTGCTGGTGCATCGCCTGATCCCCCGCGGGGGGGTGCGGCGCGAGGGCCACGCGGTGGTGCGCGAAATTGTCGAGGACATTTTGGCCAAGGTGCCCGTGCCGGCGGGCGAGTCGCGGCCGTGAAACGGGGGGTGCTGGCACCCGGCCATCTCGGGTTTCTCGTCGGGGTGCTGGCGGCCACGGCGTTCTTTGCCTGGTACCAAGGGGGCCAGCTGGCCTACCACGTGGTGGTGTTTGTCATTGTCCTGACGGCTGTGGTGCTGGTGACAGGCGTGGCGCCGCTGTCGCGCATCCAGGCGCGCCGCCGGGTGCCGTCCACCCCGGTGGCGGCGGGTGACACCGTGGTGGTGTCCGTGACCGTCGAGTTGCCGCGGTGGTGGCCCTGGCTGTACTTGGCCGTGCGGGACCGCCTGCCGCTGGGGATCGTGGCGGCCGGCGCCTCCAGCTTCGTCGCATTTCCCTGGTTCCAGCGCGAGGTGACGGTGACGTACCGCCTGCTGAATGTGCCCCGGGGCATTCATCGCTTCAGTGACGTGGTGCTCGCGTCGGGCGACCCGTTCGGCTTCCTCACGCGGCGGCGTGTGCTGGAAGTGCCTCAGGAGCTTGAGGTGTGGCCGCCCACGGTGCCGCTGTCGTTCGTCGCCGCTCTGCCGCGCGAGTGGGAGGGCGGGCTGCGCGAGCGCACGGTGATGGTGGACGAGTCGTCCGAGTTGCGGGGCATCCGGGATTTCGTCACCGGCGATCGGCTGAGTCGCATTCACTGGCAAACGACCGCCAAGACCGGCCAGTTCAAGGTCAAGCAGTTTGAGCCGCTCACCGTCCCCGAATTGGAAGTGCTGGTGGACCACCCGGGGGTGTTCACCCCGCATGACTTTGAAACAGCGCTGGCCTGCGCCGGGTCGCTCGCAGACTTTGGCCTGCAGCGCGAGCAGAACGTGGCACTCACCTTGTTGGGCGCCGATCTCACGCTCCCCGCGCGCAACGGCCCCGAGCACTTAAAGCAGATTATGCGCACGCTGTCGGAGGTGCGTTGGCGCCGGGAGGACGTGCCCGGGCAGCTGTTGCTGCCGGCCGCGTCCTCGCACGCCCGCCTCATTATCACCGGTCGCGATCCGGCTCAGATCCACCGCGGACGCATGCCCGGGGCCATGGTGCTGTACGTGGGCCGCCAGGGCGTGCCCGGCGCGGTGACTCAGCTGTCGGACCTGCCCCGGGTGCTGGCCCAGGGGTTCAGCGCATGAAGGGGCTGGCGCGGGCGCTGACGCCCACACGCACGCTGCTGCTGGGGCTGTGGCTCACGACCTTGTTCTGGCCCTACGCTCACTCCGGAGGGTTTTCGTCGGCGCTCCTGCTGAGCTTGTTTCCCCTCTGCCTGGCCGCGGCGGAGTTGCTGAGCTCCTGGGAAGCCACGGTGGTGGCGATGCTGGCCGCGTTCATGCTGGAATTGGTGGTCCAGGTGCCCGAACCGTTCGGGGTCATTCTGGCCGCGCTGGCCGCCATTCCCCACACGCTGGTGAGCGAGTCGCCCGCGGCCTGGGCCACCCTGCCGCCCACCGCCGGCCTCGTCCTGATCCTGGTGGCCGTGGTGTTGGGCTGGCTCGTGTTCCGGCTGGCGCAATCCCGGGATCGGGTGCTGCTGCTGCTGCTGTTGGGTGGCATTATTCTCATCGTCAACCACACGTTCTGGCACCTCCAAGGGGAGGGCCCGGTGGCGGCGTACCTCGTGGTGGGCCTGTGGCTGTTGGCCGACACGCACCTGGACGAGTCGGCCGCGTCGACCCTGGGCCGCCCGAGCGGGTACTGGTATGGGGTGCTCGGCCTGGCGCTGGTGCTGCCGCTCGTGCTGGGGTGGTCCACCGCAGGACACCCGGGCCACGTGAAGGGGGCCGGCGGATCCCTGCCGGTGGGAGGCGGATCCGGCATCGGGCTCGCCAACATGCCTGGCGGCAACTACACCACCGGCATTGGCATCGGAGACACCAGCATCAACCACCCCGTAACGCCGTCGCACCAAACCGTGCTGGTCGTGTCTGGAGCGCCCATGGCCTCCTACTGGCAGACGGCCGTGTACAACACATTCAACGGCACCACCTGGTCGTCGCCGGCCGGCCGGCCCATCCCCTTTTTGTCGGGCAGTGCGCCGCACCCCTTTTTCAGCCCCGCCATCAACGGATTCTCCACCGACCAGTGGCACGTGACCGTCGCGATGGCGGGGCCGTCTGGCGCGGTTCCCCTGGTGTACAGCGGCACCCCAACGTCCATCTCGGGCGTCAACGGGCAGGTGCTGCCCAACCGCGAGGAGCTCATTGGCCAAAACCCCATCACGTATCGGGTGACCATGACCGTCCCGGTGGTCAACATGTCGTCCATAAATGCGGTGCCGTTCAGCCCGGTGCCGCAGAGCTTGGCGGCGGACCTGGAGACCCCCGGCAACCTCTCACCGCGTGTGGGCCAACTGGCTCGGCGCATCACCGCCGGGGCCCGCGGGCCGTGGCAGGCGGCCGAGGACTTGGCCAAATACCTGGACTCGCACGAGCGCTACACGTTCAACTTCAAGCCGTCGTCCCGCGGCGACGCCGTCAACCAGTTTCTGCTGGTCACGCACGCCGGCTACTGCGACCAGTTTTCGACGACCTTTATCATGATGGCGCGCTCGATAGGCATCCCGGCACGCTGGGTGGTGGGCTACGGACCGGGCACCTATAATATTAAAACCCGCGACTACGTCATCTCCGCCGTCGATGCGCACTCGTGGGCCCAAGTGTACGTCGCGCCCTACGGCTGGATTCCCATCGACCCCACCTACGGCTGGACGGTCCCCCTGACGGCTAAGCCCGGGCAGCCGGTCACGGAGTATGTCACGCCCCATCAGCCCCCTGTGAAGGTGCCGACCCTGGCCAGGACCCATCCCAAGGCGCCCCGGGTTGCCAACCCCCGTCCGACGCGCGCCCCAAGCCCGGCGGCCGCCATTCCCTGGGCCGCCCTCGCCGCCGCCGGGGCGGCGGTGGCCGCCGTCTGGCTCGCCTGGCGCAACGCCCGGTTCGCGCTGAATAGCCCCCACCGGCGGCTCAAGCGCCTCGACCGCCGCTTGTGGCTCCTATTTCGCCTGACGGGCCGTCGGTCCTTGGGCGCCGACGCCACCCTCCGGCAGCTGTATCTCGGGCTCGCGCCCGAGTATCAGCCCCTGTTGAAGCCAACGATCTTGGTGATGGAGCGCTGGTGGTACGGCGGCCAGCTGCCGGACGAGCCGCAGCTGACACAGGCCGAAGCTTCCGTGCAGGAAGCCTTGCACGAAGCTTTGCGAGGATGGTGGCGCCGGCCGCTGGCCCGCCTCTGGGCCAGCTGACCGCCAGCTACCCCAGGGGGCCCACCGGGACTTGGTGGCCGCGGGTCTCCAAGTAGCGCTCCAGCTTGCGCTTCACCCGCTGCAGTGCGTTGTCAATCGACTTCACGTGGCGGTGCAGGTCGAGGGCAATCTCTTGGTAAGAGCGGCCATCCAGGTAGGACATGAGCACCTTCCACTCGAGGTCTGACAGAATCTCGCCCATCTTCTCTTCGATGTCGCCAAATTCTTCGCGCCCGATGATAAGGTCCTCGGGGTCGGAGAGCCGCGTCCCCGACAGCACGTCCATCAGGGTCCGGTCCGAGTCGTCCTCGTAGATGGGCTTGTTCAGCGACACATAAGAGTTCAGGGGGATGTGCTTCTGGCGGGTGGCCGTCTTGATGGCCGTGATGATCTGGCGTGTGACGCACAGTTCAGCAAACGCACGAAACGAAGCGAGCTTATCGGTTCGAAAATCTCGCACGGCCTTATACAGGCCGATCATGCCTTCTTGAATGATGTCCTCGCGGTCGGCGCCCACCAAGAAATACGACCGGGCTTTGGCGCGCACAAAGTTTCGATATTTATTGATCAAAAACTCCAAGGCGTCCATGTCGCCATCGTGCGCATCTTGCACGATGGCCTCGTCCGGCAGGTCGTCGAGTTCCAGTGCGCGATGCGGGTATAGCGCCACACCACATCCCCCCAGTCAGGTTCGGGCCACGTCCGCGGATAATCCGGCACAGTATGAAACACATTATGGGGTCAGGCTTGGCAAAACCGCAAGCCTTATTTTTTGCGACGCTGGCGCGCCACTTCAAAGGCCAGCACGGCAGCCGCGGTCGCCGCGTTCAGCGAGCCGACATGGCCCGCCATCGGAATCGCCACGACGCCGTCGGTATGCGCCTTGACCAACGGCCGAATGCCCCGTCCTTCGGCACCCACCACCAGGGCCGTCGGCCCGCGGGCGTCCAAGGCGGTGTAGGGCTGTGCCGCCTCGGGGTCCGCCGCCCACACGAACACCCCGCGCGCCTTGAGCCGCTCCATGGTCTGAACCATGTTGGTCACTCGCACCACGGAAACCCAGGCCGTGGCGCCCGCGGACGCACGAGCCACCGCGGCGGTGACGCCCGGCGCCCCGTGGCGGGGCACCACGACTGCCGTGGCGCCCGTGGCGTCCGCCACGCGCAGGATGGCCCCCAAATTGTGCGGGTCTTGGATGCCATCCAACAGCAGGAGAAACGGGTTCGCGGCCCGGTCCAGCATTCCGTCGAGATCCGCCTCGGTCAACAGCGGCGCTGCGGCCACCAGCGCCACCATCCCCTGATGGGCCTCGCCCCCCATGACCGCCTCCAAGCGGGCACGCGGCACCACCGCGACGGGCACCTGGCGCTCGTGGGCTAGCTGCCGGATGCGCTCGGTCACGCGCACGGGCAGATGCTCGGCCACCAGGATGCGGTTGAGCGCAACCCCCGCCTTCAGAGCCTCTTCCACCGCATGCCGGCCGGACAGCCGCTCATCCTCAGCACCCGGATCATCACCCGGGCGCCCCCGGCGGCTCACGTCTCACTCCGAGGGCGCACGACCGGCCCGTCGCGGCGGTCTTCCACGACCCACCCGGCCGCCTGGATGGCCCCCCGAAGCGCGTCGGCCCGCGCAAAGTCCCCCGCCATGCGGGCCGCGGCGCGCTCGGCCACCAGTGCCGCGACGGGGGCGGGCGGTCCGGCGGACGCCCCGCGGGGCTGGTCCCCGGGCAGGACGAGGCCCAGCGCCTCGCGGGCCAGCAGCAGATTGCGGCGGGCCAGGCCTGCGGCGGCCTGCGACCCGCCGGCGATGAGGCCGTTGGCCGCCCGCACCATGTCAAAGAGATGCCCCAGCGCCGCCGGCGTGTTGAAGTCCGCGTCCAAGGCCGCGTCCAGGCGCAGAGGAAACTGAGACAGCGCCTCGCCCAGCTCCCCCCCGAGCGGCGCAGCGGCCGGCGGGGCATCCTGGACCGCCTCCCACAGGCGCCCGACACGGTCCAAGCCGCGGGCAAACTCGACCAGCCCCGCCTCGGAGAACTCCAGAGGACTCCGATAGTGGACTGACAGCAAATAGCCCCGAACGGCGGCCGGGCCGTGGCGCTGAATCAGGTCGGCCAGCGCAGTTCCATTGCCGAGCGACTTGGACATTTTGACGCCCGACGACGTCACCATGCCGTTGTGCACCCAGTAGCCGACACCGGGAGTGTCCTGCGAATCGAGGGCCGCCCGCGTTTGCACCCGCTCGTTTTCGTGGTGGGGAAACACCAGGTCCACCCCACCGCCGTGCAGATCCACCCAGCTGCCCAAGTACCGCCACGCCATGGCGGAGCATTCGATGTGCCAGCCAGGCCGGCCGCGCCCAAACGGCGCCGGCCACGACGGCTCGCCCGGCCGCTCTCCCTTCCAGAGCGCAAAGTCCAAGGGGTCCTCTTTGTGCGGATTCGGCGTGATGCGCACGCCGGATCGGAGGTCGTCCAGCTTGCGATGCGACAGGGCGCCGTAGTCGGGAACCGAGCGCACCCGCATGTACACATCGCCGCCCGCGCAGTAGGCAGCGCCTCGCGCCAGCAGCCGCTCGATGAGGGCCACGATGGGGTCCAGGTTTTCTGTGGCGCGCGACAGATAGGTGGGGTCCAGGACGCCCAGCCGCCGCATGTCCGCCAGATACCGCGCCGCATTCTCTTCGGCCAACGCGGCCACCGGCACCCCCGCGAGCGCGGCCCGCTCAATGAGCCGGTCGTCCACGTCGGTGATGTTGACCACCAGCGTGACGCGATACCCTCGGTGCTGGAGATGGCGCGTGATGACATCCCATACCACCGCGGGCCGCGCATGCCCCAGATGGGCCTCGGCGTAGGGCGTGATGCCGCACACATAGGCGGTCGCATGGCCAGGTACGCGGCTCGCAAAGGGGCGCACGGCTCCGGTGGCAGTGTCATACACGGCCAGCATGGACCACCCTCCCCGCCCCCGCATCCAGTGGAATGAGCCTAGCGAGCCGATGGCCCTCTGTCAAACGCGGCCGCATCGCCAAGCTCCCCATCCCCGAGGCGCCCGCGTCCGATCCGGAGCGCCACCTGTCGCCGACACGGCCGGCGCGCGAACACACACCGTGCGCTCTGAATCCACCCAAACGATGGGGCCGCCCCGATGAGAGGAGACGGGACGGGACACCAATCCTTGGGCAGGATGACAGGGCGGCCGGGTTGGTGGAGATGCCCACGGGCGCCCCCCTCAATCGCGAGTGGACAGCGCGTGCGCCCGCGCAGCCCACCGCCACACCGCATGCAGCAGGCCATCCCACCGCTGCCAGACGGTCGGCTCGGGATGGCGGAGGATGTGGGTCTGTGCCGTGACGACGGCACGTGCGGCCGGACGCGGTGGGGGATGGCGAACGGTCGCGTGGGCCACGATGCTGGCCAGCAACACCAGAGCCAGGACAATCCCTCGGCGTGCGCCCGACAGGCGATCGCGCATGTCCACTCCTCCCGCTCGCCATTGTCCAACCACCGGGCCGGCCTTATGCGTCTGCAACTTCGCCGCCACGCCCAGCGTTGTTCTTACTATGAATTGAGCGGGGGGATCGAGCTGCCAGCGGGAGCGCCGCACGCGGACATAATTTGCTACGCTGTCCATCCCTGGGGATAAAGGGACGGAATGCGGAGCCAACAGCGAGGGGGCCGGGCATGACACGCTGGTGGGGGGCGCTGGTGGCCCTCGCGGTGCTGGTCTGGACGGGCATCGGGCTGTACGGCCCGGGAAGTCAGTGGCCAGGCTTGCCTGCGGGGCTGTCTCCCAGCACGCCCGCGGCGTCGTTCACGAAGCCGTCGCCGGTGATTCCGCTGGCGCTGCCGGCCGTCACCCCGTTGCATGGCACCGTGGAGCAGGTGATGGGCTACACGCTGCGCGTGTTGAGCCCATCGCTCGCGGCGTCAGGCCTCCCGGTGGCCGCGACCCCGTACGGCGTGATTTATGTGAATCCCAGCCAGGGCGCACCCGTGACGCTCCCAGGCGGACAGCCGGCGGTCACCTCACCGCATCCCTTTCACCTGCTGGCCTCGCGCGTGCTGCAGCCGGGCAGCGGCCTCCTCCCCGAGGCGGCGCCCTTCAGCCAGCCGCTCCCCAACCGCTACCAGGGGCCCGGTGGTGATGGCTGGTGGGCGCTCTCGTTTGTGCGCGCCACGGGTCCCTGGTTGGTGTACCGCGAAACGGGACTGCCCGCCGCGGGTCCGGGCACCTCGATCATCGGTGCCGTTAGCCTCGCCACCGGGCGTCAGATCACGGTCGCGACGCTGCCCGGGGGGATGGCGTTTCACGTGCGCGTGGGCAGTGGCCGCGTATTGATTGGCACCGCCTTCAGCACCACGCTCTACCAGCTGCCCAGCACGGCGGGCGCGTCCCCGACCGTCACTCACTGGCCCGCCGCCTGGTTCTCCGCAGCCGCCTCCAACATTTTTCAGGGGTACAACACGGGCCCCGTGGTGGTGCCGGGGCTCCCGGCGGCCCCGTCCGCTACGGCCAGCACGTTCGTCCAGTACCAGGCGGGCGCGTGGAGCCTGCCGTTTCTGGCCCCCAAGGGCTGGCAGGCCGCCACGCCTGTGACCCACCACGGGGTGACGACGGTGACGGTCAGCAACCCGCGCCATCGACACGAATGGGTCCGCCTGATTGTCAACCCCCAAGCCAGCACGCTCGCCATCGCCAGCCGACCGGCCGGCGTGCCTTCGGTGATGGCGTCGGTACCTCCGCACCGGGGCGTGTGGATCACCGACGTCTCCGTCGGCTTCTCCCTCCCGGATCGGACGCATGGCTACCAGCTCAATGCGGTCCTGTACCCGGCCGTCGATGGCGGGACCGATGAAGTGCTGGTGTCCCTGCCCGCCCGGGCCCACGGGCTGGCGAGCCGCATTCTGAACAGCGTGGGCCTGCCTTCTTAACCCTCTTTAGCCTAGGAGACTGCCGCGCTAAAACGCGTTGTGCCCGGTGATATCGCGGCCCACCGCCAGGGTGTGCACCTCATACGTGCCCTCGTAGGTGTCCACCGTTTCCAGATTGGCCGCATGGCGCATCGGACCGTAGTCGGTCGTGATCCCGTTGCCGCCAAGCAGCTCCCGCGCCTGCCGCGCAATCTCGAGGGCTGCCCGCGCATGGTCGCGCTTGGCGAGGGACACCTGCTGGTGCTGGAGCGCACCGGCTTCGTGCAGCTGCCCCAGGCGGTGCGCGGTGAGCTGCATGGCGCCGAGCCGGCTCACCATGTCCACGAGGCGCTCCTGCACCATTTGGGTGGCCGCAATCGGCCGGCCAAACGCGATGCGGCTCTGGGTGTACGCCAGCGCTTCGTCGAGGCAGGCCCGTGCCGCTCCAATCGCCCCCCAGGCGATCCCGTAGCGCGCCTGGGTCAGGCAGGCGAGCGGCCCCGACAGTCCCCGGGCGCCCGGCAGCCGGGCCGACTCCGGCACCTCGACCTGGTCCAGAAACAGCTCCGACGTCACGGACATGCGCATCGATGCTTTGGTTTTAATCGTGGTGGCGGAAAAGCCGGGCGCATCGGTGGGCACCACGAAGCCGCGAATGGCGTCGTCAGGCTCCCCAGTCGTTTTGGCCCACACCACCGCCACCTGGGCCACCGATCCGTTGGTGATCCACCGCTTGGCGCCGCTGAGGCGCCACCCGTCCGCCGTGCGCACCGCGCGCGTCTGCATGCTGGCCGGGTCGGACCCGGCATCGGGCTCGGTGAGGCCAAAACAGCCAATCACCTCGCCAGCGGCCATCCGCGGAAGCCATCGCCGCCGCTGCTCTTCGGATCCCCAGCGGTAAATCGCGTACATCGCGAGGCTGGATTGGACGGACGCGAACGAGCGCAGGCCCGAATCCCCGTACTCCAGCTCCTGCATCATGAGGCCGTAGGCGACCGGGGAAAGCTCGGCACCCCCGTACTGCTCCGGCAGCGTGGGGCCAAAGCAGCCCAGCTGCGCCATTTCCGGAACCAGCTCGAGGGGAAAGTGCCCCGCCTGCCACCATTCGCCGGCATGCGGCCGAATGCGGTCCGCCACAAAGCGGCGCACCACGTCCCGCACCTGCCGCTCCTCGGGCCGATACAGCGACTCCACGTCATAATAGTCACCGGCTCGCGCCATCCGCCCACCTCATTTCGTGTCTCTCGGATCCCGGTCGGCCACCTCCGGCGCGCGGATCGCCCACTCCGCTCGCAGCCGGTCGCTGTGCTCACCCAGCTGGGGAGGCGGCAGCGTCAGCGGCAGCCTCGCCCCGTCCATCCAGATGGGGCTCTTCACCAGCGGCAGATCACCCAGCTGGCGATGGGCCACGGTGCCAACCTGCCCCCACCCGCGAGCCATCTCCAGCACATCGGGCACCGACCGCACAGCATCCACCGGAACACCCGCCGCGGCAAGCACCTGGCACCACGCCGCCACCGGCCGGGATGCCAGAGCCCGGTTCAAGTGATCGGCCAGCGCCCCTCGGTGCAGCACGCGACTCCGATTGTCCAGAAACCGCGCATCGTCGGCAAGGCTGGGCTGCCCCAGCGCCGCTGCCAGCGCGCGAAATTGCCGATTGTTGCCGACGCCAATGGCTATCGGGCCGTCGGACGCCTGATAGACGGCGTAGGGGGCCAGCTGAGCGTGCGCGTTGCCTTGGCGGCGCGGCGGCTCCCCGGTCGTGAGCACGCTCTGCCCCACATTGATGAGCGACGCCACCGCGGCCTCCGCCAGCGATACGCTTACGTGTCCCCCCGCACCGTCCCGATCCCGCCGGACGACCGCCGCCAGGACGCCGGTGGCCAGGTACAGCCCGGCCAGCATGTCGGCCACCGCGACGCCGACTTTGGAGGGCGGCCCCTCCGCCGGCCCGGTGATGGCCATGAGCCCCGCGCCGGCCTGAATGACAAAGTCATAGCCGGGGCGGTCGTCGGGCTCCGGATACCCGCGCACGGTGGCCCAAATCAGGCGGGGCGCCGCTTCCCTGAGCTTCTCGCCATCCAGTCCCAGCCGCCCAAGAGCCCCCGGCCGAAAATTTTCGACGACCACGTCGGCCCACTCGGTGATGAGCCGCTGGCCCAGCGCCAGGTCCTCCGCGTCGTGAAAGTTCAGCGTGAGGCTCTCCTTGCCCCGGTTGATCGCCAGAAAGTACGTGGACTCGCCGTCCACGAAGGGAGGCCCCCAAGAGCGGGTTTCGTCCCCGCCCCCCGGAGCCTCCACTTTCAGGACCTGGGCGCCCAAGTCGGCCAGCACCATGGTTGAGAGCGGCCCAGCCAGCACCCGCGACAGGTCCAGCACCTTCAGTCCGGCCAGTGGCCGGCGTCGGTCCCGCGGCCGCTCGTCAGGCAAAGTACTCAAACGCCAACTCGGTCAGCAGGCTCACGCCAAACGCGGTGCTGCCCTGCGCGGCGCCGTGGCGGGGCTCCGCCTGAAACGCGGTGCCCGCAATGTCCACGTGCAGCCAGGGCACGCCTTGGGCAAACGCCCCCACGAAGAGGCCACCCACCTGCATCCCCCCGCCCATCGCGGACGCCACATTCTTCAGATCGGCGATGCTGCTGTCGATGTTGCGGCGAAACTGCGCATCCGCCGGCATTTCCCACACCCACTCGCCCGTCTTGTCGGCCGCCGACTCCACCAGCGCCTTGAGCCGTGCGTCGGTCGCTAGATAGGCGGCGCGCTCGCCGCCCAGCGCGGCCGCCGCGGCGCCGGTCAGCGTGGCAATATCGACAATCGCGGCCGCTCCGCGCTGCTTGGCGAGGGCCACGCCGTCGCACAGCACCAAGCGCCCCTCGGCGTCGGTGTTGAGCACCTCTACGGTGGTGCCATCTAAGGTTCGGATGACGTCACCTGGCCGCTGGGCATTGCCGTCCGGCATGTTTTCCGCCAAGCACCCGATGCCCCAGACGTTCACCGGCGCCCGGGCGCGCGCCAGAGCGGCCACGGCCCCCATCACGGCGGCAGCGCCTGCCATATCCGTCTTCATGGTCATCATGCCCTGGCCGGTTTTGAGCGACAGCCCGCCACTGTCAAAGGTGATGCCTTTCCCGACCAGCGCCAGCGTGCGGCTGTCGCCCGGCGCCCCCGCATACTTGGCCAGCAGGATGACGGGCGGATGGGCGCTGCCTTGGCCGACGCCCAGGATGCCGCCAGCCCCCATGGCGGTCAGCTCCGCGACGCCGAGGCGCTCCACCAGCACCCCCAGCCCGTCCAAGCTCTCGGTCATGAGGTCCGCCAGCCGCTCCGGCGGCTTGTCATTCGACCCCAGGTTGACCCAGTTGCGCACCGGAACGGCCGCATGCACCGCCGCCTGCTCGCGGGCAGGAATGTCCCCCACGCCCACCAGCGTCACCACCGGGGCCCCGATGGCTTCGTCGTCGCGCGGCGCCCGGTAGGCCGTGAAGCTATAGAGCCCGTCCCCCACGCCGGCGACGGCGGCGGCCCGGTGCTCCGCAGCGCCCGGCACTTCGACCGCTATGCGATTCACGCCCTGCACGCGCGCCGCCCGCACGCCGGCCGCCACCGCCCGGCGGATGCTCCGGGCCGTCACGTGCTCCTTGGGTCCCAGTCCCACCACCACCACTCGGGCCGGTGTGCCGGGATACAGAACCAGCGGCCGCGAGTGGGCGCCGCCGCTCCACCCCTGATCCACGGCGGCCCGGCCCCCGGGCCACGAGGCAATATGTTCCACTTCGCCCCGGTAGGCACCCACAACCACCGCGTCGACGCCACTGGGGCGCTTGGCCGCGCCTTCAATCTGAAAAGCCATCCCATCACCTCTCTCGCCTCGGTCTGGATCGCTTCCGCCTCATGCGGCAGGCCGCAGCCGCCACCCGCCGCGTCCTTCGGAATTATGCCACAGCGGCGGGAGCCGGCGCTGGCCGGCTCCCGCCCGCTCGCTATTCGGGCACGCCGTCAGTCGTGGGCACCGGTGCGAGCCGGGTCCGCCAGGTGGATGAGCGGCAGTCTCGCCTCGCGCAGATGCGCCTCAAAGGCGGCAAGCGGCCCTGACACGACGTCGGCCCACCGCTGGCAGGCCGCATCCGCGGCAGCCGCCAATTCCTCAAACGTGTCCACCGCCTGCTGGGGCGGAAGCCCCGGTGCACTTTCGATCACCCCGGCAATGTCGGCCAGCTTCGCGTTCAGACGCACCGGGAAATTCAGGACGTCTTGCGAACTTTTGGCCTGGGTCTGGATCAGCGACTCTTCCACGGCCGTGGCCACCTCTTGGATGGCTGCCGCTTCGGCCTTTAGGGCCTCGGCCGCCTGGTGGCCGGCCGCCCGCTCCACCCAGGAGCCCACCTGCTCCCGCGCGGCGCGGATGGCCAGGATGGCTTCATGCACCTGAGACAGCTTGTCCCGAACCGCCATGAGCAGCGCAAACCGGCGCTCAAGATCGGCGTCGCTGGAAGGCAGGTGCGGGTCGCGCACCACTTCCAGCAAGCCTTCCGCCCGTGCCTCGCCGGCCTCCAACACCAGCCGATACACCCCGGGCGTCACCGTCGGTCCCTGGGGCGGCCCGCCCCACATGACGGCGCCCTTGAGCGGCGTGGCGCCCGGCCAGCGCAGGTTCCACACCACCCGCGCCGATCCGGCCCGGGTGCGGAGCCGCGGCAGCTTGGGCCCCTCCGCCTTAGGGTCGGGCTCCTGGCTGGTGAGCGTTTGAATGACGCGGCCCTGGTCATCCTGAATCTTCAGGACCAGCGCCGCATCGGGAGGCAGATCCTGACCCAGCGAGTAGGTGATCACCGCGCCCATGGGCGGATTCTGCCCCGCATCCAGCGCCTCGATGACCGGCTCGTCGGTCACCGGGTCGCGGCGGCGAATCCACTGGGCCAGATAGCCTTCGGCGTGGAGGTAGCCGTACGCGCCGTCGCCGCCGCGCATGCCGCGCCCGCCGCCCGCCCGAAGCACCGTCGGCCGGCTGGGCCACAGCGCCAGCGGCTGGTCCGCGATGGCCGGATCCTGGGCGAAGGCATGAAGCCGCGTGATGTCGTCCAAGATCCAGAACGAGCGGCCGTGGGTCGCCACGACGACGTCGCCGGCATGAAACACCAGGTCGTGAATCGGAACGACCGGCAAGTTCTGCCGAAACGACCGCCAGTGCCCGCCCGCATCCCACGAGACGTAGAGGCCCTGCTCCGTGCCCGCCAGCAGCAAGCCGGGCTGGTCAGGGTCTTCGCGAATCACGCGCGTGAACTCATCCCGCGGCAGGCCGGCATCAATGCGCGTCCAGTGCTTGCCGTAGTCGCGGGTCACATAGAGATACGGCGCAAAGTCGTCCAGCTTGTATCGCGTGGCCGCGACATAGGCTGTCCCGGCGTCATGCGGCGACGCCTCGATGATGCTGATGAGCGCCCACTCGGGCAAATCGGGGGGCGTGACGTTCTGCCAGTGCGCGCCGTGATCCCGCGATACGTGAATCAGGCCGTCGTCGGATCCCGCCCACAGCACGCCCGCGGTGACGGGCGACTCCGCCAAGCTGAACACCGTCCCGTAGTACTCCACCGCCGTATTGTCCTTGGTGATGGGCCCCCCCGATGCCTCCAGGGTGGCGGGATCGTGGCGCGACAGGTCCGGGCTCACTTCCTCCCAGTGCTGGCCGGCATCACGGGAGCGGAACACCACCTGCGCGGCGGCGTACAGCGTGTCGGGGTCATGAGGCGACAGCATGGCGGGAAAGGTCCACTGAAACCGGTATTTCAAGTCCTTGGCCGCCCAGCCAATCGTGAGCTCCGGCCAAGGGGTAATATCGGTGACCACGCCGGTATCGTGGTCGTAGCGTGTCAGCAGTGAGTAGTTGCCCGCATAGATGCGGTTGGGGTTCCTGGGGTCCACCGCGACGTAGCCGCTCTCACCGCCCCCCACCTGATACCAGTCCCGACTGGTGATGCCCGATCCCCGCGTCGCGCTGGGCACCGTCAGGCTGGAGTTGTCCTGCTGGCACCCGTAGACCCGGTACGGCACCGCCTGGTCCGTCGTCACGTGGTAGAACTGCGCCGTGGGCTGGTTCAGGATGGAGGACCAGTGCCGCCCCCGATCCAAGGATACCGCCGCGCCGCCGTCGTTGCCGGTGATCATGCGGGCGGGGTGGTGGGGGTCAATCCACAGGTCGTGGTTGTCCCCATGCGGCGTGGGCATGGCCTCGAAGGTTTTTCCCGCGTCCTGGGAGCGCCAAAACTGCACATTCAGCACGTACAGGCTGTCGGCGGCCTCGGGGTCCGCAAAGATGTGCGAGTAGTACCACGCGCGCTGGCGCAGATTGCGGTCGTCGGTGGTTTTGGTCCAGTGCTGGCCGCCGTCGTCGGAGCGAAAGATGCCACCGGCCTCGGCCTCCAGCGACAGGTACACCCGCTGGCTGTTTTTCGGCGAGACGGCAATGCCCATCCGCCCCTTGACGCCGTCGGGCAGGCCCGGCGCTCCCGTCAGCTCGGTCCAGGTGTCTCCGCCATCGATCGATTTGAACAGACCTGACCCGGGTCCCCCGCTGGTGAGGCCCCACGGCGTGCGCCCAGCTTCCCACAGCGCCGCGTACAGCACCCGCGGATTGTTGGGGTCCATCGCCAGATCGATGGCGCCCGTCTTGTCATCGCGGTGCAGCACGCCCTCCCACGTCTGGCCGCCATCGCGCGAGCGAAACACGCCGCGCTGGGGGTTGGGGCCAAAGGTGTGCCCCAGAGCCGCGACATACACCCAGTCCGGGTTCGTGGGGTGAATGCGCACCCGACTGATGTGCCGGGTGTCTTCCAGCCCCACATGCGCCCATGTGCTGCCTCCATCGCGCGAGCGGTAGACGCCGTCACCGTGCGATACGTCGCCCCGGATGCATGCCTCTCCCATCCCCGCGTATATCACGTTGCCGTCCGATGCACTGACGGCCAGCGCGCCGACGGGCGCCGTCCGAAAGTAGCCGTCGGATATGTTGCGCCAGGTGCCCCCGGCATCGTCTGTGCAAAAGACGCCGCCCGCCGCGCCCCCAAAGTAAAACGTCAGGGGCTTGGTGGGGTGGCCCGCGACGGCCACCACGCGGCCCCCGCGGTGCGGGCCAATAAGCCGCCATCGAAATGCGTCCAGCGTGCGGTCCACACGCTCCGGCTGGCCTGCGGCGGATCGTGGATCCTCCGGCATGCGATCCCTCCTCTACATTCGAGACCCGAGAAGCCCTAAACAAGACCCGACCCAGACTCGACCTCGGGTGATGCGGCTGCGGCCCGTCTCCCCACCCCGAATCGCTCCGGCGCGGAGTCGGGAGGGGCACGCCGAGCATACCGCCGCCTCTCGCGGCGGTCCAGCGTATAATGGCGCGGACGAGCCGGATTGTTTGGTGGATTCTGACGCCCAGCGGACCGGGAAGGAGCACGTATGGCCCAAGATACTTCGGACACCCCTTTGGAGGATGCCCCTGTGGAGGCGCTGGTGGACGCCTACTACGAAGCGGCGGGCGGCGAAGACAATGTGTCGCTCCTGGCGTTTGTCCGCCGCGCCTTGGCGCAGCAAGAGGCGCTGGTGGTGGATCGGTTTCTCGACCGGCTGGAAGTCATCGTGCTGGGCAATATTGAGGACAAATTGTCCGAGTCCCCCGGCGCGTTTGCCCAGGCTGAAGCCGCGGCGGCCGCGACGCGCGCCGAGTTTGCCGCCGCCCGGGAGCTGGTGGCCGCCCGGCTCTAGGCTGCCGGGAAGCCGGTGTCAAGTTGCGCCGCGCCCTGCATACCTTGTCCGTGCAAGACAGGGAGGGCGTGAGGCCGTGGCGCGGCAACACGAATGGCTTTCGGCTCTGGCGGCCGCGCTGCTGTTTGCCGCTTGGGTGGCGGTGGCCCGGGGACCGACGGTGCCCACGGTCTGGCAGGGGTCCACCCTGGTGGTGGTGGACGCGGGCCATGGCGGGGTGGATCCCGGAGCGCTCACCGCTGATGGCCGCGAGGAGAAGCAAATTAACCTCGCGGTCGCCCATGGCGTGGCGGCAGCCCTGGCCGCCCGCGGGGTTGCCGTCCGGCTGACGCGATCGCGGGATGCCGCCATCACGGGCGGCGCCTCCACGCCAGAGTTGGAGGCGCGCGCCCAGTATGCCAATCACCTCGGCGCGACTCTCTTGGTGTCGATTCACAGCAACACGGAGCCCACGGGCACCGTGGTGGGGCCCATCGTGTACTATCGCGCCGGCAGCATCCTCGCCCAGCTGCTGGCCAACGACTTGGAGGCAGAGCTGGCCGCGGCCACGGGCGATGTCCACCGGCCCCGCCCCGCCCATCACCTGCTCCTCATGAAGGCCAACATGCCGGCCGTCACGGTGGAGCTGGGATTTCTCAGCACCCCTCAGGACCTGCGGCGGCTCACCAGCCGCGCGTGGCAGGCGCGCCTGGCGCGCGCCCTGGCCACCGGGGTGCTTCGTTATCTGCATCGCCAAGGGCATCGCCCGTAGCCGGCCCCTCGCGGCGCGTGCGCCCAGCGGGGCCCGGGCGAGGTGCTAGAATTCATCGCGAATGGCGGAGGGGCGGGATGCGCATGCGGTCGGTGGACACCGTCGTGGTGGGTCTCGGAGTGATGGGTGCCAGCACCCTCGGTGTCCTGGCATCCCGGGGCTTGAATCCGCTGGGGCTCGAGCAATATTGGGCGGGCCACCCCTTCGGATCCTCGCACGGCGAGTCGCGCATCATTCGGCAAGCCTACTATGAGCATCCCGACTACGTCCCCCTGGTGCAAGAGGCCTGGCAGGCTTGGCGTGCCCTCGAGCGATCCAGCGGCTGGCCGCTCCTGACCGAAACCGGGGGCCTCATGGTGGGGCGACCCGACAGCGAGCTGATCCGGGGGGCGCTGCGGTCAGCGATCCAGCACCACCTGCCGCACGAGCGGCTGGAGGCGTCGGCCCTCATGCGGCGATTCCCCGCCTTTCGCGTGGACCCGGATGATGTAGGCGTGTACGAGCCCCGCGCCGGCGTCCTCATTGCCGAGCGCGCCACCGAAGCCCTGGTGGCCGAGGCATGCCGCCAGGGCGCCGCCGTGCAGCTCGGCCAGCGCGTGCGCCAGGTGGCGCCAGAGGGCGGCGGAGTGGTGGTCCACACGGACCAGGGCTCCATCCGCGCCCGGTGCGCCGTCGTGGCGGCCGGGCCGTGGACCCGAGAGCTCCTGCCGGAGTGGAACGTCCCCCTCGTGGTGGAGCGCCAAGCCGTCACGTGGCTCCGTGCCCAAGAGCCGCGGTGGTTTCACCCCGACCGCTTTCCGGTGTACATGCGCGAGGAGGCGAGCGGCGACACGTTTTACGGGTTTCCCAGCCTGGACGCCGCCACCGTCAAGCTAGCGCGCCACCATGGGGGCGCGACCACCACCCCGGACCGCGTGGCTCGGCACGTGGGGGAGGACGACCTGGCGGTGGCCCGCCGCTTTGCCGCCCGCACCTTCCCCGGCCTCCTGCCCACCGTCGCCCAGTCCACCGTGTGCCTCTACACCGACACCCCGGATCGGCACTTTGCTGTGGGGCCGCTCAGCCCCGATGTTCCCCAAATTGTTGTGCTGGCCGGGTTTTCGGGTCACGGGTTCAAGTTCGGCCCCGCCATCGGGCGCATCGCCGCCGACCTGCTGGCGACACCGGGAAGCGGTCCGGCCCTGTTTCGGCCGGACCGCTTCATCGGGGCCTGAGCTCAGCTGGCTTCGACGGCCACCGCCCGCTCCTCCTCGGTCTGGGTGTGCTCCAGCCGACTCGCGACGCCCCATGGCAGAAAGATCGCCATGGATGCCACCGCCACGATGACGCTTCCCTGATCGAGGGTGACCAGCGGCTTCGACATCCCGCTGTTGATGTAGGTCATGCCGGTCACGAACAGAATGAACACCATGTACCAGATGGCGTTTTTAAAGCCCCCGCGCACGCGGTAGGCAATGCCGAACCCGAGGCTCCCGACAGCCAGCAGCGCGACCGCATAGGGAACCGACGGCCAGCCGCTCCAGAACGCGATGAGCCCGGCGGAGCCAAACGCCAGCACGGCCAGCACACCGCCGCCGCGCACGGTCCCCGGCCGCCCCTGGCGCCGCAGCGCCAGCATCGCCACCGGGTTCACGGCAAACCCCAGATACCCGGCCACCACCGCATCGGTGATGAGGCTGTAGATGCCGGGCAGCGGCTCCGAGATAAACGCGACGACGGCGCCCACCACCGCAAACACCACCAGCGACCAGCCGGGAATCGCGTAGCGCTGATTCAGGTCCTTCAGCTGGCGGCTCACGAAGCCCGTGCGCGCCATGGCAAACAGCACCCGGCTGCCGCCGCCCTGGTAGATGTACCCGGTGATGAACGGCCCGATAATGGCGATGATGACGGTCGCGACAAGTAGCCAAGCCAT
>JAKADP010000047.1 GCA_021820465.1 Bacillota bacterium
CCCCATTGGCGTCTGGCCCCACGCGGCCACCAGCTGGGATCGGCCATGGGTGCGATAGCGGGCCAGGGCGGTGCGAAATTGGCCCGCGCCCACCGCCGTCCACGCGACGTACACGGCGGTGGGCGAGACCATCAGCTGCTGCCACGCGAGCGTGGTGCCTGGCACGGCCGCCAGGCGGATGCCCGGCGTGGCCCCGGCTTCCCGCACCACCCACAGCTGGTGCGCGCGGTCGTCGGCCACGAGCCACCCGCGCCGGGTGCTGTCCCACGCAATGCTGGACAGCATCGATTCGGGCACGCTGCGGGTTGTCCACGGCGCGCCGGCTCGCTCCAGCGGGTGCCACAGCACCCGCTCATGGTACGTGTCGGCGATGGCCACCTGGCCGCCCCCGACGGCGAAGGAGAGCGGGCCATACCGACGGCCATCCACCCCCACCCACCGGCCGACGTCGTGCACCCCGTCCCCATAGGGCAGGCTCACCACGAGCTGACGGGTGTCGCGCCACTCCAGACGCGCCCGGCCATACACACTCCACATGGCATAAAGCACCGCCGCCAGCAGCGCCAGACCCCACCACCACCACGTCCTCGCCACCGGCATCCCCCGCCCCCGCCCTCTCGCTGAGTGAGCTATATGGCAGGGGCCGAGGGGCAAGACATGCGCCGGGCGGACGAAGCTTGGACCTACGCGCGGTGGCTCTCGGGCCAGGGCACGCGCGGCAGCGGGTCCGCCAGCGGATACCCGCGCCCGCCATCCACCACGACGGTGTAGTCGCGGGCCCGCGTGAGCGCCACGTACCAGAGGCGGCGCTCCTCGGCCGCCTCGGCGGCCTGGCTGGCCGCGTGGAGCGCCTCCCAATAAGGGGTCTGCACCTTCGCCAGCGACACGGCCGCCCCCATGGCCGGGTCCACCAACACCCGGGTGTCGGCGCGGTGCTTGGCCTGAAACCCCGTGAGCACCACCATCGGCCACTCACGGCCCTTTGCCTGATGCACCGTCGTGACCACCACGCCCTCGGGGGAGCTGGCTTCGTCCGCGTCGGGGGCATCCCGGACGCGCTGCCACAGCCAATCGGCGTACTCCCAATAGCCCCAGCGCCCCTCGTACTGCTGCGCGGAGCGCACCAGCTGACGCACATTTAGCGCTTCAGTCTCCGTGAGGTCGTCCTCTCGCGCGGCCGCGACGCGCTCCAACATGTTGGCCACCCCGTCCGTCCGCACCCAGCGGCCACACTGCTGCAGCGTGGCGAACGCGGCGGCCACGATGCTGGACGGCCGAGGCGCCTTTTCTTCAGGATTCCAAGCCCCTCCGCCCTGGCGATGGACGGCCAGCTGGGCATCGGGGACCGCGAGCCACACCGAGCGCAGCGCGGCCAGCACCGCCACCTGGTCCTCGGGCACCACGGCGGCGCGCAGGATGGCGGCCAAGCCTCGCACGTCGTCTCGCCGGTAAAACCGGCGGGCGGCGGTGTGAAAGGGAATGCCCGCCGCCTGGAAGCGCGCGGCCAGATGGCCAAAGCCCGATCGGTTGGGCAGCAGCACGGCCATGTCCTCGTACGAGAGCGCGCGGACCTCTCCCCCCCGGTCCACCCAGGGACGCCCGTGGGCGCTGGCCACAACCGCCACCACCCGATCCGCCTCCGCACGGCGTCGGTCATCGGCCCGCTCTCCCGGGGGATTGTCATAAAAGACACGAGGGGCGGCGGCATCGCCGCGGTGGGCGGCAATCGGGGCATAGGACGGGTCCTCGCCGCCGGGGGCGCTGTCCGCCCACAGCGCGCCAAACAGGTCGTTTACCGGGGCCAGCACGCCCGGGTGACTCCGAAAATTGGCCGTCAGGGTCACCACGCGAGCAGCCCCCGACGCCTGCAGGCGGTCAATCCAGGCCATGGCGTTTTTCAGGTGGGCTCCCTGAAAGCGATAGATGGACTGCTTGGGATCCCCCACGATCACCAGGCGGCCCGCCGGTGGACGGTCGGGATCGGGATGGTCGTCGTTGGGGTCCGCGGCCAGCCACTGCACCAGCTCCACATGCGTCGGCGAGGTGTCTTGAAATTCGTCCACCAACAGCGTGGTGATGCTGCCGGCCACCTCCCGCCTGATGGCGGGGTGGCCGCGCAGCAGCGCCAGCGCCAATGCTTCCTGATCCTCGAACGTAATGCCCCGCCGCTCGCGCCGCCACTCCTCAAAGGCGCGGTCAAAGTCTTCCGCCAGCTGGCACACGCCGGCCATCAGCTGGGTCAGGGTGTCGCGCTGCCACCGGGCCAGGTCCGCGCCCATGCGCGCGAGCTCGGCCTTTTGCTCTGCCAGCCACGCCTGATGGGGCCGCCAGTCCGCCTGCCGGCCGGCGGTAACTTTCGGGAACCGCCAGGAGTACACCAGGCCGTCGCACCACGGGGACCCGTACTGCCGCCAGCGCTCGACATCCGCCGCCAGCGCCTCCACGGTGTGCCGTGCCGGGTCGGACGTGCCCACTGCCAACCGCGCGCGCTCGGTGAGCGGTTCCAGCCGCTCACGAAAGTCCTCGAGCAGCGCCACGGCGGACACGGGGGTGCCGCCCCCTCCCAGGGATGCCGGGCTCACGCCGTGCAGATCCCGCAGTAGGTCTCTCAGATTGTCAAACGTCACGCCGTGGCGCGCCAGTTGGTGCAGGAGCGGGCGCTGCTCCGGGGTGAGATGCGCCAGCCAGTCGGCTAGGCACCGCTGGCGCTGCCGCGCCGCCTCCTCCGCGTCCCACACCTGGGCATCGGGCGCGAGGCGAGCCGCCAGCGCGTAGCGCATCAGGAGGCGCTGGCCCAAGGCATGCAGCGTCGTGATGCGAAACTCGCCTATAGCCGCCTGAGCCGACTCCAGGCGCTCACGCTCGGCGCCGTCCGCGGACCGGGCCGCGGCGGCCAGGCGCTCGGCCAGGCGGCGCTCCAACTCGCCGCAGGCATTGTTGAGAAACGTCGCCAGGACCACGCCGCCGGGCCGGTACACGCCGCGGGCTACCCCCGCCACCACGCGGTCCACCAACAGCGTCGTTTTGCCCGTGCCCGCACTGGCCACCACCACCAGGTTTTCGTCCAGGCTCCCGCGGACGCGGTCGCGGACCGCCTCGTCAATCGGGCGCGTCGGCATCCCCGTTCCCCTCCCCCCGATCGGGCCACAAGCGAACAAACTGCGGGGCGGCGCTGGCCTTCTGGCGCCCAAGCGCCTCCGCCTCCGCCGGACAGGCCGCACGCCAGTCGCACGTGCGGCACGCGTTCGGACCGGGGAACATGAAAAGCTCCCCCGCCCCGACGCGCTCCAGCACGCCCGCCAGGATAGCCTCGGCCTCGGCCCATCGACTGGCGATCGGAGGCTCAAGCGTTCTTTGGGCAAACCCCTTTTGGCTGGTGATGCCCCAATACGCCGCCGACACCGCCTCCAGCGGCACCTGCAGCGTGGCGCTGGCCGCATAGGCGTACAGAGCCAACTGCAGGCGCGTGGGATCCACCGTGCCGGCCGGCGGCTCCCCTGATTTGTAGTCCACCACCAGCACCGTGCCGTCCGGCCGCCGATCCACGCGATCCATCACGCCCTGCAGCGGCACGCCGCGCCAGGACACCTCCCATGAAAGCTCGGTGGCCAACGTGCCTTCCGCCGGAGACGCGGCCAGCACCGCCGCCAAGTCCGCGACCAGGCGGTCCAGCCGCCCCGCCAGCAGCCCAGGCACCACGGTGGCGGCGGGCGGGTCTTCCTGCACTGCCCGCTCCAGCAGCGCGCGCACGGCGACGGGAGACGGCGCGGGCACACGGCCGGCCGCCTCGGCCAGCACCCGATGCATCCAGCTCCCAATGGACCGGGGATCCGGCTCCGCAGAGAGGACGGGCATCGGCTCGACCCCCAACGCCCGCCACGCGTACTGCAGCGGGCAGCGCCCAAAGCGCTCAAATCCGCTGGCGCTGTGAGGCGCGGGGACGGCGCCGGGAGGGAACTGCCCGTCAAAGGCGCCAAAGCGGGGCTCGGACCGCCCCACCGCCGCCCCGAGCCCTATGCCGTGGTGCCGTGGTGCCTCCACCCGCGGCGCGCCGGCGGCGAGCGACACCCCTCTGGCCTCGTCCACGACCACCCACACGCGCTGGGCGCGCAACACCAGCTGGCCTCGGCGCTCGCGGGCCTCCGTGCGGCGGACGTCGGCCGTCGCCAGGCCCAGCTGCGCGCGGACGCGCTCGGTCAGCACGGCCGGCACATCGCCTGGCCCGAGGGCCGGTCCCGGGTCGGCTGCGTCCCCCACCAGGACGAGCGTCGAGGGAGTGAACCCCTCTGCGGCCGCATCGGCCTCCACCACCCACACCGAAGCGTCCGGCGGGACTGCCCCTGGCTCATGGAGCCGGGCCAGCATCCATGCTTCGATGCTGGGAGGTGCCGTCGGCACCCGGGCCGCATCCCAGCGCGCCAGCGCCGGATCCGCCGCCCCCAGCGGCACGCCGGCGGCGACCGCCCATTGGGCGGCCAGGCGGCCGACCCCGCTCCAGTCACGCGCCGCCACAAGCGCGGCCCGAGCCTGCGCCATGGCGTCGTAGGCGGTCCGAACGCTCGAGGGCCACTGCGAGGCGTGGCCGATGTGCTGGAGCAGCTGCACCCGCTCGCCGGCGGCCCCCCGGTTCTCACGGGAGCGTGCCCACTCCATCAGGGAGGCGAGCGGGGGACGCTCCACGGAGGCTTCCCACGCAGCCAAGCCCGGGGAGGGGATCCGGGGCGGCGGGTACGCGGCGGCAGGGTAGCCCATGCCGCGCAAGTCCCGAGCCAGAGCCGCCGCCGACCCGCGGGGGGCCACCACGAGGGCGTCCTGGGGCGCGTCGGCGCGGCCCAGCGCGCCCGCCACCGCCCATCGGATGTCATCGGGCTCGCCCACCACCACGGCCAGCCGCTCCGAGGGCTCGGGGGGCCGCACTGGCCCCGGGTTCAGCACCTGGGCCCCCTGACGCCGCCACCAGGCAAGCGCCGCCCCCAGCGGGCGCGCCTCGCCGCCCTCATCCGCCGACCCAGCAAATAGATGGACCGGCCGCTCGCGCGCCTGGGCCAGCACCCAATCGCGGGCGTCCCCTATCTCGCCGTAGACGGCCAACGGGCCGTCGCCAACCAGCTCCTCGCGGATCCGACGGCCCTCGTCCAAGCCCCACCCCACACGGGTCCACCACTCCCCTGCGCTGGTCATGGCCTCCGCCAGCGCCAGCGGCAGCTCTCTGGCGCGATCTGGCGGCACACCCTGGACATGGAGCACCCGTGCCGCCCGCAGCACCGCGGACACCGCCCCGGGAGCGCCTCGGTAGGGCGACGTCGGCGACAGGGTGGCTTCCAGCCCCGGTGCCAGGACGTCCGCCCACAGCGCGACGTCGTCGTCGGTCTCTAGGCCGCCTGTGTTCCAGGCGACGACGGGCGGCATGGCGCCCCCCCCGAACCGGCGCCCGAGCCACTGGGACAGCTGAGTCGCGACGAGGGCGCTCGGCGCCACCGTGGCGGGGATCCGGGGCTCCGCATCCATCACCCAGGTGCCCCATGCCGCCAGTTGCTCGCGCGGCGCGGTGACGTGCACCGTCAGGGTGCCATGAGAATAGGCCATGCTGCCTCCATTCGTGGGAATCCGCATCTCGGGGTATTCGCCAAAGACGGAAACCTCCCTGCCGGACAGCGCCGCGCGGCGCTCGCGGTGTCGAGGATGTCGTCGACACCGTCTGCAGCCGGCCGCTCCGCCAACAGCAGGACCAAGCGTCGTGGCGGTCCAGCGCTGAAACCGGGCGGATTCGCGGCGCAGCCCACCAGGCCGCTTGGGAGGGTAGCGGCCGAGCGCCAACAGGTCCCGAACCTTGAGCAAGTCCGTGCGCCGGGGTTGGAAGCCAAGCGCTATCGACGCTGGCTCACCGCTGGTTGGGGAAGCGCCGCGGTGCGGGCGCGGCCCTGGATTAACCGGGGGGTCCCGTTCGGAAGGTTTGATCCCGGACGGGACAGGATGGGATGATGCGCTCCACCTGGGCATCGGCGAGCCGAGGCCGGGCGCGTCCGCGGCGTCCGCGCGCCCACCTCCTCGGAGGAGCCCCGCCGAGCTGACCGTGGTCGAGCCGCTTGACTGCTCGGTCGTACCGAATACAATCCACATATGTCAGAAAACGCGGACCTTGCGAGCTTGCTCAGCCACAAGCACATCGAGGCTTGGGCCCGTGCGTCCGGTCTGCGCTACGGGCGGGCCATATACGAGCGCCGAGGCGTCGCGTTCATTGCGAGACGCAGGAGGGGATTCCGATGGACGACCGGCTGTGGTTTCACGGGACGGAAGCCGAGTGGCTCGGTCTTGCCAACACTAAGTACTGGCGGCGCGTGCAAGGAAGCCACATGGCTGTTGAGCGCGAGTTGGATCAGCTGGATCCGGCGACCGTGCAGGCGCTGGCTCCCGCGCAGTTTTACCAGTGGCTGCACGATAAGTACTTTTACTGGAAGTTCACGGCGGCAAACCGATTGGCCACCACCCGCCGCCACTTAGTGAAATATGTCCAAGACGACCCGGGCTTTTCGCAGCTGGAGGCCATCCACCGCCGCCTGTTTTTCATGAGCCATGATGACGCGGAAGCCGCCCTCGCCGTCGCGACATCTATTCGGGGGCTTGGGCCCGCCGGCGGCAGCGGACTGCTGGCGGTCCTGTTCCCGGCCGACTTTGGAACGGTGGACGTCTTTGTGGTTGAGGCGCTCAGAGGGGTCAAGAGCCTGCCGGAGCACGACCTCCTCATGCGGATGGGCAGCCAGCTGACCCTCAGGGACGCGGCGCTCCTCGTGGACATCCTGCGGCGCCAGGCCAACGACCTCAACGCCGCCTTTGGCAGCCAGTACTGGACCCCGCGGCGTGTCGACATGGCGCTTTGGGGTGACCGCTGACCCTCAGCCGTGACCAGGTCGCCCGGGGGAGCACGCGTCGCCCGGGCACTCGCCCATCGACGGCGGGGCGGTGGATGGACGGCCCGCGAGCGATCCGACTCGGCGAACGGGGACCGCGCTTCTGTCCGATGCCTAAGAGGCGGCGGAGCGATGGTTCTGGAACACCGGGCACGGCCGAACGTGGCTGAGTAAGAGACTTAGCCGTCGCAAGGTCCTCGACGACCGCCGCCACCGCTTTCCGTCGGCCTTCACGCGGAGCTCTCCAGTGACCGCCCTCGGCCGGGACGCTCGCGGCGCTTGACACGGTCAGCCGTGTGTCCCATGGTCAGGAACAGGTGGGGATGTGTCGCAGATGCCGAGCGGACGAAGCACGGATGACCGAGGATAAGCCTGGATGAACACCGATGCTGCGCGTCGCGAGGAGACGGTCCGCGCCCAGCCATCGCCCGCAGAGCGCACGCCGTGGGGCGTGGGTGGCCGCCCCACGCTTGGCCTGTGGCTGGCCCACGAGCTGCTCTTGGCGGTGGGCGCGTGGGTGACGCTGGCCTCAGGGCCTGCGACCGCGCTGTATGGCCTGCCCTGGTTCCGGTGGGACGTGGGCCTGTACGAGCAGCTGACCCACCTCGGGTATGGCGGCAGTCCCCCCAGTTCGATGGCGTTTTTCCCGGGCGTGCCGGTTTACCTGTGGCTCACTCACTGGCCGCTGGCTGCGCTCGTGCTGATGCAGGTGGCGGTGCTGGCCCTCTTAGTGCAGGTGCGCGCCTTGGCCAGCCGGTGGGGCTTGGCGCCGCGCGCCGCGTTTCTCGCCCAGGCACTGGTCGCATTCACCCCGGCCACGGTCTACTACAGCACCGCCTACCCCGAAACCTGGCTCGCGGTGGGGCTGGCGGGCATGCTGCTCGCCATGGGATCCGGGCACCCGTGGCGCGCGGCCGGGTGGGCGGTGCTGGCGGGCACCATGGATCCTCTGGGCCTGGCCATGGGCGTAGGAGCCGGAGCGTGGACCGCGGTGGCCGTCGTGCGCCGCGACTGGGTGCGGTTCCGCGCTGGCATCACGTGGGGGCTGGGCAGCGTCTTGGCGCTTGCCATCGTGGCGGGGACGCTTTGGGTGAGCATCGGGCGCCCGCTGGCGTTCATCGGCGAGCAGCAAGCTTGGCACACGCGGTGGCTCTTCCCGGGCGTGCAGATTGTCCAAGCGCTGTCGGGTCACCTGTCGCTGACGGCGGCCGCGCTTCTCACGATGCTCCCGGTTGTGGTGTTGGGAGCCGTCGGCGTCCTGGCGGCCGCCCGCCGGTCGGAGTGGCATGCCGCGGTGGCCGCCATCGGGGTGGTGCTCCTGCTGATTCCCCTGTCCTTCTATTCGAACGGCCTGCCGCTGGCGATGACCGCCCTGTTCGTCTCCGTCGACCTGCCCATCACGGTAGCGGCCGCCGGCCTGCTGCCTCGGCGCCTCGGCCTGGCGGCGGTGGCCGCGTTTGCCGCCTGGGCCATGGTGGACGGGGTGCTGTTTGCCCATGGGTGGTTCTGGGGCTAGGCGCCGTCCGCTCCCTCCGCCATGGCCCAAGCCCGTCCGAGGATCGTGGCGGCCGTGGCCAGCGGCTGCGCCCGCCGCGCCGCAAACCCGCCACGGGCTTACACCAATCCGAGCATTCTCCAGGACAATTCGGAATCGTGGTAGAATCCCATCGACCATAGGTTTTCACCGCTCCCCAGCCGGCAGCGACGAAGTCCAAAGTTCGGGAGGCGCAGTCGTGGACGAACAGAACCTGAAGCACCACTTTCTGAAGCAACTCATTCACCACCATCAGGGGGCCGACGCCGAGACCCTGGTCCAAAAGACCGCCGACAGCGCGGGTGTGCACCCGGACACCTGCCGCGAGAACGTCCTGGATTGGATCAACTACCTGACGGCGACCGGCCATCTGAAGCATCAGGGTGAAACCATCTCGGCGGCAGAGGTAAGTCACCTGCAAGCCGTGCATGAGCAACTCGAGAGGCGGGCCGACGCCCGCGCCAGCATGAGCAACCCGGCCTTGATGAGCTTCTTTACCAGTGAAGCGCCCTGGTGACACCCCGAACTTGTCCGTCAGAACCCCCGCCAGCTGAGGCTCAGCGCCTGGGCATTCGCCGGGGCCCCGTCTGCCAGGGCGGAGGCGTTGGCCACGGGTGCTTCGTCTGATTCCCTGAGGGCAGTCGACGAGAGGTGGCGGCATGGCCGACGTTGTGTTGTTTCATCACGTGCAGGGGCTGACCGATGGGGTGCTGGCGTTTGCCGAGCACCTGCGGGCCGCTGGCCACACCGTGCACACCCCGGATCTTTTTGATGGCGCTCGCCCCCCCTCGATCGCGGCCGGCATGGCGCTCACGCAGGCGATGGGCGATGCGGAGCTGAGCGAGCGGGCCGACCGCGCCGTGGGTGGGCTCCCATCTGCCTTGGTGTATGCCGGGTTTTCGTTCGGGGCCGGCCAGGCCCAGCGCCTCGCGCAGACGCGGGTCGGGAGCCGGGGTGCCCTGCTGTACGAGGCGTGCCTCCCCATCACCGGGGAGTGGGCCGTCGGCCCGTGGCCCCCGGGCATGCCCGTCCAGATTCATGGCATGGACCGCGACCCCTACTTCGCGAACGAGTGGGACTTGGCCGCCGCGCGCGAGCTGGTAAGTGCCGTGGGGGCCCACCGCGGGGAGCTGTTCTTGTATCCCGGCGACCGCCATCTGTTTGCCGACAGCTCGCTCAGTTCCTATGACCCTGACGCGTGCGCCTTGGTCCTGCAGCGATCCCTGGCGTTTCTGGACCGCGTCAGCGGCGGGGCGGCCTGAGGGCGGAAGAAATCCGCCCACGATGGGGCACGCGCCCTCGCTCACCGCATACGGTAGCAGCCCAGCTGCCGTGAGGCGGGTCCATGTATGATGGACCCAAAGCTTGCGGCGCATTCAGCATGGGCAGGCGGGGCGGAAATGGAGCGGGGGGCACGGAATGCGGCGTATTCGCATGGTAGTCACGGATTTAGACGGCACGCTGCTGCGGGCCGATGGCTCGCTCACCGCCGAGACAGGCGCTCGCCTGTCCGCCATGTCCCGCCGCGGTGTGCTGGTCGTGATTGCGACCGGCCGCAGCTGGCGCACGGCGCTCCGCGTCCAGCGGGATTTGGGGGTGCGGGGTCCCTTCGTGGCCCACAATGGGGCGTATGTGTATGACACCCGGGGCCGGACCCAGTGGTACTCCAACCGGGTTCCGATCGGGGAGGCGCGCCGCATGCTGGCGTGGGCCACCGCCCGGAAGATCATGATGCGGTGCTATCTGGGCGTGGGCGAGCCCGTGCTGTTCAACCTCATGACCGCCGAGCACCGCCAGCACTTCCGGCGGCGCGAGGATCGGGTGGTCGACCACCTCGCCCGCACGCTGGACAAAAAGCCGCTGGAGCTGTTTCTCTTTGGCACCGACGAGATAGACCAGTTCCTGGAGCGCTTCGGCCCGAAGGGGTATGGTTACGAAACGTTTGTGTTTCCCCACCCCGACCGGGGCATCCGCGAGGTGAACGTGTGCGCCCCGGGGGTCGACAAAGTGGATGGGGTGCGGCAGGCGTGCCAGCGCCTGGGCATCCAATCTGACGAGGTGCTCGCGATCGGCGATGGCTTGAATGACGTGGCGCTCCTGCGCTGGGCGGGCATGGCGGCAGCCATGGGGACCGGGCTTGACTCCGCCAAGCGCGTCGCCGACTACGTCACGCAGCCTGACATGCCGGACCCGGTGTTGGACGCCATTCGCTGGGCCTGGGCCCGCTTTGGCTTAGAGCCGCCCTGGGAACCCGCCCCGGACCCGCTGGGGTAGCTGAGTCAGCGTCGGCAGGACGTCGAATCCGGGCCGGTGCGCGCCGAGACCATGCGTTCGGCTATATTGTCCCTCCGGCCACTGTTGAACCTCCCGGCCTGTGCCAGACTGGCCAGAGCGCGGCACTTCCCCCGCGCTCTGGCGAGAGGGGGCCGGGGTCTTGGACCAAAGACGTCTCCGCCGCGTCGCAGGAGCCGTGCCCCTATATGCCTTGTACGTCGCCAATGCCGTATCCCGGATTGGCGACACGCTGATGCTCTTCGCACTGCCCTGGTTTGTGCTGCAGACCACCGGCAGTGTGGCCCTAACCGGCTTGGCCGCCGGGGCGGCCGCGGCTGGGGTGGCCGTTGCCGGCATTTCCAGCGCGCCGCTGGTCGATGCCTGGGGCAAGAAGCGTGTGAGCGTGCTGAGCGACGGGCTCAGCGGCCTGGTGGTGCTGGCCGTTCCCGTCCTGTACCGGGCCCATGCGCTGCCGTTTGCCGTGCTGTTGGCCCTGGTGTTTCTGGCGGGGCTGTCCACCACCCCCGGCAACACGGCACGAACCGCCTTGGTGCCGCCCCTGGTCGACCGCGCAGACGCGAACCTGGACCGGGTCAATACCGTGCTGGATGGGGTGAACCGCATCGGCACGCTGGTGGGGGCCCCGCTGGCCGGCATCCTGATCGCGCTGGTGGGCGCCCTCAATCTGTTTGCGCTGGATGGCATCAGCTTTCTGGCCTCGGCAGGCCTCCTCCTGATCCTCATTCCCCACGTCGCCGCCTCCGAACCTCTGAGACCGGTCGGGCCGGCGGCAGGACAAACGGCGAGGGCGCACCTCGTCGAAGGGGTGCGCTTCATTCTCCAGCAGCCCATGCTGAGAACCGTGGTGGCCGTGGTGATGGTGACCAACCTGCTGGATGGCGGGCTGTACGGGGTCCTGGCACCGGCATTCATTCGCAGCACCTACCACAGCCCCGTGTTGTTTGGTGAGGTGGGAGGCGCGCTCGGCCTGGGTGCGGTCGTGGGTACGGTGCTCTATGGCTGGTTCGGATACCGGCTGCCGCGGCGGGCCACGTTTGTGGGAGGATACCTGGCCGCCGGCGCGCCGCGCTTCTGGGTTCTGGCCCTAGTGCCTGGGGCCGTGCCCCTGCTGGTGCTCACCGGCCTCTTCAGCATCGGCATTGGGCCGCTCAATCCCGCCATCCACACCGCCATGTACCAGGCCGTTCCGCGGCGGCTCCATCCCCGCGTGTTTGGCGCCCTCACCACCGGGGTCACCCTCGGGACGCCCATCGGCGCTGTTCTGGCCGGCAGTCTGGCGGCCCTCGCCACCCCGTGGGGGGCCATCCTGATTTTCTCCGGCCTGTACCTGGCTGCCACCATGGCGCTGGCCGTGCACCCCGCGCTGAGCGCCATGGCTGTGTCGGATGGGCCCGCAGCGGCTGCCCGCTGACGGGACAGGCTCGGCCTCCCCGACTCCGGCCCACCGTGGCGGAGCGGGCGCTCCCTCGCCCGCAAGGCCGGCGGCCACGCGCTCGCCATCAGCGGCGGGATCCGCTCTCATCGCGACCGTTCGTGAGCTGTCACGACGTGGGGGCTGGGGATCCGCCATCTCGCTGAGCCCACGCGATAGCAGCGGCCAGGCCGAGAACCGCGGCGCTGAACAGCAAACCTCCGCGGATTCCGCCGAGAGCCGGTGCCATCAGTCCCGCGGCCAACGGGCCGATGCTCTGACCCACGCCAAACATCACCGTGAGGGCAGCCAGGGCGCCGGTCCACCCCTCTGGGGCCAAGTTGCGGCGGGCCACGCTGGTGACAGCGGTGACGACGGCGAGAAAGGCGGAGCCAAACAGCAGCGCCGACCCCAATGCCAGGATGGGAGCGGAGGACCACAGGGGCAGCACACTGCCCACCAGCACCACCACCATGGCCGCGGCGGCCCCGCGCCCGCCTCGCGCGCGTCCCACCACGCCTCCCCACAGAAATCCCGACAGCGCGGCCGCACCACCCAGCACCGTCCAAAACCAACTGACTTCTAAGCGCCCGGCCCCACGGTGCTCCAGCAGCGCCACGGAAAACGTCATGTAGATGATGTAGCCCAGCCCGTAGGCGCCATAGGCGACCAGCAGCGGCCGCAGGGACTGGAGCGCGCTGCGCCCAGCCGGCCGCTGGCCCCGGCTCGGGGACGCAGGCCCCATCCGGCGCAGCGCCGGCACGGCCGCGAGAAAGGTCAGCAGACTCAGCAGCCCCAATGCGCCCCAGGCCAGCCGCCATCCCAGGGCTGGCGGCCCGGCTGCGAGGATCTGCGGCACCAGCCAGGCCGACAGCACGATGCCGGCGCCCGCCCCACCAAAATACGTTCCCAACAGCAGGGCGGCCCGGCGCGGGGTATCTCGGGCGCTGGCTTGGGCCACGATCCCCCCTCCCACCACGAACGCCACGCCCCCACCCACGCCGCTCACCAGTCGCGCCAGGGCCAGCAGCAGCGTGTTGCCCGTCGCGCCGGTCCCCAGCATGGCAACCGCCGTAATCGCCAAGCTCACCAGGAAAGCATGAGCAAGGCCCCATCGCCGACCCAGCGGCGCAGCCACCAGCGCTCCCACCAGATAGCCCACCCCATTGGCGGTATTCATGGCGCCCGCTGTCGCCAGTGACCATCCGAGATGGCTTGCCATCGCGGGCAGCAGCAGCGCATAGGCAAAGCGCGCAAATCCCAAGCCAACCAGCGGCCCCGCCGCCAGTCCGGCAGCGCTCCACATCGGGATCGGCCGCGGCATCCTGACCGCGTCAGGCGTCACGCGCGAGTGTCCGGCCGAGCGCCAGCGCCCGGCTCCGGCGCGACGGCTTCGCGCACGAGGTGGGCGGCGATGCGGCGCGCGACCGCCGCCATCGACGGGTCGCCCGTCACCAAAACGCGCGCGTTGGCGCCGTCCATCAGCAGGAGCAGCTCTTGCGCTAGCGCGTCTGGCTGGCAAGCTCCGGCTTCCCGCGCCAGTCCTGCCAGCAGATCCCGCCACCACGCCTTGTGCTGTCGGACAACGTGCCGGGCTGCCTCGTACTGCGGACCCACCAATTCGGCGGCGGCGTTGAGAAACGGGCAGCCGCGGGCCCCCGCCCCCGACGACCAGTCTTCCAGCCAATCAAAGACGGCCAGCAGGCGCGCCTCCGGTGCGGCCGCGGCGCGCTGGGCTAGCCACCGCTCCACCACGTCCTGGCGGGTCCGATGCTGCTGCGCCAGTGCCGCCGCCACCAAGTCTGCCTTGGAGCGATAGTGGCTGTACAGCGTGGGCTTCGCGACCTCCGCCTGCCGGGCGATGGCGTCTACGCCCGACGCGGTGACACCGTCGGCGTAAAACAGCTGGGCGGCCGCGGCCGCCACGCGGTCTCGGGTATCCCCTGCTCTTGTGTCCATACCAGGTATACTAACCGGTTAGTTCACCATGTCAACCTGGGCGAGAGGCCGGGGGCCAGGCGCGCGGCACTTCGCGCTACGTCGGCTCGAGGAGATCGGCCGCCACACGCTCCAGATCGGGCGACAGCACCCGGTCGCGATCCCACGGGGCCACGCGCAGGCGCACCCAGTCGTAGGCCGTGCGGGTGCCCTGGCCCAGTCGGTCGGGCCCCACCAGCTCGGCAGCCTGGGCGCCGCAAATCAGCTCGGCCGCAATCACCCAGGTGACGTTGCGCAGCACGTCGTGCGCCTTTACGGCGGCCACCGACCCCATGGAGACATGGTCCTCCTGGTTGGCGGATGTGGGGATGGAGTCCACGCTGGCCGGGTGGGCCAGCACTTTGTTCTGCGATACCAGCGCGGCGGCGGTGTACTGCGCCAGCATCAAGCCGGAGTTCAGGCCGCCTTGGCGCACGAGAAACGGCGGCAGCCCTGACAGCGCCGGGTTGACCATCCGCTCGATGCGGCGCTCGCTGACGTCCGCCAGCTCCGCCAGCGCAATGGCCAGATAGTCCAGCGCCAGCGCCACCGGCTGGCCGTGAAAGTTGCCCGCCGACACCACCCCATCGTCCTCGGCAAAAATCAGGGGGTTATCGGTGGCCGAGTTGATTTCCCGCTCCACCACCTCGGCAATGTGGCTGAGGGCATCGCGGGACGCGCCGTGAATCTGGGGGATGCAGCGGAGCGAGTAGGCGTCCTGCACCCGGAGCTCCCCGGGCCGCGTGGTGAGGCGGCTTCCTTCCAAGGCCTCCCGCAGGTGGCGCGCCGTGACCGCATGCCCGGGGTGCGGCCGGATGGCCGCCACCCGCTCGTCGAAGGCCGCGGGAATCCCGCGCAGCACGTCGACCGTGAGCGCGGCGGCCAAGTCCGCCCAGTCCAGGAGGGTCCTCGCCTGCGCCACGACGAGCGCCGCGTAGGCGGTCATCATTTGCGTGCCGTTGATGAGCGCGAGGCCTTCTTTCGCCCCCAGCACCACGGGCGTGAGGCCGGCCCGCGCCAGGGCGTCGGCCCCCGTCATCCGCTCCCCGCGCCACGTGGCGAAGCCCCGGCCCGTCAGCACCAGCGCCAGATGTGACAGCGGTGCCAGGTCGCCGCTGGCGCCCACGGATCCAAAGCGCGGAATCTCAGGGACAATGTCGTGCGTCAGCAGATCCAGCAGCCGCTCCACCAGCACCGGCCGTGCGCCCGAAAACCCTTTGGCCAAGGCGTTGGCGCGCAGCAGCACCATGGCCCGCGCCACGGGAGCGGGCAGGGGCTCCCCGACGCCCGCGCTGTGGCTTTCAATGAGATTGACCTGCAGCTGTCCGCGGTCCGGGTCGGCAATCGCCACGTCGCTGAACCGCCCGAAGCCCGTGGTGACCCCGTAGGCGACTCGGTCGGTGGCGACGGCGCGGTCGACGACGGCGCGGCTGGCCAGCATGCGCTCTCTCGCCGCGGGGTCCAGCCCGGGCGCGCCTTCGGGGTGATAAGCCACATAGGCGACGTCCGCGATGCTGAGATGACCCCCATCCAGCGGGGCCACCAAACGCGCCGTCGTCATGCCGACTCGGGGCGAATGACGGAGACCGCGCGGTGCGCCAGCTGGACATGCTCGTCCCGCCGGGCTTCCACCTCTTTGGCCGACACGCGCGCGAGGGCGTCGGAAAACTGAAACAGGTCGACGCCCCGAAAGTGCCAGGCGTTGTACTGATACGCCAAGTCGCCGGGGCTGTTGAACAGGGTGGCAAAGCCCCCCCACTGGCTCTTCTTCTGGCGCTCCACGTCCTCGGCCGTAATAGCCACGCGCGGCAGCTCCTCGGCCAGCACCTCGGCCAGCCGCTCCGGGTCGGGAGTCTCGCCCCCCATCGACGAATAGGCGTAGGTGGTGGCCGCCGTGTAGTGGGCGCCGAAGCGGTCGTTAATGAGCCCCTCTTCGTACAGGCGGCTCCACAGCGGGGATGCCTTGCCCAGCAGCACGCCCCACATGACGTCGCTGACCACTTCGCGGGTCAGAAGCTCTGCGCCCGCGAGCCGGCCGACCGGATCTTTGTAGCCAATCGTCACGAGGGGCAGCGACACGGGCATCACCTGCTCCACCCACGGCTCGGCCACCGGCGCGGGCTCGTCCGGGAGGTAGCGGACAATCTCGCCTTGGCTCTCGGTGAGCCCCTTCTCCCGCTGCGCCTCGGCAATCTGGTCCATGATCGCTTGGGGATCGACGTCTCCCACGACAAACAGCAACATGTTGCTGGGATGATAAAACGTCTCGTAGCACCGGTACAGCACATCCGGCGTGATGGTCCGGATGGACGCCACACTGCCGCCGATGTCGAGCCGCACCGGATGCTTCTGATACAGCGCCCGCATCAGGTTGGAGTGCACCCGATCCCCGGGCATGTCCAGATACATGCGCAGCTCCTGCTCGATGATGCCCTGCTCCTTGTGGACGTTTTCCTCCGTGAAGTGCGGGCGCTGCACCAGATCCATCAGGATGGCGAGGCACTCGGCCACCCGATCCGTCGTCGAGAACAGATAGCTGGTCGTGAGATATTCCGTGTACGCGTTGGTGGACGCGCCCAGCGCGGCAAACTGGTCCATGACGTCGCCTTCGGGCTTGGCAAACATCTTGTGCTCCAGAAAGTGCGCGATGCCGTCGGGCACCTCCAAATCGGCGCCCGTCGTCGGCACGCGAAAATGACTGTCGATCGATCCGTAGTACGTGGCAAACGTCGCGTAGGTGCGGCGCTGCCCAGGCCGCGGCATCACGACCACCCGAAGCCCCGAGGGCAGCGTGGTGCGCACCACCGTTTCGTCTACCAGCGGGTCATGATAGCGGGAGGCGGACGTCGTGACCCTCTCCTTTCGCGGTCAAAAAGTACACCGTGTCCAGGGACACGGATTCGGCCACCCGGGTGATGTCCCTGATGGTGACGCGCTCCAGGGCCGGGATGAGGTCCCCCGGCAACAAGCCGCCGCCCATCAGCAGGCGCTGCATTTGCATGCCAATGAGGGACCCCGGAGCATCCTCCGTGGTTTTGAGGCTGGTCACGTATCCCCGACGGGTGAAGTCCATCTCCTGCTCGGTGATGTGCCCCGCGGCCATATCGGCCACCTGCTGCTCGATGATGCGCATCGCCTCGCTGAAATCCTTAAACTCGATGCCCGCGCCAATGTGCATCAGCCCCAGGACGCCATCAACGCGCGCATACGCGTAGTAGGCCAGGCTGGCTTTCTCGCGGACGTTGACAAACAGCTTGCTGTGGCTGAAGCCTCCCAAGATGCCCGCGTACATCATGAGCGCCGGGTAGTCGCGGTCGGGCAGGCGCGCACCGGTCGTGTAGCCCAAGTTGAGCTTGCCCTGGTTGACCTCCTGCTCGTCCACGACCAGCTTGCGCTGGTGCAGACCCGGCACGGGGGCCATCGGCGGCATGCCGACGTCGGCGGGGCGGGACTGCCAGGTTTGCCGCACCGCCCGCTCCAGCGCCGCCGCGTCCAGCGCCCCCACCCCAAAGAACAAGAGGGGCGCCTCGCGCGACACCTCTCGGTACCGTTCGGTGACCATCCGCGGGGTGAGGGCCGCGACGTCCTCCACGCGCCCATAGCGCGATAGGCCAAAGGGCCGCCCCTCAGCCATCACCTGCATCAGGCGCATGGTGGCGTACTGCGCCTTGTCGTTGATGATGCCCTGGATGCGGCGGGTCAAGGTCTCCTTCTCTTGGGCCACCGCCTCGGCGGGAAACGTGCCATCCACCAGGTGGGGCTCCGACATGACATGATTCAAAAACTCGATGCCCGCCGACAGCGTGTCGGGATGGCCCGGCAAAAAGCGCCCGTCCGGAATCTCCAGGTGGCAGGAGACCAGCTGCTGGTCTCCGACTTTTTCCACGGCCGCCCGAAAGGCCGCGCCATAAAGCTCTTCCAGGCGCATCTCCATGGACCGCCAATCCGGCCAGCGGCGCGCGCCCCGGCGCAGCAGGGACGGCACCAGCGCCGTGACGCTCGCGGCGCCCTCCGTCAGCGTCGTGAGCCACACGGCGTGCAGCGAGATCGTCTTGAACCGGTCGGTCGCCTGCGTGTACACGCCGATGCCGTGCTCTGTCCCGCCCACAAATGCATTGGGGTCGTGATTTGGCTTATCCTGTCCCAGTCCGCGCACTCCCTCGCCCATCAAGTTCAGCGGCGTCAGCTGGCCCGCTCAATCGGACCCACCAGGTCCAACAGCTCCTCGGCTTCCAGCGTCTCCTTCTCAATCAGGGTCTGCGCAATCCGGTTCAGCACCTCCCGGTGCTTCTCCAGGATCCGCTTCGCCCGCTCAAACTGCTGCATCACGATGCGGCGCGCCTCACGATCGATGGCCGCCGCCACCTCCTCGCCGTAGTCGCGATCCCGCATGAGGTCGCGGCCCAAAAAGACTTGGTCGTGGCGCGTGCCGTACGTCATGGGACCGAGCTCATCCGACATGCCGTACTCGGTGATCATCCGCCGCACCAGCTTGGACACTTTCTCCAGGTCATCCGAGGCGCCGGTCGAGATTTCGCCAAACACCAGCTCCTCCGCGGCCCGGCCCCCCAGCGCCATGGCCATCTGGTCCAAGATCTGGTCCCGCGTCAGCAGGTACCGATCCTCCTCCGGCAGCGGCAGCGTGTAGCCCATGGCCATCCCGCGCGGGATGATGCTCACCTTGTGGATCGGGTCGCCATGCGTTACCAGCATCCCCACCAGGGTGTGGCCTGATTCGTGGAACGCCACGGCACGCTTCTCCTTGTCGCTGATCACCCGCGACTTCTTCTCGGGGCCACCCATCACGCGCTCGGCCGCCTCTTCGAAGTGCTCCATGTGAATGCGCTTGGCCCGCTTGCGCGCCGCCAGCAGCGCCGCCTCGTTGGCCAAGTTGGCCAAGTCAGCGCCCGTGAATCCCGGCGTGCGCTTGGCAATGGTCTCCAAGCTCACGTCCTGGTCCAGCGGCTTGCCGCGCGTGTGCACTTCCAGAATCGCGATACGGCCCTTGACGTCGGGGCGGTGCACGACCACCTGGCGGTCAAAGCGGCCGGGCCGCAGCAGGGCCGGGTCCAACACGTCCGGCCGGTTGGTCGCGGCAATCACGATGATGCCTTCGTTGATGCCGAAGCCGTCCATCTCCACGAGAAGCTGATTCAGCGTCTGCTCGCGCTCGTCATGGCCCCCGCCGTAGCCCGCGCCCCGCATCCGCCCGACGGCGTCAATCTCATCGATGAACACGATGCAGGGAGAATTTTTCTTGGCCTGGTCAAACAGGTCCCGCACCCGGGACGCACCCACGCCCACAAACATTTCGACAAAGTCAGAGCCGCTGTCGGAGAAGAAAGGCACGCCCGCCTCCCCGGCCACGGCCCGGGCCAAGAGGGTCTTGCCGGTGCCCGGCTCGCCAAACAGCAGGACGCCCTTGGGAATGCGCGCGCCCAGCTCCAGATACTTCTTCGGATAGCGCAGGAAGTCGACAATTTCAGCCAGCTCCTGCTTCTCCTCTTCCACGCCGGCCACGTCGTCAAACGTGACGCGCCGGCGCTCTTCCGTATGCATGCGGGCACGGCTCTTCCCAAACTGCATCACGCGGTTGCCTCCGCCCTGCGTCTGGCTGAACAGGAGATAGAGAATCCCGGCCACAAACAGGAGGGGCAGGAAGTTGCTCGCCAGCGACAGCCAAAACGACGTGGTGGCCGGCGGCAAAATGTCCACAGCAATCCCATCGGCCATCAGGGCGTTGCTGACCGACGTGGTGCCCCCCGCGTCATAGATGGTTTGGTACTTGGAGCCGTTTTGCTCCGTGACCGTGATGGTGCTGCTGGACGGATTCATCTTCACGGAGTGAATCTGGCCAGCTTTCGCCATCGTCATCATCTGACTGATGGGCCGGGTGGGAATGGTGGGCGTCTGGGAGCTGAACAGCTCCATGAGCGTCGCCACAAACAGCACCACGAGGACAATGGTCACAATGCCCCTCAGCCAACGGCCGCCTGCCATGCCGCACCTCCCGTTAAAAGCCG
>JAKADP010000141.1 GCA_021820465.1 Bacillota bacterium
GGTGTTTCGCGGCCGTGTGAGGCGCTCGTAAGCACCTACGGACAAGACCACCACCGTCGGCTTGCCGCGGACGGAGATGACCTGAGCGTGCTGCTCGGCTTGCTGGACCACAGCTTGCACGTCAGTGTAGGCCGAGGGCGAGCTTGGTGCCAGGGGGACAGCTGGCTCGCGCTGGAGCGTCGCGATAGAGCACGGCGCCGGTGTTTGCGGCGTTTGCAGCATTTGCGTTGTTTGCTTCTGAGGCGTGGCCGCGATAGCATAGCGGCATGGAGTACTACGGACTGCTTTCAAATTCCCACACGGCCGCGCTGGTGTCCCCGGACGGATCCATCGACTGGCTTCCGTTTCCGCGATTTGACAGCCCTGCCGTCTTTGCCAAACTGCTGGGCGCCGACCGCAACGGCTACTTTGTCATCAGGCCGACGGTGCCGTACCGCACGGAGCAGCACTACCTGGAGGACACCAACATCCTGGCAACGCACTACACGGCCACGGCGGAAGGCGCCACGGGCGAGGCCACGGTCACCGACTACCTGGCGATTGGCAGCCAGGAGCTGCATCGGGTGGTGGAGAGCGACCTGCCGCTGGAGCTGATCATTCGCCCCGTGTTTGAAACCGGCCTCATCGCGGCGGGCCTGACGCTGACCGACACCGGTGCGATGTTTGAGGACCCCACCGATGGGGAGTCCCTGCAGCTGATGCTGACCGGTAAGGGCGCGCGGTACATCCCCTCCACCGACTCATGGGCGCTGGACCCCGGAACGTACGATGTGCGGCTCATTCACCATCCCGACGGCCATTCGCCCGAACTGGACCTGGACCCCGAGGCAGAGGCAGGCCGTGGCCTCGAACGCAACGTCCAGTACTGGCGGCGGCTGGCGGCCACCACGTACCAGGGCCCCTTTCTCGCGCAGTTGAAGCGATCGCTGTTGGTGCTACACGGCTTGTCCTATCGCACGAACGGGGCCATTGTGGCGGCGCCCACCACGTCACTGCCCGAGCAGGTGGGCGGGGAGCGCCAGTGGGACTATCGGTTTGCCTGGGTGCGCGACGGGTGCTACGCCGCGGAGGCGCTGCTGGTGGCTGGCGAGCATGTGGCCGCCCGGCGGATTATCGATTTCTTCATCAACACGGTGGACCTGCAGGGCAAGCCCTTTAAGGCTCCGTTCTTTCGGGTGGACGGCACCTTGATTCGGTATGAGCGCGACCTCTCGTGGCTCAATGGGTTTCGGGGCTCGCGGCCCGTGCGGGAAGGCAACGCGGCCACCGCTCAGCTCCAGCTGGATATCGAGGGCGCGCTGGTGTGGGCGATGTGGCGCTACCACGAAACCTGCCAGGACCAGGAGTGGCTGGCGAGCTACGTGGATGGGTTGGAGTTCCTCTTGGAGTGGGTGGCGCGCAGCTGGGAGCAGAAGGACTGCTGCCTGTGGGAGTTCCGTGGGCAGGACGATCACTACACGCACTCCAAAGTCATGTGCTGGGTGTCGCTGGAGTACGGCTCCCGCCTGCTGGCCGCGGTGGGGCGCACGGAGTCCGCGGCGCTGTACCACACGGCGGCGGAGGCCGTCCGCGCCCGCGTGGAGGCCGAGGGCTTCAACACGGCGCTGGGCATCTACACGCAGCGGTTTGGCGGCGACACCGTGGACGCCGCCCTCCTGACGCTGCCGCTGTATGGGTTTGTGCGGGCCGACGACCCGCGCTTTCTCAAGACCTTGGCCCGCATGGAGCAGGACTTAGTCGAGCATCCCTGGGTGTATCGCTACCGGAACGACATGATGGGGGAGGCCGCCCACCCGTTTATCCTGGCCAGCTACTGGCTGGCGCGGGTATACCTGCAGCTGGGCCGCCTGGATGAGGCGAAGCGCATCTTGCAAGACCTGTTCAGCCACACCACCGACCTAGGTTTGTTGGGCGAGCACGTGGACATGGACACGAACGAGCCGCGCGGCAACTTTCCTCAGGGATTCAGCCATCTGGGGGCGATTCTGTCCATTCTGGAGCTGGCGGCGGCAGAGGCACCCTAACCGGCTGCTGGCGGTGCAACCGACCCACCCGTGTCCTCGTTGGATGAAGCGGGGAGGGGACCATCATGGGCTCCCGCTGGCTACTGCCCGTGGCGGCGGCGCTGCTGGTGCTCACGGGCTTGGGATGGGTGACGGGGCTGTATCCGCAGGGGATCCTCACGGACCTGACGGCCACCACGATTCGCTTGCACACGCCCGCTGGCGCGGGGGCGTTTGCCCTCAGCGTGCCGCCGGTGGCCTCCGCCCCGCTGGTCGAGGTGTTGGTGCCGCCCGGGGCCGAGCCCGTGCCGCCCCAGCCGGGGATGAGCTGGAGCGCTGGCATCACAGGGAGCCCCTACAGCAAAGTGGGCTTTAGCTCCACGTACCGCGTGCCCGCGGGGGCTCACGCGGCCGCGGCGTGGATTGGCCGTGCGCTGTGGTTACTGGGATACCGCGAAGTCGCGGCCTTCTCGGGCAGCTCCAACATAAATGCCCAGGGCCCCTACACCGTGCACCAGCGCGAGTACACCCGCTTTGTGGGCGTGGGCCAGCCCCCTGAGAATCTGGTGGTGAACCTGCGGTCGCTGGGCCAAGGCGCATCGCTGGTGCGATACGTGGCCTCGGTGTTCGAGGATCCGCCGCGCCCGGCCCGCACCTACGTCACCGGGCCCGTGCGGTCAGCCGACATCTCAGAAGGGCTGGCGGGTTCTTCCCGGCGGATTTCGCGGCACATCACCAATCCCGCCGCCCTGGCCCGCATCACGCAGGCGGCCAACGCGCTGTCCATCGTGACGACGGCCCCTTTCCTGTGTCCCGCCATCACCTACACCATCCACATCACGCTGGTGACGGCCAGGGGATCCGTCTCGATTGTGGACGAGGACAATTGCGGCGCGGTGGAGGTGAGCGGCGTCTGGCTCTTCGACCCGTCACAGCGGTTCAATCGGGCGCTGTCCGGGCTGGGGCTGGCCGGCGTGGGGCGATGACGACACCGGCCGTGGCGCGCGCCCGGGCCTCAGGCGCCCCTGCGGTCCCGCCGGCTGCCCCTCCCGCGGCAGGACGGCGTCATCGATGAGCGTTCCCGTGGGGCGGGCGAGGTTTACTGGTGGCATGGGCAGCGCCGGCCACGATCCGCAGCAGATCCGTGCGTGACTGCGACAGATACCAGTCCGAAACGGCGTCCAGGTGGAGCGCCGCCGTCAGCACCTGGGCATCCGCGCCTTGAGTCTCCGCGAGAATGTCGCCTCGCGGGTCGATGATGGCCGTCGGGCACATCTGCTCGGGGTGGGCCGTGTTGACCGCCACCACGAACCGCTGGTTCTCGGCGGCTCGGCTCACCAGGTGGCTTTTCCACACGGAGTAGGCGCGGGGCTCCCCGACAGCATGGGTCAGATACAGCAGGACTTCGGCGCCCTGCTGGCAGAGCCACCGCCACTGTTCGGGGAAGCGGAGGTCCCGGCACAACTGCACGCCCAGAACGGCCGGGGCGCCGGCTCGCACGGCCAGCTGGTTGCCAAAAGCCAAAACGCCCCGCTCGTGGGTGGCGAGGTTGACTTTGTGATACCACCACCTCTGCGGGATGTCTGGACTCACCACGACGGCGCTGTTGGTCCAGCCGGCCCTGCCTCCTTGGGCCGGCCAGAGCGTTCCCAGCGCCACAGACACCTGATGGCGCACGGCGAGTGACTGAATGTGGGCCAGCGCGGCGTCCAGCCGAGCCGGGTTCAGCGCGCCCAGCCCGGCCAGGTCATCGGAGTAGCCGGACAGCGCCCCTTCCGGGAAGGCCACCAAGCTTCCCCGGGGACTCCCGGCCAAGCGTCGCTCCATGGACGCGACATTGGCATCGACGTCCCAGCTAACCGGAAAGGGAGCCGCCACCACATCCATGCCGATCCTTCCTCCCTGCACAGCCGTCATGCGGCCGTCAAGACCGGCCTAGTGGATCCGCGAACGTGCCGGCAGGGTGTGGGACATCTCGCTGGGGGCAATCTGGTCCGCGAGAGCCCGCCACCGGTCCATCATCCGCCTCACCGCCTCCGCTGTC
>JAKADP010000048.1 GCA_021820465.1 Bacillota bacterium
TAGCGATATGCATGCTATGCGATGCGGGGGCCGCTGTCAACACCCGCCCCCCGCGGCGCCGGTCCCCGTTCGACAGACGCCGCTCGCCCACTCATCTGGAGATCCGCGGCTCGTGTGCCGCGCGCCGGCCAAGCTCCTCCACAGCCTGCATCATTGAATACCCGATGAACACCCGATGAACACCCGATGAACACCCGATGAACACCCGATGAACACCCGATGAACACCCGATGAACACCCGATGGACACGCGATGCTCGGGGACTCCAGCCGGACGCGCGCCTCACCCTGAGTCAGCGCATGGGCTGTCCGAGCCAGCCCCTCCGCCTCCTTGATTGCCCAGCCTTGATTGTTCATCGTGGCAAGCCTACACTCGCTTCATGATCAGATTGCCAGCCCCCGGCTTCGGGTGGGCAATCCCGAGCGGCCCAAGCCGGCCCGCCGTCCCGACCCTGTCCGCCGGCAGCATATCTCCCGGCCGGCGAAGGCGCCGGCAGCGCCGCCTCGGCGGCCGGGAGGGTCACGGGAGCTTCGGCCGATGGCCCGCTGAGCGGTGGGCAGCGGGCAGAGCCACGCCACGAAAGGGGAGCGCGACGCGATGGGAGATACGCTCCGCGGCTTGGTGCTGGCCGGGGGAACGGGGTCGCGGCTCAGGCCGCTGACGTACACCCGCTCCAAGCAGCTGCTGCCCGTGGCCAACCGACCCATGCTGTTTTACGCCATTGAGGCGCTGGTGGCGGCCGGCATCACGGAGGTGGGCGTGGTGGTGGGCGACACCGCACGCGAGATTGAAGCCGCCGTCGGCAGCGGCGCGCAGTTTGGCTGCCGCATCACCTACATTCCACAGGCCGCCCCGCTGGGCTTGGCCCACGCCGTGGCGGTGGCGGCGCCGTTTTTGGGTGGCCACCCCTTTCTGATGTACCTCGGTGACAACTTGCTGAAGGGCGGCGTGTCAGACTTGGCCCGCCGGTTTCGCGAGGCAGACTGGGACGCGGCGATTCTGCTTACGGCCGTTCCCCACCCCGAGCAGTTTGGCGTCGCGGTGGTGGACGAGGCGGGTGGCGTGGTGCGGCTGGTGGAAAAGCCCGCCGTCCCCCCCTCGAACCTGGCGCTCGTGGGCGTGTACCTGTTTCGACCCGTGATTTTCGACGTGGTGCGCCACCTCAAGCCCTCGGCCCGCGGCGAGCTCGAAATCACGGACGCTCTGCAGCAGCTGCTGGACCGCGGCCGCCCGGTGCACGCCGAGCGCGTGCAGGGCTGGTGGAAGGACACGGGCAAGCCGGAGGACCTGCTGGAAGCCAACCGCCTCGTGCTGGAAGACTTGTCGCCTCGGCGCGCGGCCAGCGCCCAGGTTGACGACGCGAGTCACGTGTCCGGGCGCGTCGTCCTGTCCGATGGAGTGGTGGTGCGGCGGTCCACGCTGCGCGGGCCCATCATCCTGGGCCCCGGCACCGTGGTCGAGGATTCGTTCATTGGGCCGTTCACCAGCCTGGGGCCGGGGGTGCGCGTGAGCCGCACAGAAATGGAAAACAGCATCGTGCTGGCCGACGCCGTGCTGGACGACGTCCCGGGCCGCATTGACGGAAGCCTCCTGGGCCAGGGCACCCGCGTCACGCGGCGCCGCATGGCGCCGCACGCCATCACCCTGGTGACGGGAGACCACTGCATCGTGGAGGTGTTGTAGCCGTGGCCGGACCGACCCATGCGCCCGCTCGACGGATTGAGGGAGTGGTGGTCAAGCCCTTGGTGCGCCATCCCGACGACCGGGGATTTTTCGAGGAAGTGCTGCGCGACGACGAGGGACTCCTGTCCCGCTTTGGGCAAGCCTCCCTCTCCCTGTCATATCCGGGTGTCATCAAGGCGTTTCACTATCACAAGCGGCAGGACGACCTGTGGTTCTTTCCCGTCGGCGAGGCCCAGGCCGTCTTGCATGACCTGCGCCCGGGGTCACCGACCGAGGGCGTCACCAACGTGTTTTATCTGGGGGAGCACCACCCGGCGCTGTTGGTGATTCCCAAGGGCGTGGCCCACGGCTATCGGGTGCTGGGCACCACGCCGGCGCAGATTTTGTACTTCACGACCGAGTCGTACCGGCCGGATGACCCCGACGAGCTGCGGCTGGCGTGGGACGACCCCACCATCGGATTTGACTGGACCACCCATCATCGATAGAGGCGGCAGGATAGAGACGGCAGGGCCGCGCCCGCGGCGAGAGACAAAAGGGGGGTCGTGCATGCGCATCGTGGTGACCGGCGGGGCAGGGTTCATTGGGTCCAACTTTGTCCGCTGGGTCCTGGACAGTGACCCTTCCGCCTCGGTCGTGACGCTGGACGCCCTCACCTACGCCGGCAATGCCGAGAACCTCGAAGGGCTGGACCCCGCCCGCCACCGGCTGGTGGTCGGCGACGTCACGCGGCCCGATGATGTTCGGAGTGTGCTGGACGGCCGCGTGGATGCGGTGGTGCACTTTGCCGCGGAGTCCCACGTGGACCGCAGCATCCTGGGGGCCCAGGCGTTTGCCGCCACCAACGTCGTGGGCACCCAGGTGGTGCTGGACGCCGTGCGGGCGGCGGGCGTGCCCCGCCTCTTGCACGTGTCCACGGATGAGGTGTATGGGAGCCTCGCGCCCGGCGATGCCCCGTTTACCGAACAACATCCCCTTCAGCCCACCAGCCCGTACGCGGCCAGCAAGGCCGCGGCAGACCTCCTGGTGCTCGCGGCCGCCGCCACCCATGGATTGGACGCGGTCATCACGCGATGCGGCAACAACTATGGGCCCTACCAGTTCCCCGAAAAGCTCATTCCTCTGTTCATCACCAACGCTCTGGCGGGAGAGCCCCTGCCTCTCTATGGCGACGGGCGCCAGGTGCGCGACTGGATCCACGTGCTGGACCACTGCCGCGCGCTCGGGGCGGTGCTGCATCATGGGCGCGCCGGCCGCGTCTACAATGTGGGCGCGCACGGCGAGCGCGACAACCTGGCGCTCGCGCAGCAGCTGATGGCGCTGCTGCAGGTCTCCCCCGACCGATTGGTGCACGTCGCCGACCGCCCGGCGCATGACCGCCGCTACGCGCTCGACACCCGCCGAATTCAGGATGAGCTGGGCTTTGCCCCCCTGATTCCGCTGGACGAGGGACTCGCGGCCACCGTGGCCTGGTACCGCGAGCACCGGGACTGGTGGCAGCGCGTCAAATCCGGCGCGTATCGCGCCTACTATGCCGCGCAGTATGGCGAGCGGCTCTCATGAGCGGACGCCACCTGGTGGTGGGGGCCACGGGTCAGGTGGGCTCGCACCTGCTTGCCGCTCTCGCGGCCCCCGGCGCGCTGGTCGTGGGAACCGGCCACACGACAGCCGCAGACGTGCAGCTGGATCTCGCCGACGTGCGCGGCGTCGAGGCGGTGCTGAACCGCGTTCAGCCGGACACCGTCTGGCTGGCGGGCGCCTACACCCATGTGGACGGCTGCGAGGCGGACCCGGCCAAAAGCCGCCGGGTGAATGTGGACGGGCCCACCGCCATCGCGGCGTGGGTCCGCAAGCACGGCCGGCGCCTCGTCTTCTTCTCCACCGACTATGTGTTTGACGGCACCGAGGGCCCCTACGCCGAGGACGCCCGTCCCCATCCCCTCTCGGTGTATGGCCGGGATAAGCTCGCGGTCGAGGCGCTGCTGGCCCACGAGCTGCCGGACCGCGCGCTCGTCGTGCGCACCACCTGGGTTTACGGCCGGGCCGCGCGCGGCCAGGGCTTTATTGAGCGGCTGACCCAGAACCTCGCCGCCGGACGCTCCGTGCGCCTGCCCAGCGACCAGTGGGGCAATCCCACATCGGCCGCCAATCTGGCCGACGCCACCCGCCGCCTGTGGGCGGCCGACGCCGTGGGCCTCTGGCATGTGGCCGGCCCGGACTACGTCACCCGGGCTGACTGGGGCCGCCAGGTGGCGGCCCACTTCCACCATGACCCGTCCCTCATCGAAGGCGTCCCCACCGCGGCGCTGGGCCAGCCGGCGCGGCGCCCCCTGGCAGGCGGGCTCCTGGCCGCGCGTGCGGCCACCTTCCTCGGCACCCCGCTGTGGGACGGGGCCACCGGCCTCGCCCACCTGGAGTCCCCCTAGCCGTAAGCCAGCAGATCGGGCCCGGCGGCCAGAAAGCCCGCGGCGCCGCCAGGGCCGCGCGCGCTGGGCCCTTCGGCCATTGACGGCTCCCCGGCGCCCCTCGATAATCGGGCCAGCACCCACAAGTGAAGTCCGCGGGCCCAAGGCCCCAGACAGGAGTGGCACCATGATAGAGTTGCCCGCCACCGACCCCCTGCGCGGCTGGGATCAGGAGCACCTCTGGCATCCCCTCACGGCGCACGGCGCGCTTTGGGCGGGCAGCGGCCCCTTAATGCTGGTGGAGGGGCGGGGGGCAACCGTCATCGACGCGTCGGGTCGGCCGTATTTGGACGCCACGGGGGGCCTGTGGTGTGTGAACGTGGGGTATGGCCGCCAGGAGCTGGTCGACGCCGCAGCGACCCAGATGGCCCAGCTGCCCTTTTTCCCGCTGACGCAATCGCATCCGCCGGCCATCCGCCTGGCCCGCCGCCTGGCTGAGCTGCTGCCCGGCACGCCGCGCGTGTTTTTTACCAACTCCGGGTCGGAAGCCAACGAGGTGGCGTTCAAAGTGGTGCGCCAGTATTGGCGCCGGCGCGGGCAGCCCGAGCGCTTTAAGATTCTTGGCCGCGACCGCGCCTATCACGGAAGCACCCTGGCCACGCTGGCAGCCGGTGGACAAGCCGCCCGGCGTCAGGACTACGGCCCCCTGCCCGCGGGCTTTGGCCAGGTGGCGGCGCCCTACTGCCACCGCTGCCCGTTTCACTTGACCTATCCCGCGTGTGATCTGCGGTGCGCCGACGACTTTGACCGCCGAATCCAGCAGGAAGGTCCGGAGAGCGTCGCCGCCGTCATCGTGGAGCCCATCACCGCAGGCGGCGGGGTGCTGGTGCCGCCCGACGACTACCTGGCCCGCGTGGCTGCCATCTGCCGCCGCTACGACGTCAAGCTCATCGTCGACGAGGTGGTGACGGGATTTGGCCGGGTGGGCACATGGTTTGGCCATCAGGGCCGGGGGCCTGCGGTGTCGCCCGCCGTGGTGACGATGGCCAAGGGACTCGCCAGCGGCTACCAGCCCATTGGGGCCGCGGCCTTTGCCGACGAGCTGTTCCAGACGATCGAGGGGACGTTTCCCGGCACGATTCCCCCCACGGGGGCCGGGGACCATTTTCGCCACGTCAACACCTACGGCGGCCACCCGGTCGCAGCGGCGGTAGCGCTGGCGAATCTGGACGTGCTGGCTCGCGACGGCTTGCCGGAGCAAAGTCGCGTGCGCGGCGCCCGGCTGCTGCACGGCCTGGTGCAAGCCCTGGCGGGACACTGGGCCGTCAGGGACATCCGGGGGCGGGGCCTTCTGGTCGGCATCGAGCTGGGGGGCGACTCCGAGGAGCCCGCGCTGGCGGCCGCACTCACGCGCCGGGTGGTGGCGGACCTGCGCGCCCGAGGCATGCTGGTGGGCCGCACCACCGACGTGGGGCCCGACGGCGACAACATCGTGATCCTGGCGCCCCCGCTGGTGATTGCGGAGGACGAGGTGGACCGCCTGGTGGACGCCGTGGCCGCCACGCTGGGTGCCATCGATTCTGCTACCATAGAGGCGCTTACATAAAGGCGCGCGCGGCGAGCCGCTTAGCGAGCGCGCCGCGCCGGAGGTGATGAGATGGCGTCCGAAGCAGCCAGCAGCGCGGTCAAGGAAGAGGGAGTTCACAGCCCGGGCGCCCGCTCCATTCGCGAAATCGTTTTTGGCGTCAACGACGGCTTGGTGTCGGTCACCGTGCTGGTGGTGGCGGTGGCCGCCTCCGGCTTGTCGTCCAAGGCTGTGATTTTGGCGGCCCTGGCCGCCACGACGGCCGCCACGGTGTCCATGGCGCTGGGCGCGTATCTCAGCACCCAGGCACAAAACGAGTACTTCCAGAGCGAGTGGCAGCGCGAGATGCGCGAAGTGGACGAAGTGCCCGATGAAGAGCGCCGGGAAGTCGAAGGGATCTTGCGCCAGAAGGGGTTTCCTCACGACGAGGCAGAGCAGTTCACCCGCCGGCTGATGCAGGACAAGCATCAGTGGGTGGATTTCATGATGAAGGAAGAGCTGGGCATCATCGTGGAAGGATTGGACAGCCCCTGGACCTCGGCCGGCGTCATGGCTCTGGCCGTGATTGCCGGATCGTTGGCCCCGGTGCTGCCGTTCCTGTTCATCCACGTTCCCCCCCTCGCGATGCGGTGGGCCATTGGCTTTGCGCTGTTGGCGGCGTTTCTCCTGGGGGCCGTCAAGGCCAACGTGGCGAAGGGCGTGTGGTGGAAGAGCGGGCTGCAGTTTGTCCTGGTGGCCGTCATCGGCATTGTGCTGGGCCTCTTGGCCGGCCAGCTGTTTGGCCACATGATCGGGTAGCGCCCTCTGCCGCCGAGAAGCCCCCGGGATGCGCGCGCATCCCGGGGGCTTTCTTGTCCGCCGAGCCGCGCGGCGGTCAGGCGTCGGCCGCGGCAGACGCCGGCGGGCGCAGCGAAAACGGCCAGTGCAGCACGGGACCTAGGATGCGCACCGCCGCCGGCGCCGTGATGCCCATGATGAGCACCATGTCCAGCCCAAGCCCAATCACCACGGTGATGCCGATTTCCATCAGGTCCACGGCGCCCGACGCGGCCATGCTGCCAAACGTGCCCGCCATGATGAGGGCGGCCGAGAAAACCACGGGGGCGGCCAGGCGCGCCGTGCGCACCAGCGCCGGGCGAATGCCGCGGCTCTCTTCCTCGCGGAAGCGCGCCATGTAGAAGATAATGTAGTCGACGCCCAGCGCCACCAGCAGCAGGAAGCTGAAGAAAGGCACCGTCCACGCGAGCCCGCTCTGGTGCAGCCACCCCGTGGCGACCCAGGCGGCCACCCGCGTGGTGGCGAAGTAGTTGAGGCTCACCAGTCCCAGCAGCAGCACCGGCGCCAGCAGCGACCGCAGCAGAATCAGCAGCATCACCCCGATCACCACCAGCACCAGCAGCGCGGTCTGGCCAAAGTCCTGGCCGGACAGGCGCTGGAGGGCGACCGATTGGCTGGTGCTTCCCCCCAGATACACCTGGCTGCCATGAAACGGCGTCCCGCGCAGCGCATTCTGGATCGCGGTCCGAATGGGCCCGAGCTGGCTCATGGCCTTGGCGTCGTAAGGGTTTTGGCTCAGCACCACCGTGAGCGTCGCCACGTGCCCGCCGGGGGAGACATACGCCTTCAGCACCGGCTGAAACTGAGGATTGGCCAAGAGCCCCGGCGTGATGAGCGGCGTCGTGCCAGCCTGCGACGCCAGTGGCGTGAGAAACAGGGTCCCCAGCTGCCCCAGGTGCACGGCAACCTCTTGGGTGCCGTGACTGGCTTGGGTGAGGCCCGCCACCAGCTGGCCTGCCTGGCCGCTGCCGCTTGACAGCCCCGCCGCGGCGGTGCCGAGACTCTGCCCAATCTGCGCGGCCCCGCGGGCCAGTGAGGCGGTTCCGCCCGAGAGCTCGGTGAGCCCGCCGCTCAGCGCGTGGGCGCCGCTCACCAGCCCGCTGGTCTGGTGGGCCAGCTGCCCGAGGCCCCCGGAGAGGCTCCCCAGCCCGTGCGCCAGGGTGGCGGTGCCCGCATCGATCGCGGCCACGCTCTGCGCCAAGGATGCCAGCGCCCGCGACAGCGCCTGGCTTTGGCCGCTCGCCGCGGTGAGTCCCTGCTGCAGCGCCGCCGACGCGCTTTCGAGCCCGGCGATCGCTGCTCCCTCGGCCGCAAGCCCCTGCTGCAGCGCCTGATACGTCGTGTTGCCGGACAGCGCCGGATCTTGCTGGGCCAGCGACTGGGCATCCCGCGTGAGGGACGCCTGCCGCGCCGACGCCGCCGCGAGCCCCTGCGTGAGCTGGGCCGCGGTCAGAGCCATCTGCCCCGCCGCCCCCGACAGTCCCGACGCCCCCTGGCCCAGCTGGGCCGCTCCGGCGGCGGCCGCGGCTGACCCCTGCTGGACTTGGCCTGCGCCTGTCGCCAGCTGACCGGCGTCGGCCTCCAGCGTGCTCAAGGCCGCCTGATATTGCTCCAAGCCCTGGTACAGCGAGAGACTCCCCTGATTCAGCGCCACGGCGGCCGACTGAGACTTCCCGAGGCCCGACGCCAGCAGCTCGGTGCTTACCTGGAGCTGGCCCAGCCCGCGGGTTATCCGCGGCAGGCCCGCCTCAAACGCCGCCCCCTGCCGGGCGCCGCGGCGCAAGCCGGCGGCCAGCTGGGTGAGAGCCGCATTCATCTTGGCCACCCCGGACGCCGCCGACCGGGCTTGGGTGGACACCTCCAGGGCCGTCAGCGGCACGCCCAGCGGAGACAGCGGCCCCTCCACCGCCTTCACGCCCGGCTGCCGCGCCACCGCACGGCTGACGCGGTCCAGGGCTTCGAGCCCGGTCACGCTGCGAAAGCCATGGGGCACCGTGGGCGGGTCGTGGATGACCACGTTCAAGGGCAACACCTCCCCGCCGCCAAAGCCGTGCTCGATCCACGCGAACGCTTGGACGGAAGGCTGGTTCTGCGGCAGCTGCTGAATCTCGTTGAACGAGAGGGGGCCGCTGCCCAAAAACGCCAGCACGGCCAGCGCCACGCCTGGAATCACGGCCCACAGGGGCTGGCGGGTGACCGTGTCCGCCATCCGAGCCCAGGTGCCCCCGCCCGCCACCTCTCCGCCCACCACGGGCTTCAGCGGCCAAAACACCCGCGGGCCGAGGCCCATCAGCAGGGCCGGCACCACCGTCAACAGCGCCACGGCAATGACCAGCACCCCGACCGCCACGCCCACGGCCGTGCGGTACAGGGTGAAGTGCGCCAAGCCCACCGCGGCAAACGCGAGCATGAGGGTGGCGGCTGCCACCAGCGCCGTAGGCCCCACGGCCACCATGGTGGCCGTCATGGCGCGGCCCACGTCGCTGGATCGCTGCAGCTCCTCCCGAAACCGCGACATCAGCAGGATGCCGTAGTCTGTCCCCGCGCCAAACATGATCGCGATGAGAAACGTTTGGGTGTAGGTGGACACCGGCAGGCCGTGCTGGCCCCAGAGAGCCACCAGCCCCGAGGTAATCGCAAAGGCGGTCCCAATCGTGCCCATCGACACCAGCGGCGCGACAGGACTCCTAAACACAAACAGCATGATGGCCACGACCACGATCAGCGTCACCACCAGCATCCGGTTGAGCCCCGACAGGTCCGACTGGCTCACGGCCTGGGCGATGACGCTCGAGCCCGTGACGGCCACGCGCGTGCCCGGGCCCACCACCCCCACCACCCGGTCGATGCGGTGCACCGCCGCCGTGACGGCCAGGGATCCGGGCACGCTCACGACCGCAAAATCGGTGCGCCCGTTGGGCGCCAGAAAGGGCGATGCCCCCCGAGCGGGCGCCGGACCGACCACATGGCCCAGATGCACCCGCGCGAGCCGCGCGGCAAACACGCGGCGCTCCTGGGCCGTGAGGGCGCCGGACTGGCGGTGCAGCACAACCTCCACGGTGCGGCCCCCGCCCGTCGCCTTGATGCGGCCGAGATAGTGCTGCGCCACACTCGGCTCGGCGCTAGCCGGCAAAAACGATGTGGACTCAGCCGACGCCACCCGCGTCAGGTTCGGCAGCGCCTTCACCACCACCACCGTAAGGAGCAGCCACACCACCGGCCAAATCCACCACACCCGCCGCGTCGACGCCAGCCATGTGGCCCACCGCTTCATCGCACGCCTCCTTGCCCAATCCCACACACCACAAATACTTAGCGACAAAAGTGTTTGCCGTCAACAAGTTTTTGGGCAGACGACGGCACCCCGGGAGCTCGAAGCCCCGGGGTGCCACGGGCGGACAGCGCCCTGGTGCTACTCTCCTGGCAGGCCCGCGTGCTGCACGAGAAATTCCTGAATGGCGCCGTATAGGCGCCGCTGATTCTGCCACCGCACCGCCCCGTGGCCCTCGTCGTCCATCGACAGGAACTCATGCGGGATGCCCCGAGCTTCCAGCGCTGCCACCACCTGCGTCGCTTCCTCAAAGGGCACGCGCGGGTCGTTTTTGCCGTGGCCTACAAACAGAGGCACCCGAATCTGGTCGATGCGATGAATGGGCGACAGCGCACGGAGCGCTTCGCGGTCGTGGGCCAGCGACCCGTATTCCGCCTCGCGCAGGGCCCGCCGCCAGGGACTGGTGTGCTCCAGGAACGTCTCGAGGTTGACGATCCCGACAATCTCCACTCCCGCACAGAACCGCTCGGGAAACCACGTGAGGCCCGCCATCACCATGTAGCCGCCGTAAGAGCCCCCGTACACGACGATGCGCGATGCATCCAGCTCGGGGCTCGCCCCCGCCCAGGCGGCCACCGCATCCAGGTCCCGGATGGCGTCGCCGCGCAGCGCCACATCGTCCAGATGTTCATAGCGGCGCCCGTAGCCGGTGCTGCCGCGCACATTGGGCGCCAGCACGGCGATGCCGAGCGACAGCCAATACTGGTACAGCGCACTAAAGCCCGGACGCGCCTGCGACTCGGGCCCGCCGTGCACCGCCACGATGACGGGCGCCGGCGAGGGCGTCTCCGGCACGTAGAGCCATGCCGGCACCATGAGGCCGTCGAAGCTTTCGATGTGCACCAAGCGCGGGGCCACCAGCTCCTCCTCGCGCAGGCCGGCCCGATAGGACCGCGTGAGGCGCTGGGGCGCGCCGCCTCCCGCCGCCCACCGATACACCTCCATTGGCGCCGTGGCCGTCGCATGGTCCCACACCAGCTGCTGGCCGTCGGGGCTGTATCGGAGCGCGCCCACCACCCCCGGTGCCAGGGCGACCGGCTGCCAGGCGCCGGAGCCGGCCGGCCGCCGGTGCACCTCACTCACCCCCTCCCGATTGACCGAGACGGCCACGTCGCCGCGACCCGACACCGCCAGCGCCTCGACATCGGCCGAGAACTCCCACAGCACCGACGCCTGCCCCCCATCCAGCGCCACCACGCGAAGCCACTCGCTGCCCCAGTTGGACGCTGCCACCACCTGCCCGTCCAGAAAGGCCAGGTGCCGATAAGCCGCAGGCTCCTCGGGGCTGAGCGGCGTCAGATGTCCGCGCCAGCCGTCCCCCGCCTCCAGATCCAAGCGATACACCCGCTGGTGGGACGGAGCCAGCGACTCCACCACAATGATCGCGCGGCCGTCGGGCGAGACGGCCGGCGCCGACCACATGCCTGCCGCCGCCGGCGCCCCTCCGGTGGGGTCGGTGGCGTCGATGGCGATGGGGGCCAGCGCGCGGCCGTCCACGTGGCCCACGTACAGCTCAAAGTCCCGCCCATTCAAGCGGTTGGCGGCAACCGTGAAGTGCTCCCCGTCCGGAAAGAAGGCTCCGAAGTTATGTATGGCGCCCTCGTCGTCCGTGAGCTGGCGGCGCTCGCGGGTGTCCAAGTGCACCGCGATCAGCTGATGCCGCTCGGTCCCGGCGGCGTCCTGACTCAGCACCACCCACGGCGTAGTGGGTGACCGCCGAAGGCTGGAGGTGCGAACCTCGTCCAGCTGCAGCGGATCCGGACCCATCGGCGAGCCATCCCACACCCACGGGGTCGGAACCCCCAGCAAGTTGCTCACGTACACGATGCGGCCGTCATCACCCGGGTGCCCGTCATGAGCCATGCGCACCGACAGATAGCGCTCCAGTTTGGAAAATGCCCTCAATGAAATCCCCCCCGCCCCTGGTTCGACACCGGCTGGCAGAAGTCCTGGCCGCGCCGCCGGGTCAACCCCCGTCAGACGGGCAGCAGGCAGTTGGGGTCTTCAGCCCAGGCATCACCGGTCACCGCATACGCGCGCGCCCGCGACCCGCCGCAGACGGCCGTCCAGGCACAGTGGCCGCATCGTCCGGCCAGTCGGCTGTTGTCCCGCAGGCCGCGAAACAGCTCGCTCTCGCGGTACAGGGCCGGCGCCGGCCAGCTCCGCACACTGCCGGCAGCCAAGGGGAGATACCCGCTGGGGTACACGTCTCCCACGTGATCGATGAACATCATGCCGCGGGCCTCGCGCATCACCGGCGGGCGGCCCGGCACCAGCTCAGCGTCGCTGTATCGGGCAAACTGCGGAGCTCCGACGGCCGTGACCCGCAGGGCGGCCTTGGCCCGGTACTGCGCGAGCCACCGCAGGATGCGGTCCTGGTCCTCCGCCTCCCAGGCCACGGCGGTGGCCCGGCCCGTGGGAATGATGAAAAACAGCTCCCAGCTGGAAGCGCCTAAGGCTGGCACGAGCGCGCCCAGAGGCTCCACCTCAGCCGCCGTCTGCCCAGACACCGTGGTGTTGATCTGCAGGCGCATGCCCGCCTCCACCACCGCCCGAGCCATCTCCAGCGTCCGCGCCTGGGTGCCCGCCACCCCCCGAAACCCATCGTGCACCGCGGGAGTGGCGCCATCGAGGCTCAGCGACACGGCGCCCACCCCCTGCGAAGCCCACTCGGCCAGGACCGAGCGGGTGAGGCGCGGGGTGACGGACGGAGCCAGCGCCACCGCATGACCGCGGCGCACCGCGGCCGCGATGATGGGAAGCAGGTCCTCGCGCTCCAGGGGGTCGCCGCCGGTAAAGATGAGCCGCGGAAGCGGGTCAAACGCGCTCATGGCGTCGAGGACGCCAAAAATCTCCTCAGTGGTGAGTTCGGCGGGGTTGCGGTGGCGAATGGCTCGGGCGCGGCAGTGCCGGCAGTGGAGCTGGCACGCCCGCGTCAGCTCCCATGCCACCAGGTGCGGCGACCGCTCGTAGTCCAGTGCCATGATGACCCTCCTCCTTGTCGCGCTTGTCGCGCGCCCTGGCGGCCCCGCCCTCCCGGGCAGAACGCCTGGCCACCATCGTTCCCCGATCGGTCACCCGATCGGTCACCCGATCGGTCACCCGATCGGTCACACCATGCTTACACCTCGGCGCGCCGCTGCACTCCCGGCCAGAGGGTCTTGTTTTGCGGTCCACTTGGGCCGTGCCGCGGGGCGGCTTCGCGCAAGCACGGACGACAGCGGGTGGGCGCGGCGCTAGCCCGGCGGGCAGCGTCGGCTCCTCCGGCGGCCCCAGGCTCGGCCGTGTCCCACCAGTAGGCCCCCATGAGTTCGTTGAACCAACGCGGCGGCGCCTCGGCTCCCGAGAATGTGGCCCGCCGGGGGTCGTTCAAGTCCCACTTGACCGCACCGACGCCGAAGGCGGCCCGCGCTGTTGGCGCGCTGGCAACTGGGGCAGCAGTTCACCAACGGGTACATCGAGGGCTGCCACACCAAGATGAAGAGCCAGAAGCGCCAGAGCTATGGGTTCCGCAACCGGGATCGCTATCGCCGGAAGATGTTGCTGGGCTTCCGTCCCCCGATCCAGATCCCACAGGGTTTGCCATAGAGCCGTGGGCCTCTTGACCCGGCGGATGCCCCGTGCTATACCGATGCCAGCAACTGGCATCGATCTGCCCGCCGACGTGATGGCGCGGGCCGGCACGCTGGGCAGACTGGGTGGTTAAGGCGGGGGACACGTCACAGCTCTGGGGACGCCGGCCGTGAGCCTCGATCGTGAGGCGCGGCGGCATCAGGAGGAGCGGGCTATGAGTGAATGGCGCGGGTGGGCCTTGGGCGCGTTAGGGCTCGTAGCGGCGGGGGTCATCGCCGTGGGATGGCACCCGTGGCGGGTATCGGGCGTGGCCTCGGCCCATGCCCCCGCGAAGCCCCCCGCGATCAAAGTCAGCGCGGCAGGCCATAGCCCCGTGCCGATCACGTGGGCCCAGGCCCGAGCCACCTTCCCCACCATGGTCCGCCGGCCTGGCTGGCTGCCGCCGGGTGTGGCCCACAGATCCCTCTGGTACGATGGTCACGATACCGTGGACGCGTACTGGATGGGACCGAAGTACAAGTGGACGCTTGACGTGACAGAGTACCCCGGCACCCAACTCGACATCGTCACCCCCCATCCAACCCATGGCACCGTCGGGGGGACCCCGGCGCTGATTGCCCACTGGCACGCGACCCCGGGTGGCGCTCTCATTACCAACATCGCCTTCGCGCTCGACGGCAACACCTACGACGTCAACGGCATCAATATCTCATTGGCGGTCGCGGAGCACGTGGCCGTGAGCCTCATCCACCCCTCACAGGGGCAGGCGGGACCACGAGGGTGAGGCGCGGCGTCTTCCGTCTGGGCTGCGGGGGATCCGTGTGCTTGGACGACATCCACCCGAGCGGGCGACGCGAGGCCGGGTGCCCTCCGGACGTGCCCGTGCGGTCGCTCGCTCTTCATCTTTTGGAGCGGCTCCATGGTGGACGGGGACACCTCGGCTACCGTCGAGGACCTGGCCGCAAGGCAGGTTCATGGAGGCACGCCTCGCCCACGGCTGCGTCAATACGTCCTCGGCCGTGGTGACATGGTGCGTCGATGGCCCTGTGCGCACCGGTCGAGGTCAATCGCGCCGAGGCACTGGCCCACTCGGGGAGGACCGCGGGCGGCGTGGTCCCTTCCGCCGCCACCGGGTGACGTGCGGGCCGGCGGACGAACGGACTGTTCGGGTCCCCTTGGTCGCCCGCCGCGAAGCGCTTCGGCTCAAGCGCGGAAGAGCCCGCCGCCCCGAGCGGGATCCGATGTCAGCGGCTCCGTGGAGCCGGTCGGTCCGGCAGCGTCGGCTCCTCCAGCGGCCCGGGCTCCCCCGCCCCAAAAGGTGGCTCGCCGGGGGTCGTTCCAGTCCCACTTAACCGTAGGCCAGTCGGGGTCAGCCACCAGGTCGTCGCCGGTGAACAGCTCAAACCGATTGCCATCGGGGTCGCGCACATAGAGAAAAAACGCGTTGGTGGTGATCGGCGGCATGCAGCAAGGTTTCCGTGCTGCGTGCGCAGAAGGGCAAGACATACGGGTTCCGCAACCGGGGCAGCAGTCCACGCCAGAGGTTGCTCCGCTTCCTGCCGCTCACCGCGATCCCACCGTTATTGACGTGGAGCCGTGGGTATCTTGACCCGGCGGATACCCTGTGCTATACGTGTGGCAGCAACTGGCATTGCTCTTTCCGCCGACGTGCTGGGCGGCCTTGTTGGTTAAAGCAGGGGACAAGATAAGCGCTCTCGGAACGCCGGAGTTCAGCCTCTATCACTGAGGCGCGGCGGCATCAGGAGGAGCGGGCTATGAGTGAATCGCGCGGGTGGGCCTTGGGTGCGTTAGTACTGGTCGCGGCGGGGTTCATCGCCGGGGGGTGGCATCCGTGGCGGGTATCGGGCTTGGCCTCGGGCCATGCCACTGCGAAGCCCCCCGCGATCAAAGTCAGCGCGGCGGGCCATAGCCCCGTGCCGATCACGTGGGCCAAAGCCCAGGCCGAGTTCCCCACGCTGGCTCGCGTGCCTGGCTGGTTGCCGGCGGGTGTGACGCATAGCTCCCTGTGGTACGATGGCCACGGCGCCGTCGACGCGTACTGGATGGGGCCGCAGTACAAGTGGACGCTTGACGTTACGGAGTACCCCGGCACCAACTACTATCTTAATGTTTCCGCACCCCATCAAACCCAAGGCACCATTGGAGGCATCCCCGCGATGCTGGCAGAGTGGCACGCAACCCCGGGTGGTGCTAACCTTACCAACATCGCCTTCGCGCTGGACGGCAACACCTACGACGTCAACGGCATCAATATCTCCTTGGCGGCCGCGGAGCACGTGGCCGTGAGCCTCATCCATCCCTAACGGGGTCAGGCGCAGGCCACGGCGGGTGAGGCGCCGCGTCTGGGCGGGGGGATCTTCCTTGTGGCTCGACGACCTCCCCATGAGCGGGCGTGCGCTAGACTTGATGCCCGTGTCCCCCGTTCGGTAGCTCTTCAGCTGTGTGGGCGGCTCCGTGGTGCCGGGGGACACCCCGGCTACCGATCGAGGGCCGGGCCCCGTAAGGGGGGTTCATGTAGACGCTCCCCGCCTCCGCAGCCGGCCGACCGCGCGTCGCTCAAGAGCCGGGACAGCCCGCGACGCAGTGAGAGGCTGCCGCCCTAGTGGGCGGCAGCCCCATCTCGGCCCTGTGGCGGGATCCGGTGTCAGCGGCTCCGTGGAGCCGGCCGGTCCGGCAGGGTCGGCTCCTCCAGCGGCGCGGGCTCGCCCGTTTCCCACGAGTACGCCCCCATGGCCTCGTTGAACCAGCGCGGCGGCGCCTCGGCGCCCCAAAAGGTGGCCCGCCGGGGGTCGTTCAAGTCCCACTTAACCGTAGGCCAGTCGGGGTCAGCCACCAGGTAGTCGCCCGTGAACAGCTCAAACCGATTGCCATCGGGGTCGCGCACATAGAGAAAAAACGCGTTGGTGGTGCCGTGGCGGCCAGGGCCGCGCTCCAGGTTGTCAAAGTGACCGGTGGACGCCAGCACATCGGCAGCATGCAGCAAGGTTTCCGTGCTGTGCGCAATAAACGCCGCATGGTGGATGCGTGGGCCGCGCCCATTCGAGATGGCCAAGTCGTGGGACGTTTGCTTGCGGCGGAGCCACGCCCCCCACATCTGCTCGTCCCCCGTCTCGGGGTCACGGCTCACGGTGCACTCCGAGTTTTGAAAGCCCAGCTCCTCCATGTACCAGCGGGCGGCCCGGCCAACATGCGGGGTGACGAAGTTTACATGGTCAAGCCGCATGACGGCCGCTCCCCGGTACGCCGTGTACGTCTGCAGCTGCCACTCCGCGGGCTCCACGTGGTGCACCAGCTCAATGGGGAAGCCAAACGGGTCCATGAGCCGCAGGGCGCGGCCGAGGCCGGCCTCGGCCCCGGGCGCGCTCCACGCATGCCACAGGTGATGGTGCGCCGCAAACGCATCAGCCGCCTCCAAGTCGGACTCGGCCGCCACCCGAAAGGCGGCATGCCCCACGCCAGGCTGCGGGGCTTTCGTCAGCACCAGCGAGTGGTGCATGCGATCCTCCAGCCCGCGGAGATACAGGTGCTGGTCATCCCGGGCGGTTTCGACGAAGCCAATGAGGTCGCAGTAGAAGTGCCGCGCCCGATCCAGGTCCGTGACCCGGTACTCGACGTGGCTCGTCCGCAGAATGTTCACCGCCGCCTGCGCCATGTGCCTGCCTCCTTCGTGCTGAGCCGCTTGAGCGTCGTGAGATGCATGCCGCCTCTACTCCGGCGACGGAATTGGGGTCCGCTCCAGGAATGCCGCCACCCGGTCCTTCATGGGCTGCTTGTCGTAGGAGAAGTACAGCGCCCCCGCCATGCGCACCGGGTCGCCAAAGAAGAACCGCTCATACAGGACTTGGCGGCCCGCAAAACTTGACAGCGCCAAGTCCCAAGCCAGCCGAAACAGCCGAATGCGGGTGGCCGCGTCGGTGTTGCGCGCCTGGTAGAACCGGTCAATGTCCCGGCGCAGCGTGGGCTCGCTGAGGTCCCGTGCGGTGGGGATGGCCATGAGCCCGCTGGCGCCCAGCTGCTGCACGATCTCGACCAGCCGCGGATAAACTTTGGGAAAGGTGTTGCGGGCAATGTTCAAGGGCGTCCAGTCGGGCGTCATCACGCCGTACTGATTCTCGTGCGCGTTGGCCTCCGATGCCAAAATAAACGCCTTCTGCGTTTCGACCGCGATGATCATCTCGGCAATCTTCTCCTGGACATGCTGGAACTGCTCGATGCCAATCATGTCCACGATGCTGCTGGCCACGCCCAAAATAAATTCGGCCTTGGCAATGTTTTTCACCACCACCTGGTGGGTCATGTGGACCGTGGCGTCGGTGTCGGGGTACAGCCGGTTGCACAGCTCGCCGTTCTCCAGCAGAAACACGCGGTCCCACGGCACCAGCACGTCGTCGAACACCACCATGGCATCCATCTCTTCAAACCGCGAGGCCAGCGGGTGGTCAAATTCCGGGCGCCCGTAGTCGAAGCTTTCTCGGCAGATGAACCGAAGCCCCGCCGTGGAGCACGGCAGGCTGAACGCGTAGGCGTACGGCTTGTCGTCCTCGGTCGCCCGAATCACCGTCGACGGGAACACCAAAATCTCATCGGCCAGCGGCAGGGTGGCCAGCATGCGCGCCCCCCGGATCACCACGCCGGCGCTGGTTTTCTCCACCACACGCGCGGCGATGTAGGGGTCGCTCTGCTGCGACGGGCCCACGGCTCGGTTGCTCTGCGGATTGATCAGCGTGTGCGTGAGGCACAGGTCATTCTCCCGCACGTATTCGTAGTACCGCCGCACATTGTCCCCAAATCGCGGGTCGTTCTGGTTGAAGAAGCTGGACGCCGAGGCCAGCGCCATCAGGTCGGAGTTCAGGTAGTCTGGTGTGCGCCCCATGATGCCCCCCGAGAAGTTGGCCCAGTGCTGCATCATGCGGCGGCGCCGCGCCAAGTCTTCCTTGGTGCGGGGCGTGAGGAAGCTGAGCCCCACGCGGTCGCCCGTCGACGGCGACGGATACGTCATTTCCTCGTGGAGATCGGGCTGGTGCTGCAGGTCATACAGACCGGCGATGCTGGCCGCAATGCGGCGAAAGGCCGGGTCGTCCGCCACCGCCCCGGTAATCCGCCGCCCGTCGATCCACAGCTCCCGCGGAGACTGGTTGAGGTCACGCAAATACTGCGCCCCGGTTCGAACACCCACCAAGCCACGTCCTTTCTCGATAAGCGACTGTCTGGCGCCGCTACAGGCCCAAGCGGGGAATGTCCTGCGGCGTGAGGGCCACTTGCACCGACTTCCACTCCGTGTAGAAATCGAAGGACCACTCGCCGCCTTCCCGGCCAATCCCGCTCATCTTGCTGCCGCCAAACGGCGTCCGCAAATCCCGCACATTGTGCGAGTTCACCCACACCATGCCCGCTTCCAGCGCTTGGGCCACTCGGTGGGCGCGCGTGACGTCGCGGGTCCACACATACGCGGCCAAGCCGTAGTCGACGTCGTTGGCCATGGCCACCGCCTCAGCCTCGTCGGCAAACGTCATCACGGCCAGCACGGGCCCAAAAATCTCCTCGCGGGCCACCCGCATCGCCGGGGTCACGCCGGTCAGCACCGTCGCCTCCAGATAGCTGCCTTGGGGCAGGTGGTCGGGCCGCCGGCCGCCCACCGCGACGCGAGCCCCTTCTTGGGGAGCCAGCTCCACGTAGCGCATCACCCGGTCCCAGTGCTCGGGGTGAATGAGGGGCCCCAAATCTGTGGACTCGCTAAGCGGGTCGCCGACCCGAATGCGCCCCACCCGGCGCACCAGCTCCGGGACCAGCCGGTCGGCCACCGTGTCCTGCACCAAGAGGCGCGAGCCGGCCGTGCACCGCTCGCCGTTCAGCGTGAACATGCCAAAAAGCACCGCATCGAGGGCGCGCTCCAGATCCGCGTCGTCAAACACCAGGACCGGCGATTTGCCCCCCAGCTCCATCGAGAAGCGCTTCAGCGAGTCGGCGCCATTTTTCATGATCGCGCGCCCCGTGCTGGTTTCGCCGGTAAACGATATCAGGCGCACCCCCGGGTGGGCCACCAGGCTCGCGCCCGCGGTCTCGCCGAAGCCGTGCACGAGGTTGAATACCCCGGCCGGCAGCTCCGCCTCCTCAATCAGGTGCGCCAGCCGATCTGCCGTGAGCGGCGACCACTCCGCTGGCTTTAACACCAGGGGATCGCCGGCCGCGAGGCAGGGCGCCAGCTTCCAGCTCTCCAGCATGAGGGGGGTGTTCCACGGCGTGATGAGCCCCGCCACCCCGACCGGCTGCCTGAGGCTGTAGTTCAGAAAGCCGGGCACCGGGTAGGTGGCCCCCGCCATCTCCCGCGCCCGGGCCGCGAAAAATCGAAAGTTCTCCGCCGCCCGGGCGATCTGGCCGCGGGTTTGGCGAATCGGGATGCCCGTGTCGAGCGTCTCGAGCCAAGACAGCTCATCCGCATGGGCCACCATCAGCTGGGCGATGCGCTCCAAAAACGGCGCCCGATAGGCCCCCCCGCGGCGCGCCCAGGGCCCCTCGCAAAAAGCCTCGGCGGCGGCC
>JAKADP010000142.1 GCA_021820465.1 Bacillota bacterium
GTGGGGCTCGTGGCCACGCGCCGCGGTGGGTGGGAGTCGGCGCTCGGCGCGCTTGTGGGGCTGGGACTGGGATCCTGGGCGTTTGCCATCGCAGGGCTGTGGCTGGGGGCGGGGTACCAGGCCAGTGAGCGCTGGCGCCAGCGCCTAGCCGCACAGGATGGGTGGGATGCCGACGTGGAGCCGTTTCTGGAGCAGCTCCCGCTGGTCGCCGACGCCGAGCCGTCGCTGGCGCGGGCCGTGGACCGGGCGCTGCCGCCGCACCTGCGGCCCTTGGCGCGGCGGCTGGACACCCTGGGCAGTCAGCTGGCCGCCGTGTGGCCCGTGCCCGCCCTGAGCCAGGCGTCGCGGGCCTGGCAGGTGCTGTCGCAGCATGGGGGTTCGGTGGGGGGCGTGGCACGCCAAATGCTGGCCCAGCTCCGCCTGGACCGCCGGCTGCGCTGGGAGCGCACGGCCGCGCTGGCTGCCGGCCGGGGCACCGTGAGCCTGCTGGCCGCGGCGCCCCTGGGCGTGGTGCTGCTGTTCTGGGTAATGGTGCCCAGCTTCTTCACCGTCATGGTGGGCACGGCCCCCGGTCAGGCGGCGATGATTGTGGCGGGAGGGGTAGGGTGGGGCGTCCTGGGGCTGGCGCATCGCGAACGGGAGGGGGTGGAGCGTGCCTGAGCTGTTGGCCGGGGGCGCGGCCCTTCTGTGGTCGGAGTGGGCCACGGGAGGCGACCGCCTGGGGCGCACGGTGTGGTGGGGCGTCGTCGGGGGGCTGTGGGCCATTGGGGGCCAAGCCGTGGTGGCGGCCGGGCTGTTCGCGCTGGTAGCGTTGCAGTGGCTGCCGGACGATGCGGGAACGTCGGGGGAGCGCCTCGCTCTGTGCCGCTTCTGGCAGTCGATGGCGCTCTTGGCGTCGTCGGGGATTCCGCTGCTGGCGGCCATCGAGGAGGCGGCGCCGTCCACGCCGCTCGGAGCTGCCGTGATGGTGCTGGCCCAGCGGCTGAGTCATGGCGACGAGCGGGCGGTCGACGAATTTGTCGAGGCGCACAACAGTGTGGAAGGTCGTCAGGTGGCGCAGCTGCTGCGCACGGCGTGGGAGCACGGCCTCGACCCGGAGGCCGCCCACGCCCAGGGGCTCCTCTTGTGGGAACGCCTCGCGCAAGAAGAACGAGTGCGGGAGGCGAAACGCCCGCTCTGGACCGCTGCGCTGCCGGGCGCCCTGCTCCTGATGGTGCTGGTGGTGTTCCTGGTGCCGCTGGCCAGCTTTCTCATCTCGGGGTGGAGCGCTCTATGACCCCACCCACCGCCGGGGGGCCTTGGATAGGGGGCACTGGGTACACTCGGGTCGGGGCATCGCGCGGACCGGGCGGTCCGGAGGCGGGGCCCTGGCCGGCTGCCGAGGAACACCGAGGCGTCGGTCCACCCCTAACACCGACTCACAGTCGCGCCTTGGACATCAAGGATCCACCGTGCCGGGCTTAAGCGCGAGAGTGTGCCCAAGAATTCTCCCATGGCGCTGGAACCCACACGCCGAGGCGACTGCCTTCAGCAAGCACTCACTCACCCGCGGGCGCGTGTTAGGGCCCCATCCGTCGCATGCCAATCCCGTGTATACCTCTTGGGTCAGTTGGTCCGGGTTACTCGCCGTGACGGTCTGGGACCGCATGCCCGACATGCTGTGCGACGGCGTAATGGGATCCCACACATCGTAGCCCGATCGCCATCGCCGTAGCTGATGCAGGTATACACTTATATAACCAGAGGGTCGATGGCCGCCGCTAGGCCGCCCGACGGAAAGGAGTGTGAGATGGGTAGCCACCTCGATGAGTTGACCCGGGAGATTCTCGCGCTCCGACACGACGAGCAGCGGGAGCTCATCCGACGACTGCGCTTGCGTTTGCAAATACCTAAAGAGGAGTGGGGCTGGCTGCGGGCTGCCGAGTCCGCGGTTGCCTTCTGGGACAATCCCCAGGACGCCGTCTATGACCGACCTTGAGCCGCGGTCGGTCGTGCTGGTGAGGTTTCCGTTCACGGACCTCTCGAGCACCAAACGCCGACCGGCGATCGTGGTCAGCACGACGGCGTTCCACCACTGGACCCACGACGTGATCGTGGTGGCGGTCACGGGTGTCCCCAGTGCTATGCCCGCCGACTTCCCGTTGATGGACTGGTCGGCGGGCGGGTTGGTCAAGCCATCGTGGGTACGGGCCGGGAAGATCCTCACGCTTCAGGATTCCCTAGTGGAGGACATCCTGGGCCGCGTGTCCGAACGGGATTGGGCGCAGATTCGACAAGCGTGGGATGCAGCGCTGGCCCCTCTGTCGCGCGGCGGTCCGGCGGACGCCTAAAAGGGGGAGACGTTGACCCTGATCTCGCAGAGACCGGGCTGGATAGAGGTGCGAGTGACGTGAAAGCCCTGATGCGTCTGGGTTGTCGAGATCCAAGCCGTGTACAGGGAGGTCACCCGTTGGGTGAGGCGTACACCCCCGGTTCCCCCGCCTGCCAGTATCGCGAAACTGCGGCGTCACCGCCGTCGGCGGTAGCCATCTCCTCCACCATTACGTGAAGAAACTGAAGGGGCAAGAATCGGGTTGATGTCTTCGGCTCCGCCGCTAAGGCATCTACAATCACACCCTTATGCGCGCTACGGATGGTGTGATAAACCCAGCAGAGTGGCGCCGCGGCGAGGTCTGGGGGATACGCGGATCATCCTGGATCCCGGAGGTGTCCCACTGTGAGGCCGCCACACCCCGCATACCTCGCTCGCCGACACCGATGAGTGGTTCAAACGCATTCGCGCCCGGTCGGTCTGGGCCGAGCCGCGGACGTGGACCGCCGCGCACCACCACGACGACTGGCAGGCTTGGTACGCCGAAACCGGGCGGCCGTCGAGTCTTCCGTCGTTTGTGATGCCCCTGTTGCTCTTGGCGCTGCGCCAAGGGCGGCTAGATCGGCGGCGTCGGTCCAGCGGACGGTGAACTTGACCCGGACCTCGGAGGAAATCACGCGGTTGACACCGATCTTAGTCTGGCGGTCCTCCGTCCCATGCCGGCGCCACCCGCCCTGCGCGGCCAGCTTGACCGCCGAGGGAGGGCCCGGATCTGGGGGCATGGATAGCCCGCCCGTGCCGCGGCGCGGGGGCTCCAGGTGATCGCCGTATCGGGGCACATGGATGTACCACTCTTCGCCCCAGTCCGACGGCTGGAGGCGGAGCGGATGGAGTTGCGCGTGGATGATGGGGCAGTTGTACTCCATGTATAGTCGGGGCGCCTTGCGGTCGGGGGGGGGGCAGCAGCGCCGCCAGGGTGGCACGGCGGCCTTCGGCATCCGCAGCCGCGTCCACCGGTGCGGTGGGAGCCTGGGTTTCGGCGGAGAGCCGAGGGCCGCGCTGGGGGTTCGTCGCCAACAGTTACACCTCCTCGAAGTCAAAGGGCGCGGCGGGCTCATTGGCCAGCCAGCTGCCCATAGTCCAAGCGGGGTGGGTCGACTCCTAGTAGTACGGGTCGTCGCACGGGAGCACGGCGGGCGTGACAACCAGGCTCCGGTGATCCTGGGGGTTGCCCAGGGAGTCGTGGGGGCGCACGAGTCGGGTAATAGGGACAGAGAGGGGCTCGCGCCCGGCATAGATCAGGGAGGGGGCCACGCGGAGACCGGCGGCAGCTTCATCGACTGGGGCATGGAGCCAGTAGGCCGTGATGCCGTGGATGGGCAAGATCATCAAGAAAGCGCACCTTCCATAAATAGAACAAGCCCCGCCCGAAGGTGAGGCGGGACTGCTGTGGCGGCGAGTCACGTGTCCAGTAATCGTTGGCGCGTTCCTGAGAACTGAAGGTGAGTAGCCTACTGGCCGGCCACCCCGGCAGCTGTACCACCGTCCACAGCCCGGGACCCGGCTTGGACACGGTATACCGCCTGGCGCGGGCGGCCCTCCGGAGTGGCACTCCCCTCTCGTTCGACGTCCTGTGCCA
>JAKADP010000049.1 GCA_021820465.1 Bacillota bacterium
TGCTCGCCTCATCGGGCCGGGGCAGAAGCGGCGGCTGGAAGTTTCTTGCCTGTGCGGCGGACGACCTCTGTGCTACCCTCCCCTTAATATCTTCGTTAAAGTCATAAGACAACCATAACCTGGAATAGTGCCTCGGCCGCGCTGCTGATCTGGATGGCCCCGACGCGGCCAGGCGCGGACTGGCTCAACTCTTGGGAGCCGTCGCCAAAATGGCTTCCCACACGACCCAGAGGAGGTGCGGCCCATGACCCAGCCTGTTGTCGGCATTACCACGTCGCACGTGGCCGACAGTGTTCTTCCCTATGATCGGCTGTCCTCCTCGTATATCTTGGCGATTCGGGATGCGGGCGGGATCCCGGTGCTGCTCCCCAATGTTGGGGATGCAGCGGCGTTAAGCCTATTGGACGCGCTCGTGATTTCCGGAGGCGGAGACTTTGACCCCGCGTCGTTTGGCCAAGCGCCCAACGGGGCTCACATGGCCGGTGTGTCGGCCGAACGGGACCAGACAGAGCTGGCCCTCCTGCGTCTCGCCCCGCCGGACCTTCCCATTCTGGGCATCTGCCGGGGCATTCAGGCTTTGGCCGTCGCGTATGGCGGCACGCTCATCCAGGACGTGCCGACGGCGCGCCCCAGTGATCTCGTTCACGCGCAGGAGATGGGACGGGATGCCCGCACGCACGGCGTCAGCGTCGAGCCCGGCTCTCAGCTGGCCGAGACGCTGGGCGCCACGGCCATTCGCGTGAACTCGTTTCACCATCAGGCGGTGGACCGCCTGCCCGACGGCTTTCGCGCGGTGGCGTGGGCCGACGATGGACTGCTGGAGGGCATGGAGCTCCCCACCCGGCCATTTTGCCTTGGGGTGCAGTGGCACCCCGAAAACCTCACTGGGAACGAAGAGCATGCGCGCCGCCTGTTTTCGGCCGTGGTGCAGGCGGCGGAGGTGTATCGGCGGCGCCGGCGGAGCCAGGAAGCTGGCTAGGCGCCCAGGCGGTCCACGGCTCTCACAATTGACGGAGGTGCTTCTATGAACAGCCGCTTGGTGCGGACCGCCGCGACCCGCGCCGCCGCACTCGCGGGTGCGGCCGCGCTGCTGGCCGCGTGCGGCTCCGCAGCCGCCCCACCCCCCAGCGCGACCAGCGCCGTGGTGGTGGCAATCACGGGCGGAACGCCCAACTTCTGGTTTCCGATGAACTCGGCGCCCGACTTTACCGAACTCAACGGTGAGATGAACCATCTGATGTACCTGCCCCTGGTGAACGTGAGCCACACCAACGCCATCAGCTTTCGGCAGGCGGTGGCGGACAAAATCGTGGCCAACAGCACCGGGACCGTCTACAAGGTGTACCTGAAGCCCAATCTGGTGTGGTCGAACGGCCAGCCGGTCACGGCCAGCGACGTCGTGTTTTCGTGGAACGTCATGGCGGCGGCCAGTCAAAGCAAGCCCGCCCCTCCGTGGACCTATGGGGCCACGGGCATGGGGGGCGTGCCCACCCGGTGGAAGAGTGTCGTGGCCAAGGGGAGCCACGAGGTGGTGGTGACGCTCAACACGCCCTCCAACCCGCAGTGGTTTGAGCACAACGGGCTCAGTCAGATATTCCCCATGCCTGCGGCCCAGTGGAATCGATACCCGAGCAACATGACCCAGGAGCTGAAGTTCATCCTGAAGGTGGCCAGCCAGCCCACGAACCCGATTTACAAGGTGGTGGATGGCCCGTATGAGTTCCAGTCGACGTCCAACAACGTATTCTGGACCTTTCAGCCGAACCCCAAGTACAGCGGGCACAAGGCGACTCGGCGCTTGGTGTTCCAGTACTTCGCATCGGCTCCTGCCGAGTTTGCGGCGCTCAAGCGGAATAAAATCCAAATGGGCACGCTGCCGATGTCGCTGTACACGTCGCGGAACCAGCTCACGGCCGACAAGCTGCGCGTGATTTACCCGTACGGGTTCAACTACCTGACCCCCAATGAAAGCGCCTCGGCGCCGGGGGTGAAGGGGGCCTTCGCCCTCACCTACGTGCGCCAAGCGCTGGAGATGGGGATCAACCAAAAGGCCATGATCGCGTCCATCTACCACGGGCTGGGCACGCCGGAATACGACCAGGTGCCGCCCCAGCCGCCCACCGTGTTTGACGATCCGAACGTGCCGGCCGTGACCTACAACCCCACGAAGGGCAAGCAGCTGCTGCTTTCGCATGGCTGGTCGCTGAACAGTGCCGGCGTCATGACCAAGGGGTCGATGCAGCTGGCGTTCACGCTGCTGTACCCGTCGGCGTCCACCACGATCCAAAATGCCATGGAGTATCTGGCCACCACGTGGGCCAAAGAAGGCGTGAAGGTGACACTGCGGTCCGAATCGGGCGGCACAGTGTTTGCGACCGCCTCGCAGTCCAGCCCCAACACCTGGTCCATGGCCAACACCATCGGCTGGTACTACGGCCCGGACTTCTACCCGACGGGCGGCGAGTTTTATCTGCCCAACGCCGGCGCCAACAACGAGGGGTACAGCAACAGCCAGATGACCCACCTGATTCACCAAACGTACACGTCGGGCACCCCGGCGCAGGTGACGGCGCGCTTCGACGCGTTCCTGTCGTACGAGGCGCAGCAGCTGCCGGTGCTGTATGTGCCGTTCACGCCCGAGCTGTTTGAGACGGCGAAGCCTCTCAGCGGGTTCACCAATTCGTTCAACCCGATTACCGGGTTCTACTACCCGAACGACTGGACTCTCGGCTCCTAGATCGGTCCCCAGGGGAGAAGGCCGACCCGAAAGGGTCGGCCTTCTTGGGTGGGGAGACGGCGAGCCGACCCGTGGCCGCCCACAGCTTTTCGCTGCGGCGGTGGCGGCGTGGGGTGGCGGGGGCGACCCGGAGAGCTCACCCGGGGCTTTACTCGATGGCCCCTGGGAGCCCCCACAACGGCGCCGCGGTGCCCGTGCGCCTCCAGGCTTCGTCCAACTGGGCCAGCGGACCGCCTCGGACCGCCTCCCACTGGGCCGCCAGCTGGTCCAGCTGCTGCTGCAGCTGGGCCAAGACGGCCACGGCCTGGGCCGGGGGGGCGCCGTCGGCGCTGTCGACGGCCGAGAATAGGGCATTCAGCTTTTCGTGGACGCCGCTGGGCCACAGCTGCGCCTCACCCATGTGGACGTCAATGAGGGAGCCCCGAAGGGCCTCCAGCGCCGCCTGGGCGGCCAGGGCGGCGCCTCGCACGGCCGGCGCGCCGCCCTCGGCCCACTCGCCCCACTGGCGCACGCGGGTTCCCAGCTCGCTCACGTCGTTGATAAGGCGGTTGCACCGCGAGAGCGCCGCCAAGACCGCCGCGAGAAACGCGAACTGCTCGGCCAGCGCCTCGGGAGCTGCAGACCCTCGCGGGTCGGGGAGAACCTGGATCGGCTGGCGGAGCTCCTGGCCGCTGGCGGTGAGCACCGCGGCATACGTGCCGGGAAGCACCCGGGGGCCCTCGGGCCGGTCCCACCATTCGAGGTCGGGGGCCGTCACCGGCTCGGCTCCCGCCGTTCGAAGGTTCCACACCCACCGGTTTAGCCCCGGCTGGCGCGGAAGGTCCGTGGTGGCCATGAGCCGGGTGCCGTCGCTGGCCATCACGGCGAATTCCAGCGAGGTGGGCGGGGGGTCGGGCAGCACATATTGGATCAGGACGCCGTCCGGCGGATTGGCTCCAGCATTCACGGGATCCACCCGGAGCGACCCGTCGGGGCTTTCGTCGACCCAGGCCGCGGCCGTGCTGGTGTTGACCGGAAAGTAGTTGAGAAAGCCGGCCACCCCGGCCGCGGGTACCTTCCCATAGGTCAAGATGCGCCGCGCGGGAGCAGGCGCGAACAGGTGCGGTGCGGGCAGAATCTGCCCACGCGCCAGTTCCCGTAAGGGCTCGAGGTCGTCCAGGGCCCAGAACGACCGGCCGTGCGTGGCCACCAGCAGGTCGTCGCCCTTCACTATGAGATCGTACACGGGGGCCACCGGGAGGTTTCCCCCCAGCCGATGCCACTTTTGCTGCAGGTAGACGTAGAGCCCGGTTTCGGTTCCCGCGTATAACAGTCCCGCGCACAGTGGGTCTTCGCGGATCACGCGCGTAAACTCCCCGGCCGGCAGCCCGTCGGTGATGAGCTGCCAGCTATGCCCGCCGTCCGCGGTTTTCAGCAGATAGGGCTGGGTGTCGTCGTGCTTGTAGCGGGTCGCCGCCACGTACGCGGTGTCGGGGTCGTGGGGCGACGGCTCAATGATGCTGATGAGCGCCCACTCCGGGAGGACCTCGGCCGAGGGCGTCACCGCACGCCAGTTCATGTGGCCATCCTCAGCCGGGTGTGCGACGTGAATCAGGCCGTCGTCCGACCCGGCCCACAGGAGGCCGGGTCGGCACGGCGACTCGGCCAGCGCAAACACCGTGCAGTACACTTCGGCCCCAGTGTTGTCGCGCGTGAGGGGGCCTCCTGACGATTCCAGCTTGGTCGGGTCGCTGCGGGTCAGATCCGGGCTCACCGCGGTCCAGTGGGACCCCAGGTCGTCTGACCGAAAGACCTGGTTGCCGGCCACGTACAGAGGGTGGGGAGCGAACTGCGAAAACAAAATCGGAAACGTCCACTGAAACCGGTAGCGCAGCCCCCGAGCCCCGACGCCCCACCCATACAGCTCGGGCCACACCGTGATGTTGCGGCGCTGCTCGGTGCGGTGGTCGTACAGCGTCATCACGTCGTTGAACGCCCGCCGCCCAGCGGGACCCGACGCCACCACCAAGTCGGGGTCATCGGGCTTGACCGCAATGTATCCGCTCTCCCCACCGCCCGGGAGGAACCAGTCGCGCTCGTGAATCGCGCCCGACACCGATAGGCTGGGCAGGCTCACCGCGCTGTTGTCCTGCTGCGAGCCGTAGATGCGATAGGGCTCGCGCGTGTCGGTCGTCACGTGGTACATCTGCGCCGTGGGCTGGTTGTACTGGGTGCTCCAGCTGGCCCCGCCGTTCAAGCTCACGGCCGCTCCGCCATCGTCGCCCTTAATGAGGCGCCGCGGATTGGCCGGGTCGATCCAGAGCGCATGCTCATCGCCGTGTGGGGTGGGCAATTCCGTGAAGTGCGCGCCGCCGTCCATGGACTTCCACAGGCCGTAGTTTTGGATGTATACCGTCTCGGCGTCTTTCGGGTCGGGCGTCACGTGCATGTAGTACCAGGGACGCGTGCGCAGCAGGGACTGCTCGGAGCGGCGCGCGAAGTGCTCCCCATAGTCGTCGGATACAAACAGCGCCCCGTCTTCGGCCTCCACCAAGGCCCAGACGCGCCCCGGCTGCACGGGTGACAGCGCCACCCCGATTTTTCCCAGCATGCCGGTGGGGAGGCCCGGATGGCGCGTGATGTCCTCCCAGTGGTCCCCTCCGTCCGTGCTGCGCCACAGGCCGCACTCGGGCCCGCCGCTCCACAGCGCATGGGCCGACCGCCTGGCCTGCCAGGCCGCGGCAAACAGCACGCGAGGGTTTTGGGGGTCCAACGCGACGTCGTGGCAGCCGGTGCGCTCGCTCACATGCAGCACGCGCTCCCAGTGCTGCCCGCCGTCCCGGGTGCGAAACACGCCGCGCTCCGGGTTGTCCCCCCACGCGTGGCCCAGCGCGGCCACGTAGGCGATGTCCGGGTTCTCGGGATGCAGCTGAATGCGCCCGATGTGGCGCGTCTCCACCAGCCCCAGGTGGCGCCAGGTGCGGCCGGCGTCGTCGGACCGATAAACCCCGTCGCCGTGCGACACGTCGTTGCGGATGCAGGTCTCGCCGGTGCCGGCGTACACGATGCGAGGGTGGGAGGGAGATACCGCCAGCGCCCCCACGGCCGCCGTGCCGAAGAAGCCGTCGGACACATTGCGCCAGCTGATGCCGGCATCGGTGGTTTTCCACACCCCACCCGCGGCCGCCCCAAAGTAAAACGTGGCCACATCGCTCACGTCACCCGCCACCGCTGCCGCGCGGCCGCCGCGGTGCGGACCTAAGAGCCGCCAGGACAGGTGGCGGACTACCGCCTCCGGGCCAACGCCCGCCCTGCCGGTCGCTCCATGTGGTCCCGCCGTTCCCATAGGTCCCCGCCCCCTTGCTGCGGGGAGCGTACCATGGTCCACGGTCTGGCGAAATAAGGTCAGACGTTTTGGCCTCGGCTATCTGACCGCCCCGGCGCCGTCCTGCACCGGGCGCGGCGGAGGCTGTTTAGGGTGGCGCTTGGGCACGCTGCCAGAGCCCGACGCCAAACAAGAACCGCAGCAAAAGCCCGCCTGGGATGCATGAGCTCGGTCAAAGCGGGAGCCTTGGTTCGGCGCACTGGCCAAGCAGTGCCTGCGGGGCATCCGCGTGGAGTCCGCCGAGGAACTCGAAATCCGCCTCCAGCGCTACCTGGACTGGGGGAACACGGACCCGGTCCCCTTTGGCTGGGAGGGGGCGCCTCGAGGCCGAATCTGCCTGCCTCCAAGACGGACGCTGGTGATCTGCTGAACGGATAGAGCGTCCAGGGCGCGGTAGTGACGAGCGGCCTCCGCGTGATAGTCGTCAGATCCGTCGAACAGCGCGATGAACGCGCCGGCATCGATGAGCAGACGGGAACGACGACTACCGCCGGTCATAGATGTCGTCGTGCTGGGTGCTGCCCGTGCCGATGTGTCCTTCGGCACGGCAGGGGACACTAGACTCGCCGGCCCCCGCACGCTTGATATCGGACCTTGATCGCGATGCGCCTCGGCGCCAACGGCCAGCAGTAAGGTTCGCGTTTATACCCAACCACCGGAGTGCGTCCGCTCCCCAGGCGGCGCGGCCGCACGCGGTTCGGTCGAGGTCAGGCGGCCTTGCCCAGGGCCCGCATGGCATACCGGCGATTCCAGCCGCACAGCTGGACCACCTGGTCCAAGATCTCGCCCTGGTGGCCCTTGCGGCCCGACGAACCTGCGGCGCAAACTCCCGCACCACCGCCTGGTGCTCGCGCACTGTCGACGGCACCCGGTCTACCCCCTGTCGTCTCATGAGACGACGTTCGTGGCATGGTCAGGCCCTCCTCGTTATGTAGATGGCACGGACGGCCACCGACGTGCCCGGGGGACGGAATAGGCCAAGGGGGCGCATGGCACGGGGGCCTCACCCAGCGGGCTGAACCGCATCGGGGCCCTCTCGCCAAGGGCACCAGCGCACCGAGCGGCCGGCCACGCTGCAAGCGCGTTTCCAGACGGTCGGAAGACCTTAGCCGCAAGTCACCGACCGCTGGGCCCCGACGCCGAGTGTCTGCCGCAGGGTGGCCAGCCTTGGTTCGTCGACCGACCGGTGCTTGGATTCACTGGACCGCGGATGGACTGGGAGCCTCACAGGGACGCGATGATGCGGGGTCTGCTGGCCCAGCTGTCGATTCCGGCAGCATAGTTGGCATGAGGGCAAAGGGCGCAGGCGGCCAGGCGCGGCAGCGGGCCGTGGAGCCAAGGCTCCACGGCCGCCCGCGGTCAATATACGGGACGCCCCGACGCGCCCACGAGGGTGGCGGCCCACGGTGCCACGGGCGGCAGGTAGTCAAACTCTTCCGGCACGGGAATGTCCACGAAGCGGGGGACGAGACCGGCCTTGGCCTCCGCGATAACCTCCTGCAGCGCAGCCAGCGTGGGGGTGCGGACAGCGGGAATGCCAAATCCCTCCGCGATTTTGACGGCGTCGACGGGCTTCAGGTCCACCCCAAAGTAGCGGCGCTCCAAGTAAAAGTGCTGCAGCGCCTTGATCCACCCCAGCGATCCGTTGCTGAGATGCAGGATCAGCACCGGGGTGTTGAGGCGTGCAATGGTGTCCAGCTCGCCACACGCCATGCCGAGGCTCCCATCAGTCGTGACCGCAATAATGGGGCGCTCGGGCTCGGCTAGGGCCAGCCCGACCGCCGCGGGCAGCGCGAACCCCATGGCCCCATGGCCGCGCGGCAGGATGACTTCGCGCCGGGTGCCCTCGGTGCGCCAATACGCCGCGAGATAGGGCGTCGGGGTACCGGCGTCTCCCACCACCACCGCCTGGTGCCCATAAGCCGCCTGCAGCGCTTCCACCACGTCCCGCGGCGACAATCCGGCTAAGGGCGGAAGCGCGCGCTGCTGCTCAAAGCGCGCGCGCTCCGCCAGGATCTCTCGCTGGGTGGCGGCCCGCGGTGCGGAGTCGTGCGGCAGCTCCTTCAGCACGTGGGGGAGGATGGCGGCCGCGTCGCCCACCAAAGGGATGGCTCCCGGATAGCTTCGCCCGGCCCGGGTGGCGTCGATGTCTAGGTGAAACACCTGTGGCCCGCCGCGGGGTGGGCTTTGAAATCCGTCGGTGTCTGTCGAATTGGCGCGCGTCCCAACCATGAGCACCGCGTCGGCCTCCGCCAGGAAGCGATTGGCGTAGTCGCGGGCGCCGTTGGCCCCCGCCACGCCGAGGCTTAACGGGTGGGACTCATCGAAGGTTCCCTTGCCATGAATCGTCGTGGCGACGCCGGCTCCCACGCGCTCCGCCAACTCGCGCACCACGGCGTAGGACTGGCTCCAGTGCACGCCGGAGCCCAAGAGCAGCGCCGGCCGCCGCGCATGGCCGAGAGCCTCGGCCGCCGCGGCGGCGGCCCCGGCCCAGTCGGGCTCCCGTGCCGCATGTGCATCCGCACCGGTTGTGGCGGCCACCGCCTCGAAGTCGGCGGAGCCCGGCTCGTCAAAAACGTCTTCGGGGATGATGAGGCTCACGGGACCCGGCCGTCCGGCCCATGCCAGCGCCACGGCTGCCGTCACGCATGCGCCCATATCATCGGCCCGCTCCACCACCCACTGCGCTTTGGTGACCGCCGAAAAAAGTTTTTGCTGGTCAATCTCGGTGATGGCGGAGGTTCCGCGGCTGGACCGATGAATGTCCGACGTAATCACCAAGAGAGGCACGGATGCCGCGTATGGCTCCCCCAGCCCCCCCACGAGAAACGTGGCGCCCCCGCCGCTCGACGCTTCCACCACGCCGATGTGCCGGCTCGCGCGCGCGTAGCCGTCCGCCATGCTGGCGGCCGCCCGCTCGTCCCGGGCCAACACGTGCGTGATGTGCTCCCGACGGCGGCCCAAGGCGTCATACAGGGCCACGCCGGTGTCTCCCGGGAAGCCGAACAGCACGCGCACACCGGTCCTGATGAGCGCCTCCACCAAAATGTCTGCGCCCGTCCCGTGATAGGTCGTCGCCATGTCGCGAGCCTCCCTGCCTTCGATGCGTCTCTCTGTCCCGCGATACCCTGATCCTCCGGTGATCAAGGGAGGGGCTCCGTGAGCGACGGATGGTTCGTGCCGCCTCGGCGTTTTCCTGCTGGACCCGCGAGAATTTTTGGCGCCACCCCGCTGCAGGCGGGTGAGGTGCGGCCCATGAGGCGCGAGGCGCGGGCTCGCCTCGCGGCGTCTTAATCTTTTTCCCACAGGTCTCTGGTAATTCTGAGTGAGAGATGGCACCAGGGACAGGCGCGGGGTCGGGACCCCTGGCCTGAGCCCCCTGGGCGGCGGCGCGCCCCCGAAGGATCCCGGAGGACGCGTCAAGCCATTCCCGGCATGTCTCATCGGTCTTCTCGTGTGGTTTTGCCGTCAAGGAGGCGCTTCCATGAGCAGTGTTCGAAGAATCGGCGGCCGTGTGGCCGGTGCGGCGCTGGCCGCTGTCCTGATGAGTGCCTGTGGCTTCGGGTCCAGCGCGCCCGCCGCGGGCCATAGCTCCGCACCGCCCGCCGGCAAGACGCATGCGCATCATCGGCGGGCCACGCGCCGCCAAGCGGCATATCGGATCGTCGGGGTGACGGCGTCATCGGTCACGCTCCAGCGGGGCCACCGCGCGCAGGTCACCGTGTCCACCACCGTGCCCGTGTATTTTGAAGGGGCGCGGGTTTCGGCAGGGGGGTGGCTGCGCACGGGCGAGCGGGTGCGCGTCGTGGGGGCAACCTCCTCTCCCTCGCTGCTTGCGCTGCTGCCCACGGCTAGCGGCACCGTCCAGCAAGCGAGCTCCCACACCCTCACCATCACGACGGCCAAGCACAAGTCGGTGACCGTGAGTCTGCCCAGCACGTATCCCACCGGAGACACGGTGGACGTCGGACAAGCCGTCGCGGTGGGCTCTCGCGTGGCGGTGCTGGCGACACGGACCAAGCCAGCCGCGCTGGTCGGGTTGGCCGGCGTGCCCACCGTCGTGCATGGGACGCTGGTGAGTAAAAGTGGATCGACGGTGGTTGTCTCGGTGGGAGGAAAGGACACGGCGCCGCTGCCGTTTCTGGGGCCAAGCACGAAACTGGCGCACCTGACCGCAGGAAAAAAGGTGGCCGTGCTCGAGACCCCGGCTGGTGCTCCGCTTGCCGCTCAGTAGTGGCGGCTCGCTGGCCTTTCATGCTCCCCGCCTCCGAGATCGCGAGGGATACCATCTGCTCGAGGATCTAGAGACGGCGGCGGCACCTTCAGGGAAGGCTCTGTTGGAGCGCGATGCGTGGAGCGATCCCTAAGCGGTGGCCGAGTGCGTGGGCAGCGTGCGCGGGTCATCTCCGGTCAACGAGTACATCGAAAGCCGGCTATTCGGGGGCTGACGTCCAGTCAAGGGGCCAGCGAAGGTCCGCTGACGGGATGGGCGCTGTTGGACTTGGGCGCTGGGGCGGCCGGCGCAAACACTGATACCATAACGCCAAGGGGGGATGGGGAGATGGACGCCGATCGCGAGGCGCTGCGGGCGCGGCTCAGTCCGCTGGCATTTAAGGTGACGCAGGAAAAAGGCACCGAGCCGCCCTTTGCGAACCCGTACTGGGACAATCATGCCGAAGGTTTGTACGTGGACGTGATTTCGGGGGCGCCGCTGTTTTCGTCCCGGGACAAGTTTGACTCCGACTGTGGCTGGCCCAGCTTTACATCCCCCATGGCCGCCGACCGGGTTGCTGAGCACGCGGATCTGAGCCACGGGATGGTGCGCACCGAGGTGACATCCACGGACACGCGGGCCCACCTGGGCCACGTCTTTCACGATGGTCCCCGTGATAAGGGGGGCCTGCGGTACTGCATCAACTCGGCGGCGCTGCGGTTCGTGCCGAAGGACCAGCTGGCGGCGGAGGGCTACGGGGAGTACTTGTCCCTGTTCCCCGACTAGGCGCGCGGCGAGGGCCCATCTTTGGCGACATGGAATCGGCGATAGGTCAGCATGGCCGTGACCTATTACGGAGGAGGCTTGCCATAAAGCCGACGCCGGTGTTCGTGCCGTGTTTTTCTGGAGACGCCTGGGATCTTGGCGCCTTTCCCTTCCGGGCCCACGGCCGCGGCGACCTGAAACCTCTGCGCCGATTGGGCGCGCATCCCGGTGCCAGCGCTGCTGGTGACCCCCGAGGGCGACTCCCTCACGGTACCTGGCTCCGCAGAGCCTCTGCGCACCATCCCCGGGGGTGGCGGAGCGGAGAATTCCGAAGACCGGGCACATGCGGCGCTTCAGCCACGCCGCGCTGTGCGGCAAGGCGGTTCAGGAGTTTTAGAATGCGAGGCGCGCTGCCCATGTGTAGCCGATAAGCGTGGCCTCGATACACCAGCCTCACGCTATTCTCGCCGTGCAGCGCGCGGGAGCCCCCGTCACAGCGATTTCCCGCACGGAGCAGGAACTTGATGCGCTCATGGTCCCGCACGGCTGTTGGGCGGAAATCTCGGGCGCCCTGCTGGCCGACACCGCGAGTGAGCGGGTGCTTGGCCGGCGGGCATTCCCCCCGAGTCGAATCTGTGGCCCCGGTCCGCGGGGAATTGCGCGATGGCCTCGGCACCGAACACTGAAACCAGAAGGGCGTGCCATCCGTCTCATCAGAAGGGCTGGGCGGCCCGACCGGTGGCGCGAAAGGAACGGGATGCCGTGGAGGTGTGGGTGCGCGAGGTGTCGCAGCGCTTTCGCGCGCACCGGGCGCTGGCGGATGTGACGCTGGCGTTTGGGCCGGGCCTGCACGTGGTGCTAGGCGCCAACGGTGCGGGCAAAAGTACGCTGCTGAAGCTTCTGGCCACGGTGCTGACGCCCACCGAGGGGCGCGTGGGCTTCGACCGCTGGGAATTTCCGCGCGATGTGGCACGCATGCGGGCAAATCTGGGCTTCGTCCCGCAGAGCACCCACCTGGCGCATCACCTGACGGCGCGCGACTGGGTCGCAGCGGCCGCCGTTCAGCGAGGAGTGGGATCGGCGCGGGCGGCGGCCAGTGTGGCGGAAGACTTGTTGGAAACGCTGGGGGTACCTCCCCGGGCGTCGGTGCCGCTGGCCCGCGCCCCCGGACGGGTGCAGCAGTGGGCGCTGGTGGCGCAGTCTCTCCTTGGTGCGCCGCCCGTGTGGATTTTGGATGAGCCGACCGAGCGCCTGCCCCCCGGCGATCAGGAGCGGCTGGGGGCGCTTCTGGTGGAGCGCGCTCGAACCGCCACGGTCATTGTGGCGACGCATGTGGGTCCGGCGGTGATTGGGCGGGCGGAGCGGGTGGTGGTCATCGGCGGTGGCGCGGTGCTGGCCGACGGGCCGCCCCAGGAGATCAGGGCGGCCGCCGCGGGCCAAGTGCGGCTGATGCACTGGCCGGTCGAGCTCTGGGATCGGGCCGGGGATGCCTGGCTGGCCGCCCTGCCGCTGGCCGGAGCCGCGGCCACGGCGATTTACCCCGCCGGCGCGGCGGTGGTGGTGCGGGTGGTGGGCGCCGCATCGGTTCCGGCCGGCGTGGTCGAGGAGCCGAGCGCCCCTACCGTCGAGGATGGCCATCAGGCGCTGGTGCAAACCCGCCTCAGGGCGGCGCGGTGACCGGCCGGCTCATCGGCTTGGAAATCCGCACGCTGGCGGGATGGCTCGCGCATACGCGGCTCCTGTGGTGGATCTTGGTGCTGGCCGTGGCCGCGCCGGTGGGCGTGGTGGCGGTCGCCACCATCCGTGAGGGGCCGCTGCCGTGGCTGGTGTGGGCCCCCATCCTGTGCCTGCTGCCGACCAGCCTGGTGTGGGCGTATGCGGGCTATCGGCGAGCCGCCGCGGATGTGGGGACGTTGCGGCCCGTGTGGATAATCTCCGGAACGGGCGCCTGGGTGGCGGAGCTGAGCGGAATTGGAGTGGTGTCTGGAGCGGCCGCCCTGCTCCTGGCGGCCGGGGTGGTGGCCGTGACGGCCAGCGCCATGCAGAGCTGGGCCGACGCCGGTGACCTCGCAGCCATGGTGTGGGTGGACTTCGCTCTGCTGTGGGGCTTCGGGGCGTGGGTGGGCAGCTGGTGGCCTGGGCCTGCCGGCATGGCCGCCGTGGTGGGCGTGCCCCTGGCGGGGGTCGTGGCAAACACGGCCCTGTTGCTGCGCAGCGCGTCACCCGGCTGGATCCTGGGCACCGCGCTCACGGCCCTGACACCCTGGACCGTGCTGGCGGGCGCGGGGTCCGACACCTGGGGCTTTGGCGGATTCGCTGGCCTCTTTCATGCCGTGACGGGCTTGATGGCCGCTGCCACCGTGCTGTGCGTCGGGGCGTCGCTCCGCCGGCGGCTGAACCTGCCGGACCGCGGATGGCGCATGCGCGGGCCCGTGGCCGCGGCCACCCTGGCGCTGCTGGCTCTTGCGCTGTCCGCGGCATGGCGTCCTGCCTCCCCATCGCCCACCCCGCCCGTTGAAGCCGTGGCCCAGCCAGCCGTCGCCGGGGAGCAGATTGTCCTCAAGGTTGGCCCGAGCGGCACGGTGGCCGCGGAGGCTGTGATTCGCCCGGCGGCCACCCTGGCGCATCTGTGGCTCAACCCGGCGCTCGCGGTGTCGGCGGTGATCTTAAATGGCCGGCCCGTGGCGTTTCACCGAGTGGGAGGCTACATCCGGGTGGCGGGAGGCGGCGCCAGATCGGGCGTGGTCGTCGTGCGCTACGGGGGCCTCGTGGACCAGTGGGCCTGGTCCGCAAGCGCCCGAAGCCCCATCACGACGGCGTTCGCCTCGGGGGCGGGGGCGTATCTGCCCGCGGGCAGCTGGTACCCGGTGGTGCCGCCAGACCCGAGCCAAGTCAACACGCCGCCCGTTGCCCGATACAGCGTACGGGTCCGATCGCCATGGCCTGTCGTGGAAAGCAATCTGGGCCGACTGGGGCCTCGCCCGGCAACCCGTGCCACCACCGGCGTGACGCTGGTGGCGGGCACGCTGGCCCCGGTCGTGTCCCATGGCCTCACGCTGTGGGCGGGTCCGTCGGAGCGGGCCACGCTGGAGCGGGGATACCGTCGCATGGGTCTCCTCCTGCCCTACGGGGTCAGCCACCAGCCGACACCGGGCACTCTGCGCGCTGAGGCCGCTGGCGTGGCGGTCCGCCGGCTGAACGCCGTGGACTTGGTGTTTGGGTCGGTGCCCAGCGGGCTGGTGGCATTGGACAATCCCAATCCCATTGGGGACCCCGTTGAGCCTTTCGTGGGATCCGGCACGCCTCCTTGGATGCCTGCCATCGCCGTGGCCTTCACCGCGAATCCCGCCACGTCCATCCTGTTCACCGAGGGGGTGGACCAGATGGCGCTTTTGTGGTCGGCCATCTCGCCCCACTGGACGCGCATCGCCTCGTTCGACCGGCCGTGGGCCGCGAACCAGCGGCCGGCGGATATGGTGCTGCTGTGGCTCCTAAGCCGCTGGCCGGGCCTCGCGGGCGGGGGATCTCTGGTGGGCGGGCCCTTTCCCCCGCAGCAGCAGGCGTTGGCGGGTCTCACGCCGGCTCAAGTACAGGGCTTGTGGCGCCAGCTTGCCGAGGCCGCAGCGCACGGGCACTGGCCCACTGCCCGCCAAGTGGCCCAGTGGCGCGGAGAGGCGCGCCGGGAGGCGGCGCATGGGTGACGAGAGGGGGTGGGCTGCGGCTTGGGGAGCGTCTGGTACCGTGAGGGACAAGTTGGCACCGGTTCGGGGGTTGGCATTGGCGCCCATGACGACGGACGCAGGGAAACGGGATGGAGACGACCAGCTGTATCGCGCGGCCCGGCAGGGCAGTGCCGAGGCGTTTGGCGCGCTGTATGCGCGCCACCACGACGGGCTGTATCGGTTTCTCGCGGCCTGGAGCGGGGACCGGCTGCTGGCCGAGGATGCCGTGCAGGATGCGTTTGTCGCGGTGATGACACGCGGCCCGCTGGGGCCAACCCCCTTTGGCTTCCGCGCATACCTGTATCGGACGGCCATGAACCGGGTGCGCGATGTGTTTCGGCGGCGGGGCTATGAGACGCCGGCCGATGCGCAGCAGGCGCTCGGGGACCTGGCCAGCGCGGCCGGCTCCCGTGAAGCGCCCTTCACCGAGAGGGTGGAGGCGGCCGACGCGATCCGCCAGGCGTTGGGGGCGCTGTCGCGCGAGCAGCGCGAGGCCGTATCGCTGCACTACTTCGCGGACCTGCCCGTCCAGCAGGTGGCCGAGGTGCTCCACGTGCCGGTGGGCACCGTGAAGACGCGCCTGGCGCGGGCGTATCCGCGATTGCTGGCCGCGTTGAGAGAGGGGGCGGAATCATGAGCGAGCCTCCGGGCCGCGCGGGCGGCGACGGGCGGCGGAGCTCGGGAGCCCAGGAGTGGTCCGCGCTCGGCCTGTCGGCGGAGGACCAGAAGATATTGGCGCGGCACCGGGAGGATTGGCCGCCCGTGGGCCCGCATCCGGAGGCCGCTGCGCTGTGGGCGCGCATCGAGGCCGCGCGGGCTTTGGGGCGGCCGGTCCTCCTTGAGCCAGCGCCCCGCCGGAGCGCGGTGGTGCGCCTCGCCTGGTGGCAGCTGGTGGCCCAGCCCGGGCGCCTGCTGGCGCCGGCGCTGGCAGCCGGGCTGCTCATCGCCGGCGAGCTGTTTGCCTCCCTCCTGCCCCACCGCCCGATTGGCCTCGATTTGTGGGCCATCATGGCGCCGTGGCTGGGCTTCTGGGCCATGGGCCGCCCTGGCGCAGCGGTCACGGGGGTGTTGGACGCCTGGACGCGCATCGCGCCGCTGTCGGCCGGTCGCGCTCGCGCGGCCCGGTGGGTGGGGGCGGCGCTGACCGGCCTGCTGGCCCTGGCCATCGCGCTGGGATACGGGGGTCTGGCCGATGTGGCTCAGCTGGGTCCCTGGGCGGCGGTGGCCGGGGTGGGCTTCAGTGCGTCGCTGGCGCTCGGGTTGGCCAGTTCGGCGCTCCTTCCCGCGCGCCGGCTGAATGGCGTGCTCACCGCGCTGGCGGTGGCGAACCTCCTGGCCGTGTTGGCCGCCGCCGCGGCGGGCCGGCCCGAGTGGGTGCCCGTGCTGGCGCTCTTAAGGGCGCCCGCCTCCTGGTGGGTGCCCATGGCCGCGGCGGTGTGGGGGCTTGGCCTCTGGCAGGCTTCACGCACGCGGGAGGATGGGCTGTCATGACGGGTCGCTTGGACAGCATTGGGCTGGACGCGCCGGACGACGAGCGCGCCTTTCGGGCCGGTCCCGGGGTGACCTGGCTGGTTGACGGCGGCACCGGCGCGGCCGATGCGCTGCTGGAAGACCTGGCCGGCGTGGCGCCGCTGGTCGGGGCCACGCGCGTGTGGAACGATCGGCCGGCGTCGGCGGCGGAGGTGCCCGGCTGGCAGCGCCGCACCACGCTGGTGCCTGACCGGCCCTGGGAGGCGGGTCACCTTTCGGTGCGCCAAGCACTTCGCCTGGCGGCTCTCCTGTGGAACGTCACCGGGGCTCACGCGCGCGAGGCCATCGATCGGGAGAGCGCCCGATGGGGACTGGATGCGCTGGGGCGCCGGCGGCTCGCCCACCTGTCGGGCGGCGAGATGCGCCGGCTGCTGCTGGCGGCGAGCCTCGTGCCCGACCCAGTGGTGTGGCTGGTGGCCGGTGGGGCCAAGGGCCTGGACGCACCCGGCCGGGCCGTCTGGGCGGCCGTGCTGACCCGGGTGCACTTGGGGCTCAGCCGTGCGCCGCGCATGGCCGTGGTCACGGGGGAGCTGGATCCCGCCTTGGCGACGGTGCGTGTGCGCGTCTGACCGGCAGGCGAAAGGCGCACGCCCGGGGCCAACCACACCGGCTATGGAGAAATTTTGATACCATGACAGCGACCCAAGCCCCTCGCAGCGCCGGACTGAAGAGTCAAGATCTGAAAGCGCGTGACCGCCGCGGGACCCGACTGACCCAAAGAGGGGTGAACATATTGGCAGGAGAGTATAGCCCGCGCCCTGTGCGGGCGGACGACTACTGGAAGCTGAAGGCGCTTCATGAGCCGCAGATCAGCCAAGACGGCCGGCTGGCCGTCTATTTCGTGGAGCAGGCCCAGAAAAGTCACGACCGCTACCGCCGAGCGATTCATGTGCGGGAACTGGCCAGCAGCCGAACCGGGATTCTCGAGAATGCCGGTGAGAATCCACGGGCCCTGACCCTGTCCCCGGACGGCACTCGGGTGGCTTGGGTGGCTGGCGGCGCAGACGCGAGTGGGATTCGCGTGGCCCGGCTGGACGACATTTTGGCGCACGCTGACGGCGAAGCGCCCTCCGAGGCAGGAGACAACCCGCGCCTCTTTGAGCACAAGGCGCTGGGCAGCGTCCTCCACTGGCTTCCCGACGGGCAGTCTCTAGTGGCGGCCCGAGTGCAGGTGCACGATGCGCCGGATGGCATTCGGGTCTACACCTCCCCGCGGTTCAAGGCCGATGGCTCGGGGCTGGTGGACCCGATGACCACCGAGGTGTGGCAGGTGTCTGTGGATGGTGCCTTCCAGCGCCGGATCCTGTCGCGCGCCGGCGCCATCGCATCCTCGGCGCTCTCCCCGGACGGCCGGCGCTTTGCCTTCACGGCTGCCCACGCGGACGAAACCTCGGTGTTCATCCAGGATCTGTTTGTGGCGGACGTGGACACCGGAGACACCCGCCTCGTGTTTGGCGGACGCGGGATGACCCTGTTCCCGTCGTTTGCCCCCGACAGCGCTCGGCTGGTTTTTCTGGCGTCCCGGGATGACCTGGTGGCCGACGGGACGGTGGCCGTGTGGGAGGTGGAGTTAGCGGGTGGCCCCGCCCGGGAGCTGGCGCCGCACTTGGACCGCCCCGCGATGGGTCAGGGCAGCGACCTGCGCTCGGCCATGAGTGGGTCGGGCCCCGTGTACGCGTCTGGCGGCACCCGCGTCCGATTTTTAGCCACCGACCGCGGGGCATCGCGTCTGTACGAGGTGGACCCCGCATCGGGGGAGCTGGCCATCGTGACCCCGGAGGGTCAGCGGGCCGTGGGGCAGTACGCCGTGGCCCACGACGGCTCCGTGGTGTTTGTGGGCAGCGATTCCACCACGCCCGACGAGCTTTACTGGATGGATCCCTCCGGCCGCGAGCACGCCCTCACCGCGCTCAATCAGGAGCTGAAGGCATCGTGGGAAATTCGGGCCGTCGAGCCCTTTGCCTTCACGGGCGCCGACGGATGGACCATCGAGGGCTTTCTGCAGCGCCCTCCAAGCGCAGGCGAAGGCCCGTACCCGCTGGTGCTGGACATTCACGGGGGACCGCGCGGCAGCTACGGCTGCGGCTTCAAGTTTGATATCCAGGCGATGGCGGCCCAGGGTGTGGCGGTGCTGTATGTCAACCCCCGCGGCAGCGATGCGTACGGCAAGGAGTTTGCCAACGCCGTGATCAATGACTGGGGGCACAAGGACTACGAGGACTTGATGGCAGCGGTCGATGCCGCCGTGGAGCGGGGCATTGCGGACCCAGAGCGGCTGGGAGTGACCGGATACAGCTACGGCGGGTTCATGAGCACGTGGGTGATTGGGCACACGGGACGGTTCAAGGCGGCCGCGCCTGGGGGATGCGTCACCAACCTGGTGAGCTTTCACGGCACGTCGGACATTGGGTGGTATTGGGGGCCGCTGCAACATGCCGCGGTGGTGTGGGAGGATATGCCGCATCTCTGGGCCATGTCGCCGCTGGCCTATGTTCAGCACGTGAGCACCAAGACGCTGCTGTATCACGCGGAGGGCGATGATCGCTGCCCGATTGGGCAAACCGAAGAGTTCTACGCCGCGCTTCGGGCGCGCGGCCAGGATGCGACGTTCGTGCGCTATCCCCGCGAGAGTCACGTGGGGCTGTGGCTTGGAGACACGCCCAGCCTCCGGGTGGATGTAGTGCGCCGCCTCGGCGACTGGTTTGGCCGCCAACTGTAAGCTCGGCGGACCCAAAGGGGGGGCGCCTCGGGCCCTCCCTGGGCTCTGCCCGAGGCGGGCAGGCGTGGAGGACACCGGGGCGCCCCATGGGCTCAGCGCGCGCCATCCACCCGGACGAAGGAGAAGATGCCGTTGGGTTGGACAAAGCGTCCCCCGGGACACTGACCGCTGACGGGGGCATCGAACTGCACGCTGTAGCCGGTCAGGCCCGTGATCCCAAACCGCCGGACCCCCGTAGCCACCAACACCACTGGAGGCTGGCCCTCGATGGTGGCGACCAGCTCTTCGCCCTGGAGTGCGATGGCCACGTTCTGCACGCCCGCCACGACGTAGTGTCCCTCCATCTGCGCCAGCTCCTCGCGGGAGGCTTGGACGGCTGGCGCCTTGCGCTTGAACACGATGGGGGCCGCCATCGGCTCAAGTTGCACTTCCACAGACTCCACCGCCCCGTCCACCCCCGCATGAAAGGGCACCCGCCAGCTGGCTGGCATGGCGCCCACGGCAGCGTGGACCACAAACACGTCGTAGTGGAAGTGCTCCAACGGCAGGGGGGCGGGCCACACGTGGTATGTGAGCTGCAGGCCGCCGGCGCTGTGGCTCACGGTAAGGATGCCGTACGCCGGATGTTCGTACTGGCCCGCAAAAGCCTCAAGCGGCCGACTGGGCGCGGT
>JAKADP010000050.1 GCA_021820465.1 Bacillota bacterium
GCGACCGCAATGGCCAGCCCCAGTGTGTGGGTGAAGTAAATCGTCAAGAACGGATACAGCATAAAGGCCGCCGCCGGTGTGAGGAGCGACGCGGCAAACAGCACCGACGTCTTGGGGGAGAGAATCTGGCCAAGCTCCTGCCACACGGTGGGGGGCGTGGGCTTGGCGGTGGGCTGGGGCTCGCTTGACATGTTGCTCACTCCGTCGCCAGCATTTCGTGGGTCGCGGTGTTGAGTTGACGCTACCACAGCGGTGGTCCGAGAGCCAGTCAGGCCCGGCTTTTTGGCGGCGCCACGAGAGATCTATAGTGGGGGCGAGCCCGTACGGGTAGAGGGGGGCGGAGGCATGAAGGCAAGCAGAGAGAGCGGGCCGGACGGAAGCGGCCCCGGCGGCGGAGGACAGCCGCCCCAAGGGCGCGGGCGCTGGCGGCAGCTGACCTGGTGGATCTTAATTCTCCCCATCGTCATGGGAGTGGCTGTCATCACCCGGAACCTCTATCTGCTGGACTACAGCCACGTCATGGCCGGCATGCTCTGGACCGGGGCCGATCTGTTCTTGGGGTTCATCCTGGGTCCGGTGCTGCGGCGCATCACCCCGGCGGAGCGGCATGCGCTTGTGCGGTACCTTGTGCCCAAGACGCTGCTGTACATGCCCACGGTGGCGTTCACCAGCGTGGTGGGGGGCTGGTTTTTGGCGCAGGCCTTCGGGTTTCTGTCACCCGGGAGCCCCGATCTCGCGTGGGTGGGCGTGGCGGTGGCCGTGTCGATCGTCCTTGTGGTGCAAGGCGCCGCCATCAGCTGGAACGAGTGGCGCATCGCCGGCGAGCTGTCGCGCCGCGAGCCCAACATCGCCCGGATCCAGCGGTCCAACACCGTGGTGTTTCGCCTGGCCGCGGTGCAGGGCAGCCTGCAGGTGCTCATCGTCCTCATCATGGCGCACCTCACGGTGGGCTGACGCCGCGGGCCCGGCCCATCCTGCTACCATAGGCGCGGGAGGGGACAGGCGTGGCCAGCGACCCGGTGGTGTTTCACTGCGACGCGGATGCCTTCTTTGCCGCCTGCCACATTGCGGAAGACCCCGGCTTGGCCACGGTGCCCATGGTGGTGGCCGGCAGTCCATCGGATCGCCGCGGTGTGGTGCTGACCGCGAGCTACCCGGCGCGCGCCTTCGGCGTGCGCACCGCCATGCCGCTGGGCCGCGCGCTGGCGCTGTGCCCCTCGCTCGTGGTGGTGCCGCCCGCTCCGGCGCTCTACCGCCAGCGCTCGCGCCAGATGCGCGCCGTCTTTCCCACCTTTTCTCCCCTGGTGGAGCCGCTCTCCATCGATGAGGCGTGGCTGGACATGACCGGAGGCTGGCACCTGTGGGGACCCGATCCCACCCACGCCGCCCGCGCCCTGCAGCAGGCGGTGCAGGCGGCTTGCGGCCTCACGGTAAGCGTGGGAGTCAGTGCCAACAAGATGCTGGCCAAGCAGGTGAGCGATTGGAGCAAGCCGGCGGGCATCACCGTGCTGTGGCCGGATGAGGTGCCTGTACGCCTGTGGCCGCGTCCGGTGGCCGATCTGTATGGCGTCGGCCCCAAGTTGACGGAGCGGCTCCACCACTACGGCATCGAGACGGTGGGTCAGCTGGCGGCGCTGGATGACCGGCGCCTCGTCGCGTGGCTGGGCCAGATCGGGCTGTCGCTGCGCGCCCGAGCCCGCGGCCACGACGCGGCGCCGGTCATGCGGCCCATGCCCACCGACACACGCTCGGTGGGGGCCGAAACCACGCTGGCGCAGGACGTGGCCCGGGCCAGCGACGCGCGGCCGGTTCTTCTGGCGCTGGCGGACCACGTCTCGAGCCGCCTCCGCGCGGCCGGGCTTCTTGGCCGGACGGTGGCGCTGAAATACAAGACCCACCGCTTTGTGAGCCACACGCACCAGATGCAGCTGGCGGCGGCCACCTGCTACACCGACCCGCTGTATCGGGCGGCGGTGCGGCTCTTTGAGACGCGTCCGCACCAGGACCCCGTCCGCCTGCTGGGGCTGACCGTGAGCGGCTGGGAGGCGCCCTCGCTCCAGACGCGGCTGGACGAGGGCGATGCGCCGCAGGAGGAGGCCCGCGCCAAGGCCATTGACGCCATCCGCCAGCGGTTTGGCGCAGGCGCCATCGGGCCAGCGCGCCTCTTGGCGCACGCTCCGGATCTGGGGGGTTCGTCGTTTGAGCGGGACCATGCGAGCCAGGGGCCGCCCGACCGTGGGGCGGGATGATGGGGTCGGATATTGGGACGAAGGATGAGGCCGAGTGGTGAAGACGGGTGAAGACGGGTGAAGACGATTGAAGGAGGCAGCCACATGGCCCAGAGGATTTATTTCATCTGCACCGGGAATTCGGCACGCAGCCAAATGGCGGAGGGCTTCTTCAATGCGCTGGCCGGCAAGAGCCAGCGGGCGGAAAGCGGCGGCTTGGAGCCTTCGCAGGTGAACCCGCTGGCGATCCGGGTGATGGAGGAGGCGGGCATTGACATTGCGGGGCACCAGTCCAAGCCCATTGACCTCGAGCGGCTGAACACCGCCGACATCGTGGTGACGCTGTGCGGCGATGCGGAGGAGCGCTGCCCGGTGACGCCCCCACATGTGCGGCGCCTGCACTGGCCCCTGCCCGATCCGGCCAAGGCCACCGGGACCGAGGACGAGCGGCTGGCCGTGTTTCGCCGGGTGCGGGATCAGATCCGCGAGCGCGTGACCGAGCTGCTGACAGAAGGAGTGGCGCCGGCTTAAGCCGGCGCCACCGCCCGGATCCATCGGCCGAAGCTAGCCGCCAGAGGAGCTCGACCCGCCGGTGGGCGGCGTGTAGTCGCTGCCGACCGTGATTTTGAGGTCCCAGGGCGTGGTGTGGTACGCGGTGAACTGCACGACGCTGCTGCCCACCATCTTCTGCAGCGAGGTGTCCAGCCACTTGTCGCCGGTGGTGTTCAGAATGACGGTGCGGTGGTGCGTGTGGGTGTTGGCCCAGCCCACGCCCGCGACCGTGTAGCCGGCCTTCGTGAGCTCCTGAGCCAAGGCGTTGGCCGGGGCCATGGACGAGGTGCCGCTGGCCACGTAAATCTTGAGGGACTTTTTTTGGGCGGCCGTCAGGGGCTCGGCCAGCAGCACGTTTTGAATAACGACCGACGTCAGGTGCTGGCTCATGGTCCAGTTGTCCAGCACGCCGGACAGCAGCGCGTCATGGTTCTGCGTGGCCTCCCCTGGCACTGTGCCGTAGCGCACCGCCGACAGGTTGATCTGCTTCGAAAACAGCGCCAGCGACAGCATCTGCGCCGTGCTCATGTTGGTGCTCACCATGTTGGAGAAGTCCCCGACCAGCTTCGGGATGAGGGGAATGTACTTCGGCTGCAGCAGCTGGTGCGCGATGTCCTGCAGCACGGTTTGCTGCTGCTGAATCCGGCTGATGTCCCCCTGCTGCGTTTGGCGGAACCGCGTGAAGGCCAGCACCTGCCACCCGTTCAAGCGCTGCACCCCGGCCTTGAGGTCGATGCCCAACTTGCCGCCCGAGGGCTGGTACACCTCGGGGCGCGGAACATCCACCACCAAGCCGCCCATGTCATTGATGAGCTTCGGGAACTGAAACATGCTCATGTACGCGTAGTAGTCGACCGGCACGTGAAAGGTTGACTGCACCACCTGGACCGCTTCCGGCAGGCCGCCCACATAGGCGGCTTCCGCAATCTTGGTCACACCGACGCCGGGCAGATTGACCAGGGTGTCCCGGGGAATCGACAGCACGCCCACCTGCTTGGTGGTGGGGTCGATCGACAGGAGAATCATGGTGTCCGTGCGGTTGCGCGCATTCTTGCCCGTGATGAGCTTGCCGTTGGCGCCCGTCTGCAGGGAACTGCCCATCAGCAGGATCGTAATGCGGTGGCGAAAGGCAAACTGATGGTACAGGGGGCTGGCATTCTTGGGCGGCGTCGCAAATGCGCCCAGCGGCTCCAGGAAGGTTTTCGCGGCCCACGCCGATGCGCCTAGCACCAAAAGGCCCGCGAGAACCGCCAGCATTCTCCCGGGTCGAAATCTGCGGCGCACCGTCCGCTTCTGGCCGTCCATCGTCCACCTCCATACCTGACGAGTGTAACGCATGCATGGCCAAAAAGGTTGTGTGGTGGGGGTGCCGCTTTATTCCGGCGGCACCGCCGGCCAGGCACAGGAGGCGTGCCGCCGCCGTGTGGAGCTCTCCGCGGAAGGCGGCCCAACATGCGCCGTGATATAGTGAAGTGACCTGCGGAGGGGCCAGGCGGACGGTGGCGGTCCCGGGTGAGGAGGACGATCCGTGCAGGTGGCAGGCTGGGTGCTGGGCCTCGCCGTGATCGCGGTGGGCATATTTCTGTATCGGTATCCCAGCCGCTATGGGCGCGGGTTTGTGCAAGCCATGAGTTTGGTGTTGCTCCTGGGCGGCGTGTACGTGATTTGGGTGTCTCAGCTGCTCACGACGCACCACGCATTTACCCATTCCCTATTTTAGCGAGCCGCGGCCCTTGGCGACGGCCCTCCCTTGTGCGGGTCGTGGTAAACTATGGAATAAACGTCAGGGGCGGCAGCCCATGAAACGCGAGGTGGACATGAGCGCAGCGGCTGGGTCCCGCAAATCCACGGGACTGGCAGTGGCCGTGGTGGGCGGCGGCAGTGCCTATACCGGGGAGCTTCTCGCGGGCCTGCTGGCCGATGAGCAGCTGCCGGTGGCACGCGTGCGCCTATTGGACGTGCCCGCCGGCCGCGAGAAGCTGGCCGCCATGACGGCCTTTGGGCAGCGGCTGGCCGCCGGGGCCGGGCGCGGGGCTGCGGTGGAGAGCGCCCTGCTGCCAGAGAGCCCGCATCCGTTTGCAGGCGCGGACTTCGTCCTGACCCAGTACCGGGTTGGAGGCCTGGCCGCCCGCGCCCTGGATGAGCATGTTCCGCTCCGGCACGGCATCGTCGGCCAGGAGACCGTCGGCCCCGGCGGGTTTGCCAAGGCGCTTCGCACGGTGCCCGTGGCGGTGGAGATGGCGCAGGCCATTCGCGCCGACGCGCCGGCCGCGTGGATCTTGAACTTCACCAACCCCGCGGGGCTGATTGCCGAGGCCATCGGCCAAGTGGCGGGCCCCCGGGTGATTGGGCTGTGCAATGGGCCCTACATCGCCCGCCGCATGGTGGCCGAGGCTCTGCAGGTGGACGTGGGGCGCGTGGGCCTGGATGTCATCGGCCTGAACCACCTGTCCTTTGCACGCGTGTATCTCGATGGGGCGGAAATCACCGCCCGGGTGCTGGGCATCACGGGCCCCGGGGATCCGCGGTGGGCCAGCCGGCCGGAAGTGCCGGCGAACCAATACGGGCCGGCGCTCGCGACCGTGCTGGGGCAGTTGCCCAGTCCCTATCTCCGGTACTACTGGCAGGCGGACCGCATGCGGGCCGAGCAGGAGCGGGACATCGCCGAGGGCCGAGGTACGCGGGCGGACTACCTCCTGCAGCTGGAGCCCTCCCTGTTTGCGCACTACCGCCAGTCAGGGGAGACGACCCTGCCGCCGGGCCTGGCGGAGCGGGGCGGCGCGTACTACTCGACCGTGGCGGTCAACCTCATCCGGGCGCTTGCACAGAACCGGCCCACCGAACTGGCGGTGAACGTGCCCAACGGCACCGTGCTGCCCGAGCTGCCGGCCGCGGCGGTCATTGAAGTGTCTGCTTTGATAGACGGCCGCGGGCCGCGTGCCCTGTCGGTGGGGCCGCTGCCGGCCGCAGCCGCCGGGCTGGTGCAGCAGGTTAAGGCGTATGAGCGCCTGACCATGGCGGCGGCGCTCCAAGGGTCGCGGGACCTGGCGCTTGCGGCGCTGGTCAACAACCCTCTGGTGCCCAGTGCGGGGGTGGCCGAGGCGCTGCTGGACGACCTCCTAGAGGTCCACGCCGCCTACCTGCCCCGGTTCCGCCGCGCATGATGCGCTATGTGGGCGTGGATGGCGGGGCCACCAGCACGGTGGCTCTGGTGTCCGATGGGCACAGCGTGCTGGGGCGAGGCACGGCCGGCCCGTCCAACCATCAGGTGGTGGGGATGGCCGCGGCCGCCGAGGCCGTGGGAGCGGCCGTCGCGGCGGCGCTCGCCTCGGCGGCTGCGGGGCCCGACGAGGTGTCCGGAGCCGTGCTGGGGATGGCAGGAGCCGACTTTCCCGAGGATGTGGCGGGCCTGACCGCGGCGCTGGCGGGGCCGCTGGGGTTTTCCTTCCAGGTCGTCAACGATGCGGAAATTGCGCTGACGGCCGGGCGAACTGGGCCGGGACCCATGGCCGTGCTGGTGCTGGCCGGCACCGGCACCAACGTGCTGGCGCGGCATGAGGATGGGTGGACGTTTCACATTGGCGGCTTGGGCTACCCGCTGGGGGACCTCGGCGGGGGGGCGGACTTGGTCAAAATGGCCCTGCACCAAGCCTTTCGGGCAGATGAAGGGCGCGGGCCGGCCACCAGCCTGGTGCACGTGATCCCCGCCGCGCTGGGCGTGAAGGACTTTGCCCAGCTGGCCGCCGCCCTGTATTTCGGCAAGATTGACGAGTGGACGCTGGGGCTCCTCGCCCCTCTGATTTTCCGGGAGGCGGGGCAGGGCGACCGGGTGTGCCAGGACCTTTTGGTCACCATGGGCACCCGGCTGGGCGAGTCGGCGGGGGCGGCGGCCGCCCGGCTTCTGGCGCACGACCCCGAAGGGGGCTCGGTGGAAGTGGTGCTGGCCGGCTCCCTGTGGTTTGGGGCCCACCCCTTGCTGCGGGATGCCTTTCACCTGGCGCTGCACCGCACCACGGTGCGTGTCTGGTCGCACGTGACGGACGTGGAGCCAGCCGTGGGCGCCCTGATGGCGGCCGTGGGCGGCGGCGCGCGGGGGGATCGCCTGCGCGACGCGTTCTTAGCGCCCGACGCGGAGGCATAGCACCAAAGGAGCCGGCGGGCGTGAGGCCGGCCCATCCGGACACGGTACATCCACAGGTCACAGGTAAAGGAGGCGCGGGAGTGGCGTACAAAGTCGTTCCGGGGCGGCCCCCGCAGGATCCCTGGGGCGCGGGGCTCCGGGTGCGGGATTGGGAGGCCTGGTACGATGACGCCGGGCTGCGCTTTGGCTGGATCGAAGACGGGGGCAGCCGGGTGGGGGCCATCACGTGGGTGGGTGACGAGGTGACCCAGCTGCTGGGCCTCCATGCCGACGAGCCGCCCGAAGAGGCCAGCGAGGCGGCGCTCATGTGGGTCAAGCCCCGCGTGCTCACGGCGTACAGCTTTCAGCCCGGCGTCGTCGCCGCGGGGCACCGGCAGGCGCTGGAGGCCGCCGGCGAAGTGTTCCAACTGCGCAGTGCCTTGCATGCGGCCGCGCACGTGGCCACGCGCGATGCGACGCCGGTGTCGGCCGGCGACGCCGAAACCTTGGGCCCGCTCTACGACCAGGTGTTTAAAACCAAGGGCGGCCGGCGCATCGTGTGGCAGTTTTTTGACCGCCACGAGAGCAGCCAGGGCTGGCTGTGGCGCCATCAAGGGCGCGGGGTGGCTTTTTACGCCGACCGCGTGAATCCGAACCGGGACGTGCAGGTGGTGTGGCTGGGTGTCCTGCCGGACGTCCGCCGGCAGGGGTTTGGCCGGCGCTTGGTGGAGGCGGGCTTGGGCGCCCGGGCCGCGGCGGGGCACCGGCAGGCGGTGATGCAGGTCGAGGCCGCCAACACGGCGGGCCTGCGCCTCGCGGAGGCCGTGGGCTTCAGCTGGGAGTGGACAAAAACCCGCCTGGAGGCTGGCTAGGCGCCCGGCAGTCCCGGGTCGTCCGCGGCAACGACCCGGGCGAACGTCCCCTGCAGCGCGGCCAAAAAGGCGTCCGCCACCTGGGGCGCCGGAATGTCCCGCCCGGCGTGCGTGAGCGCGCGCGTCGCGGTGGCATCGGCCACCACCCAGTTGGTGAAGGCGAGGTCAGCGGCGGCCCGCACGGTGGTGTCGATGCACATGTGGGTCATCATGCCGGCGATGACCAGATGGGCGACGCCCCGGGACTGGAGCCATGTGGCCAGCGGCGTTCCGCGAAAGGCATTGGGGTAGTGCTTGGTCATCACCACCTCGCCGGCGGCAGGCGCCACGGCCGGATGAAACGCCAGCCCGTCGGTGCCGGGAAGGAAGAACGTCGCGCCCGGTGCCTTGGACTCGTGCCGCACGTGCACCACGGGCATCCCGGCGCGGCGGAACCGGGCCAGGACGCGGCCGGCGGCTTCGGCCGCCGCCTCGGGCTCCCAGAGCGGCATGCGGCCACCCGCGAAGTAGTCGCGCTGCACATCAATCAGCAGGAGCGCCGTGGTGCTCATCGGCCGCTCTCCGGCCGCTCGAGCGCCCGCGGACCAATGGCCAGCCCAATCTTGCCGACGTTCTCGTTGGCCTCCATGCGCCGGTGCGCGTCGGCCGCCTCGGCCAGCGGAAACACTCGGTCCATCACGGGGCGAATGCGCCCGTCGGCCCAAAACGGCCAAAGGTGCCGCCCGACCGCCTGAGTCAGTGCCATCTTCTCTTCTGGGGGCCGACTGCGGAGCGCGGTGCCCGTGACCGAGGCGCGCTTGGCCATCAGGTGGGACAAGTTGATGGGCGCGACCCCGCCCGACAGGGTTCCAATGACGATGAGCCGACCGCCGACCGCCAGCGCGTCAATGTTGAGGGAGAGATTGTCGGCGCCGACAAAGTCCAAGATGGCCTGCACGCCTTGACCGCCCGTTTCGCGCCGCACGAAGTCCAGCACGGAGCCGGCGCGGTAGTCGAGCACGGCATCGGCGCCGAGCGCCTGGACGCGGGCCACCTTGCTGGCGGAGCAGGTGGCCAGCACGCGGGCGCCCAGGTGGTGGGCAATCTGCACGGCGCTCGTGCCCACGCCACTGGCCCCGGCGTGGATCAGCACCGTGTCGCCCATGGCCAGGCGCACCTGCTGCAGCGCGTCGTAAGCCGTGAAAAACGCTTCAGGCAGGGCGGCTGCCTCGGCAAACGTGAACCCCGGGGGCACCGGCAGCACCATCCGCTCCGGCGTGGCGATGCGTTCGGCGTAGCCGCCGCCGGGCAAGAGCCCCAGGACGGCGTCCCCCACCGCCACGCGCGTGACGGCGGAGCCCACCGCCACCACCGATCCGCTGAACTCCAGGCCGGGAATCTCCGCCGGTGGGCGCGGGCTGGGGGGCGGGTACGCGCCACGGCGCTGGAGGACGTCGGCACGGTTGACGGCGCTGGCCTCGACGGCCACCAGGATGTCGGCGGGACCCGGGATGGGGTCCTCCACCTGCGCGGTCCGCAGTACCTCGGGGCCGCCGTATTCGGTGAGCACGATGGCTTGCATGCGAGCCTCCTTGACCAGCAAAAAATGACCAGCAACAAATCTGAGGGACAGCGGCGGGTCGCCGCCTTGGACTCAGTCTTACTTGCTTGCTGCGATGATTGCTACTATACACCGAACTTCACACCGAACTTCACACCCAACAGTGAGCGACGCCGCGCATCGTGCCCCCCGGCACGGGCTTGACGGCCCTTTGCCACGGCCTGCGCTAAAAATGGCCGGGCCGGTGAACCCTAAGGTCGGTATCGCAACAAGCTGGGGAGGTGGCTCACGTGGCCGGACAGCAGATCATCAAGTGCAAAGTGGCCGAGTGCCTACACTGGGCGAGCGGCGACAACTGCGACCTGCACGAAATCTGGGTGCAGAAGTCCGCCAGCAGCGGCAGCGGTCTCTCCAACGCCGTGGGCGGATCGAGCCCGCTGCAGGAGCGCGACACCTTCTGCGCGAGCTTCGACCAGAAGCACTAGGCGCGGCGCGTTGCACGCAGGACACCGCCCCGGGGCGGTGTCCTGCGTGCAACGCGCCTCTGCCCTGGGTGGGGCCGCCAGCCATGCGGAGTCGGGCCGTGTCCGCGGGCGCTGGGTCAGACGGGGGGCCGGAGCGCCTTGGCCATGAAGAGGCAGGGACTGTCCTTGTCCCACAGGGTCGGAAACACCTCGAGGGGGCGAAACCCCCGATCCAGGTAGAATGCCCGGGTTTTGGCATAGCCTTCGTGCGGCCGAGAGGCGTCGAGCGTCTTGACCGTGAGAAACTCCGCGCCGCTGTTCACGCTGTGCGCTTCGCAGGCGGCCACCAGCGCACTGCCCAGGCCCGCGCGGTGCACCTCCGGCCGAATGCCCATGCAGTAAATCTCGAACGTGTACGCGTTGTGCCGCATGAGGGCAAGAAATCCCACGGGGCGGCCTGACACCTCTCCGGCCCAGTAAGCCATCGTGGGAACGGCGTGAACATACTCGAGGATGGCGGCCTCGATGCCAAACCATTCAGGCAGCGCGCGCAGCACCTCCTCGGTGATGGCGGCCTTCTGCTGGGGATCCTGGATGAATCGCACGGCGGAGTCCATGGGTGCTTTCACGTTCGTCACGCCCTTCACAATTTGCGCGACCCCTTGGCTTGGCGCCGCAGTCCACAGGGCCGCCCCTGTCTGCCGGCCGGGGGCTACGGTCGGCGCAGCGACGCGGCCGCGTAGGCGAGCTGGAACCCCAGGCGCTCGACATTGCGCTGGGACCCTGATCCGGGATCTGTCTCGATGGTGGCAATGGTGCATCCCCGCGCCTGCGCCATCCGCAGGCGGGTGTCCAACAAGGCTGACTGCAAGCCCCGCCGCCGATACGCAGGCCGCGTGGAGCCGGAGAACAGCGCCGCCACCTCGCCGTCGACGTCCAACATCCCGCAGGCCGCTGCCACGCCAGCCTCGCGGGCTATGACCGGCACGGCGCCGCCACCCATCCGAAAGAACGCCCGCGACAGCGCAAGGGCTTCGCCCGCGGGGGCGCTGTCGGTGTCGGCGAAGCCGGCTTCCATGGTCTCGGCCCACTCCAGTTCTTCGGGTGGCTCTGCCGCCCGCACGCGGGGGTCGAGCGCCTCCCTGGCGGGCCGCCAAGTCTTCAAGTCCAGCACCCACCGGTGGCTAAACTCGACGAGGTGATATCCTCGTGCGGCCGTCAGGGAGACGGCGGTGGGGTGGGCCAGCGACGAGACGCGGATCGCCGAGGCGTGGTGGTGGCCCGCATAAAACGCCTCGATGGCATCGAGGAGGTCGGGGGCGACGGGTCCCATCATGCCAACGCCCACGGCCTCGTTCAGCGGAAACCCGTCGCCGCCGTACACCGCCGTCATGCCGCTTCGCGTGAGAACGGCGCCGGGGTGATCGGGCGCCACCTCCTGGAGCGCGGCCATGATCCGCGGATTGGCGGCGGCCATGCCGCCCTCCAGGCGAGCCGCCAGTTCCCTCGTCAGCGCCAGCGTCATGTCCAACCGTCTCCTTATGGCCCCCACAGAAATTCCAGGGTGCGCCCACGAATGACCCGCCCATGGCTCGATGAGCGCAAGCTTCCTGGGCCATCATAGCGCACGCCCCGGTGGCCGGGCGGGGATGATCGGACCTTGAAGCGTCAAGCCAACCCAACAGCCGAGGGATTAGCGGCACCTGGCGTCCACGACGCCAAGGGGAGGCCCCGCGCATCTCCGGCACCCCGGCCCCGCGCCGTTGCGGGGAAGCTTGCAATATGCATGCGATCGTCTCATTTTATCCTCATGAAAATCACGGTGCGCCACATCAGCCGAGAGACGCGTGACATTCTGGCCCAGCGCGCGGCTCGGTCCGGCCGGTCGCTCCAGGAGTATCTGCGCCTGACCCTCGAGAGCTTCGCCGCCCAGGCGGACATTCACGAGGTGATGGAGCGCGTCGACGCCAGGCTCCGGGCTACCGGGCGGCCCGTGCCAGCCGACGTCATTCTGCGCCATCGTGATGCCGACCGTCGGTGACCAGCGGTGACAATCGTCATCGATGCCTCCCTGGTGGTCGCCGGCCTGACGGATGCCGGCCCGGATGGGGATTCGCCCGGCACATCCTGACCACCCAGCAGTTGCTGGCGCCGCACCTCATGATGGCCGAGGTCGCCAACATCCTTCGGCGCCTAGCCTTGGCGAATCACATCTCCTGGTACATTGCTCGGCAGGCGCACGCCGATCTCGTGGCTCTTCCTGTGCAGCTGCTGCCGTATGCGCCGCTTGCGGACCGGATATTTTCCCTCGGCCCACAGCTGACATGCTACGACGCTTGGTATGTGGCCGTGGCGGAACGGCTTCAGGTACCCCTGGCTACCTTGGACCGCCGCTTGGCGCGGAGCCCCGGAGCTCCGTGCGCCGTCGAGCTGCCGCCCCCTATCGCCTCTGGAGGCGAATAGCGCCATCCCACAGCTGCCGCCCCGGCGGGCTTCGGGTCAAGCCCGTCCGCCACGACAATGTTCCTGCTGCTGGTGCGCGTGACCTGGCCGAGACGCGCCACCCAACCCCCACGCGCGGCAGGCCCCCTGGGAGAGACTTCCTCCGGCCCTGGCGGATCACAACGTGCCTGGCTTCGCTTCCCCGGTCTGGCCCGGGAATGCTGCCCGTACGCCCTGCGCCCAGTCCGGCGGGCTCAGTGCGCAGTTGCCCATGACTGGCTCCGACACAGCCCGGAGCCTGCACCGCGCGCCGACTTTGGTCGAGGACCCTCTCTCGTGAGCGCTGTAAGAGGCGCGGAAGATAACCGCCCACTGGTCGCGCCGGGACGCGTTGGAGCATGCGTGGGCACTCCCATGGCCTACGACACGTATACTGCGGGCTGAAGCACTTGGTGGATTGAGCCGAAAACGGCCAAGCCGGTCGAGGGGTGGATCTGGTGGGCTCAGGTGGGAGTTTGAATCACGCGCCGGCGCTGGGCCAGGCGCTTCGGCTCCTCTACGCGGGCTTGAGCGTCTTAAACAAAGGCGCAACCTCACCGCAGGGCGCTCACCTGACGCCGAAGGCCCATCCGAGCCTGGGTGTGCTGGTGGACGAAGCCACACGCTGGACCCCGGCCCTGACGTGCGTAGCCGCGTGAGCGCCCAGGCTGCGCCGCTGGCCGAGGCGGCGTTTCGGCAGGTGATGCGCGCGTGGGCCACCGGCGTGGCGGTGCTGCTGGTGCCCGAGGGCGGCGGCTGGCAGGGCATGACAGTCAATGCCGTCACGTCGGTGTCGCTGGATCCTCCGTCGGTGCTGGTGGTGGTGGCCCGCGGCCGCGCCGCCCACACCGCCCTCGTGCCGGCCTGCGGCCAGGTTTTCACGCTGTCGGTGCTGGCGGAGCGCCAAGCCTCGCTCGCCGACCGGTTTGCCCGCCATTGTGTGCGGTACCTTGTGGCTGAGGAGGCCGAGTGGACTCCCGCGGGGCACGCGGTGGTGCCAGGCGCGCTGGGCTGGCTGGACTGTCGGGTGGCGGCCGCGCACGAGGCGGGGGACCACACGATCGTGGTGGCCACTGTGGAGGCGGGGCAAAGCTCGGCGCTGGACGGCGCCTCGCCCCCCCTTCTGTTTTGGGCGGGCCGCTATCACGGCGGCGAGCGGCTGCGAGCGCTGGCCACGGGCGATCCCACCTCCTAGGCGGCCGAGGCGGCCATCTGGGCCGCTCGGCCGCGCCGTGGGTCCGGAGGCGCCACCACGCTGAGCACCGCTCCCAAGAGCCGGTGCTCAGCTGGGGCTTAGGCAGGGAAGGTCAGGCCGGGTTCCGGATTTTCTCCACCGCGTCGCGAATGTCCTCAAGTTTGACGTACCGGTCGCAGGCGTTTTCCAACTCAGCCGCAATCATGCCGCGGGTGCCCACGCCAATAATCTCCTTGCCTTTGGAGCGCAACAGCTCCACCGCGCGCTCAAAGTCGCCGTCGCCACTCATGAGCACGGCCACATCGTACCGGCTGGACGTGTTGAACATGTCGATGACAATCTCAATGTCCAGGTTGGCGCGGCGAATGGTGGTGGAGTTGCTCTGGTCGTACGCCTCTTTGATGACCTTCTCCCGAACCGTGAACCCCAAGTGCCGTAGCGCAGTGAGGAAGTCGCGCTGCGACAGGTCGGGGGGCACCTGCACGCCGGTGTAATAGTACGCATTGTACAAGTCGGCGCCCCGGGTAAAGTGCTCAATCACCCTGGCAAAATCCAAGTGCCAACCCAAAATGCGCTGCGCATAGAACATGTTGGCCCCGTCGACGAATATCGCTACCCGATCCGGTCGCTCGTCGGCCATGTCGTCTCATCCTGCCTCTCAATTGCATCCCATGCATCCGAGTCATGCGTCATCCCTGGTTCATCTTCTGTTACTTCGTGTCATCATCTCGTGGGATCATCGTGGTCCTCGTGGCCTTCTCGGTCCACCGCCGTGCACCCGGATCGCGTCACGACAGGCATTTGCATGTGGTCACACCAATCGTAGCGGCTTAGACGTGGGGTGTCTAGTGCGAGGCGAGATATTCGCGGCCGAGGTTGAACCGCTTGGCCCAACGGCGTAGCATGCAGCCAGCAGCAGCACAGGGCAGAGGCGGGGAGGTGGCGCTGTGAGATGGCGGGCGGTGGCAGTGATGCCGCTGGCGAGCCTGCTCCTGGCAGGCTGCGGCGGCCTGGCGGCGGGGCCAGGGCCGTCTACGGTGCTCTCGCGGCTGCACGCGTCGCTCGAGGCCCGGGCGGCCGCCGTGCACACGCTGACGGTGCGCGTGACGGCGGTCCGGGACAGCAAGGGCACCACCGCCTACGCGACGGCGGTGGTGAAAGCCTCCGGTCGCCGCGTCGCGGAGGCCGTGACGGATTCGGGGGGCCGCACCATTACCACCGTGGATGATGGCACCAACGTGTGGACATACCAGCCGGGCGGCAGCCAGTACGCGGTCCAGTCCTCCATGCCCACCACCGGCTATGATTTGCGCTGGGTGACCTACGACTGGCTGACGTTTCTGCAGAGCGTGCGATTTGCGTCCCCCACCAACCACGGGCGCACGAAGGTGCTGGGATTTCGGGGGCAGTTGGCGGGTCAGGCCGTGACCGGCACCCTGATGCTGTCCCAGGCGCTCGAGCCCACCCGGCTCACACTGCACCAGGGCGGCACCACGGTCACGCTGACGGTGACGGCGTACAGCACGACGGCACCCATCGCGGCGAACACCTTTCGCTTCCTGCCCCCCACCGGAGCCACAGCCGTCAACACCACCCCCTCGGTGCTCACGGCGCTGACGACGGACACCAGCACGCTCACGTATTCGGTGGTGGTGCCCACGGTGCATGCAGGCTTGGTGCTAGAAAGCGTTCGGGTGGTCCCGACGGCCACCTACGGCCCCGAGTTGGTCATGCAGTATCAGGGGAGCAGTGGATCTCCGGTGCTGGCCACGGAGTGGCAGGCAGGGCCGCCGGGCCCGTATCCGAAAAGCAGCATGACCGACGTGGTGGCTGGCGGGCGCACCGTCGCGGAGCGCAATCTGCCCGGGGGAGGGCTGTATGCCACCGTGACGGTGTCGGGCACGACCGTGGTGGTGGAAGGGCAGCCCGGCGCAGTGGGGGCCACGCTCGCCAACCTGACGGTGGCCGGGTCCTGACGGTCAGGGGGCATGGATGTAGTGATCGCGGATCCCGGCCAGCACCGCCTGCGTCCGATCCTGCACATTTAACTTGGCCAAAATGTGGCTCACGTGCGTCTTGACGGTTTTCTCCGTGATGCCCAAGACGGCGCCAATCTCCTTGTTCGAGAGGCCGCGCCCCATGCACTCCAGCACTTCCAGCTCGCGCGGCGACAGGGGGTCGATGGGGCCATGCTGCGCGGCATGGGCCAGCAGCACGCGCTGGACGTCGGGCTGGAGCACAGACGCCCCGGTGGCGGCCGCCTTCACGGCCTCCAGCAGCTGCTCGGGCGGGATGGCCTTGAACAGGTACCCCGCCGCGCCGGCCCGGATGGCGGCCACCACCAGGCCCTCCTCCGCGAAGCTGGAGAGCGCCACCACGGCCACGGCCGGATGCTGGGCCTTGACCGCGCGCACGGCCGCAGGGCCGTCCAGGTCGGGCAAGTGCATGTCCATCAGGATGACGTGCGGCAGGGCGTCCGGGGCGGCTCGGCGCTGGTCCAGCACCGCCAGCGCCTCTTGGGCGGTCCCCACCGCCGCCACAACGTCCACGTGGTCGTCCAGGGCCAAATAGGACTTGAGGCCTTGGAGCACCACCGGGTGGTCGTCCACCAGCATGACCCGAATCACCGCGACGCCTCCTCTTCAGCCGCGCCGGGCGGCCTCCAGTCCACCTGCACGGTGGTGCCGGCCCCCGGCCGGCTGGCGATGGTCAGCCGGGCGCCAATCGCGTCGGCTCGCTCACGCATGTGGCGCAGCCCGAGCCCCTTGGACTGCGCCCCGGGGGTGAATCCCGGGCCGGTGTCTGTGATGGCGAGCGACAGCCCACCCCCGTGATCCGTGCACCGCATCGTGATGGGAGCGCGGGGCGCATGGCGCAGGGCGTTGTGCACGGCTTCTTGGGCGATGCGGTACAGCGCCCGGCGGACGTCGACACGGTCAGGGTCTTGTGCATCACACGTGAGGTGCGCGCCGGTTGCCTCGGCCAGGCGGTGCAGTGCCGGCGCCAGCCGGTCATCGTCAGGGGGCGCCAGCTCGTAAACCAGGGCGCGCAGCTCGGCTAGGGCGTGCTGAACCTGAGTGCGCCCCTGGGTCAGCAGGCCCCGGCCCTCCGCCTGGCCGGCGGCCACGAGGCGCTCGGCGGCGGCCAGCGTGAGGGTGGACGAGAACAGCTCCTGGCTCACGGCGTCATGCAGCTCGCGCGCCAGGCGCTGGCGCTCCTCCAAAGCGCCCAGCCGCTCGGTCTCGGCCAGCAGGTCGGCGTTGGCCAGCGCCAGCGCAATGTGTGTCGCGTAGGCGTGCAGGATGGGCCGCAGGGCCGCCTGCCGATCGCGGTCGCGGGGGTCTAAGACCAGCGACAGCACGCCAATCACGTGGGTGCCGGCGCTCAGCGGCAGCACCTCGGCCGGGTGGGCGGTCCCAGGATGCCAAGGCGAGTCCGGGCCCACCGGGCCCGCGGCGGGGGGCGGGGCCTGGACCGGCGTGCGCCCGCCGGCGGGCACACGGTGCCACCCCGGCCGGCCATGGCGGGAGCCGTCCAGCCACAGCGCCGCGCGGCGGGCGCCAAACCGTGCGTGGGCCGCCGCGATCACCCGGGCGGCCACCTCCTCGTCCGAATGGGCGGTCTGCAGGTCGGCCACGGCCTCCTGCAGGCCCGTCAGGGCCACCGCGCGGCGGTCGACGTCGCGGTAGAGGCGCGTGCGCTCCACCGCGACCGCCACCTGCTGCCCCACGGCCGACAGCACGGCCAGCACATCTCGGCCAAACAGGTCGCGGCCCGGGCTGGCGACGTTCAAAATGCCCAGCGGCTTGGCCTTGGACGTCAGGGGGACCGACGCGTGCAGCACCAGGCGCCCGGTGTCGCCCGTGGCGTTGCGGAGCCGACTGCATTCGACGATGTTGACGGCCCGGGTGAGGTGACCGGCCCGAAAGGCATCTTGGCAGAAGCAGGTGCCCTGCCGGAGCGGGCGGCGGCGGCTCTCGGCCAGCGCGGGCGGAAGCCCGGTGGAGGCAATTTGGGCGACGGTGCGGCCGTCTGACTGAAAGAGAAACATCCACGCCGTATGCAGGCCCAGTGCCGCCGTGAGGCGCGGCAGGACGCGGTTCATGGCGGCGGCCACGTCGGGCTCTTCGTTTAGGGCCGAGGCGACCTGGTTCAAAATGGCGACGGCGGAGGCGTCGGCGTTGGGCGACGCCGCCACCGGGTGCGGTGAAGGCACGACACCCCTCCCTTGGCCCTTATGGTACCCGACGGCGATGGGGCGCGCATCGGTCCCAAGTCTGACCGGAAGGGCCCGGCCCGTGCACGATGGCGCGGGGAGGCTCGGGGATGGCGGCGGCGCCGCGCCAGGTCAGAAGGCCCGCCAGCGCACGCGCTGAAGCGCCCGGCCACCCGTGAGCTGACCTAAGACGGCTCCGTACAGCAGGTGGGCCACCAACAGCATAAGCGGGGCGGTCACGCCCAGGCCCAGCGCGAACAACCCCGGGGCGGCCATGAGCCCGTTGGCCACCAGTGGATCCAGGGCGTCAAACAGGGGCAAGCCCACGATCATGAGGGCCGCCCACACCAGCACCCCAAAGATGGCGCCCCGGAGCCACGGCTCCCCCACGAGCCGGGGCTCGGCGACCTGGGCGTAGAGCGAGGCCAGCACCACGCCCACCGCGAAGTGCACCAGGTAGCCGAATCCGACGGCAAGGGTTAAATTCAAGGTGAAGAGGGTGCCGTCCCACAGCGGGAGGTTGAGCGGCGGCGCCCCGATGGCGGGCCCCGCCGTCAGAACCAGCGTGAGAATCAGGGTGGCCACCAGGCCGGCGGCCACCACGCGGCGTGTGGACAGACGAGGCATGTGCTTGACCTCCGCTTGCTGGGGCGTTTGGTGCACCGTATGCACTGGGTCCCTGGGTCAGCACCGCCGTGTCCGGACGGCCGAGGAGGTGGCGGGGCTCTGGCGCAATTGTCTCCCTGGGATCCCCGGGGCTTTCCCGCGCGTGCCGCGCCCGGGGTGTTTCTGGGCTTGGCGACCCTGTCGCAGGCCGGCGCATCGCTCAGCCAGCAGGGCGTCGCCGTCTTGGCCGTGTTTTTCCGGGCGGCGCTGCACCTGACGTTCAGCCAGATGGGCACGTTGGTCTCTGCCGTCTCGCTGGGCATGATGGTGGGCCTTACGGTGGCGGGGGTGCTGGTGGACCGCATCGGGCCGCGGTGGCTCCTTGGCGTGGGGGGCGGATGGTCGCTGCTGGCCGGGTTTGGGGTGTCGCGGATCCACGGGTATGGCCTCTTGCTGGCGCTCCTATTTGTTATGGGCATCGGGCTCGGGTGCATTCCCAGCGCCGGCACCCGGGCGGTGTTTGACGCGTTTGCGGGCCGGGCCCGCGGCATGGTGATGGGCATCCGGCAGACGGGGGTCCCCCTCGGCGCTGCGGTGGGCGCGGTGCTCATCCCGCTGCTGGTGCCGGGGTGGGGCACCGGCGGCGTGTTTGTCGCGATTGCGCTGCTGGTCCTGGCCAGCGCGTGGACGTTTGGCCTGGTCATCCGGCGGCGCGTGCGGGCTCGGGCGCCGGCGGCCCGGCTTCCGGGCATTGCCTGGCTCAAGCCCGCGCTTGGGCCCATGGCCGTGGGCATGATGCTGGTGGCGGCCCAATATTCCGTGCTGACGTTTACGATGGCCGATTTGTCCACCCGCCACGGCTGGACCGTGGCCGCGGCGGGCCTGGGGCTGGCGCTGGTGCAGGTGGGCGGCGGTGCGGGCCGCATCGGGCTGGGGTGGTGGTCGGACCGCCGCGGCGGGCAGCGGTCGGGCGCCATCATGGGGGCTGCGGCGCTGGGAGCGGCGGCTGCCTTGGCGTTTGGGTGGGCGCCCCCGTCCACCCCCGCCGGCGTGCTGCTGGCGATCCTGGTGCCGCTGGGCATCGGTGCCGTGGGGTGGAACGCGCTGGTGCTGACGTGGTCGGGCGAGCGCGTGCCGGCGTGGGGGGCGGGCCAAGCCATGAGCTGGACCGGCTCAGCGGTCTTCTTGGGCTCGGCGCTGTATCCTCCGGCCTTCGGGTGGGTCCTGGATCACACCGGCCACTTTTCCTGGGCCTTTTCGGCCCTGGCCCTCTGGATGGTCCTGGCCGGGATCCTGGTGGTGGTGGTGCGGCGCCGGGATGCCCGCAGCGTCGCCGCTGCGGCATGAGGGGCACGCCTACTGGGGGTCTATGCCCAAATCGCGGAGCCACTCGCGCGCGCGACCAGTGGTAAAGTCA
>JAKADP010000143.1 GCA_021820465.1 Bacillota bacterium
TGGTCGTGGAGCAGCTCCGGGGCGGCACGCCCGCCATCAACCTCAGCCCGTTTCGCCCCGACCGATCGCCGTGACCTGCGGAGCCGCCGGCCGAGGAGCGGCGGCGGGCCACTCGCGCCTCGGCGCGAGTGGCGCCAAACACCCCCGATACCAAGAAAGGGAAGAGAAAGGGACGATGTGATGCCCACACGCACCCACATGCATCGAATCTATACACGGCGTGGCGACCGAGGCACCACCACCGCCACGCGGCACGACCGCCGGGGCAAGGACAGCCCCCGCGTCATGGCGTACGGCAGCCTCTATGAGCTGAACGCGCACCTGGGATTGGCCCGTGCGGCGATGGCGGCGGTGCAGCCCACGCCTGACCGGGCGACGTGGGCATCGCTGTGCGCCGGCTTGGAGGAAATCCAGCACCGGCTGTTTTTTGTGGGCCGCGACTTGTCCCAAAGCCGCGGGTTGCCCGAGCACGAGCCGCCCTTGACTCGCGCAGAGCATGTGCTCCGACTGGAGGCGCTCATCGACGAGTTGGCAGCGGATACCCCGCCCTGGCGGCCGTTCACGATTCCCGGTGGCTCACTCGCGGCCGGACACCTGTTTGTCGCCACCACCGTCTGCCGGCGGGGCGAGACATTGATCGCCGCCCTCCACCGCCAGGAGCCCGTTCCGGAAGCGGTGCTGGCCTGGGTGAATCGACTATCGGACTTGCTGTTTGTGGCGGCGCGCTTTGTGAACGGCGTGGAAGGCGTGGTGGATCCGCCGCTCCGAGACCCCGTCGACGGCTATTAGAACCTTGGACAAAGCTAGGTGAGGCGCACTCCCTCGCGGGGACCGGCTGCGGGACTGACGACCACGGCGGTGCCGTACGCCAGCACTTCTGACAGGTTGGCTCCCAGCTCCGACGAGTCACACGACACCCCGATGGCCGCGTTGGCGCCGAGCGAGCGCGCATGCTCGACCAAGCGGTCCAGGGCTCGCTGCCGCGTGTCGTTCAGCATGTTCGTGAACTCGGGAATTTCGCCCCCGGCCAAGCCCCGCAGGCCGGCCGTCACCTAGTACCCGATTCCTCGGCTGGGCACCACGGTGCCTCACGTCAGCCCCAGCACCCTATCCACCTGCTGCCCGGGAACGTACGGCGTCGTCACGGCCACAAAATCCTCCGCCATCGTGCTCACCCTTTCGCGTTCTGCCCATACCATCTGGCCACGCAAGCGTTGGCTCAGCCGACACCCGCCCTCCCGAATGCTGCCGTGATTCTGCTACGATTCTACCGAACGCGGGGTGGGGAAAGGGAGGCAGATCCATGGTGCGAGCGCGCACCCGACACGAGCGCTGGACCGAGCGGATTGTCACGTTGGCCCAATCCGCGGCCATGGCCGCGCGCTCGTCGGGCGAGCGGCCTGAGGCCGCGGTTCGCCTGACCCACCTGCTGACCCGCGTGCTGGATGCCGGCTCTGACCGCCCCATTCATCGCGCGGTCGACGCGTTGGATGCCCGCCATGCCCACGAGGCGGCGGACATCGTCCTGCTGGCGGCGGCGGAGGCTGCGGGCACCCTGGACATGATCGCGTCACGGCCCGACGGGGACCTCGCCGGCGTGGCCTGGCTCTTTTTGATCCCCATCGTCGTGGTGGCGCCGCCAATGGGGGTGCCCGGCATCATACCCGCCGGGGCGGCGTGGGAGGGGCTGGTCCGGTCCCTTGCGGTCCACGGACTGGTCGATGACCAGTCTTCTCTGGTCGTTTGCCACAACGCCCTGTATCCGGCGGCCGACCTGCCCCGATCCTGGGTGGCGGAGCGCCAGTGGCTGCGGCTGGTGGTGGAGGGCCTGCGCCGCCAGGAACCCACCCTACCTCCGCCCGCAGCGGCGCCCGCCGAGGCACCTTCGGCCGACACCGCCTGTCACCTGCGCTTTTTGGTGGGCGCCGTGCTGAGTACGGGGGGCGAGCCCCCGCTGTGGGACACCGTGGATGCCGAGGCGCCCGAAGGTCAAGATCGCTTTGGGGCCTGGCTGGAGTCGGCCGAGGGATTTGTGCAGGAGGCGCTTGGCGTCGAGCGCGTCTTGGTGGGATACCCGGACCGATGGGACGAGGCCATGGACGCAGGCGAAACCCTTCGAAACATGGCGGGTGCCTCGTGGGCTATCGAACAGCACTGCGACCGTGCCGGGTGCACGCCCGACGCCGTGTTGGCCGACGTGCGCTGGCAGGGCGGCGAGGACGGCGCGTGGGAGGTCAGTCTCAGCTCGCTGGGCCATGTGTCCCCGCCTTGGTCCTGGCATCCCACCTACGACCCCGACGAGGACCGCGACGCGCTCCTCGACACCCTCCGCTCCCGGGGCATCCGCCGGATGGCGGTGGATGAGCGAGACAAGCCCTAAAGCGCGCCCAGCCGAATCGCTGGCGCGGGCGCTGCGATCCGATCAGCTTCGCGTGTTTGGGCCAAATATCGGTGCCCATCGCACACCGGACCAGCGCCACAAGCGGCTCGGCCCGGACGGCGAGGCAGCCCAAACCCACGCCTCATGCGCTCCAGACACGGCGACCGGCCACCCACCGCGCAGAGCGGGCGGCAGTGGCACCCTATTCCATGTGCGCCCCGCATCCCTCGTCTGATACAGCGCGCGCCCCGTCCACAGCCACCAGTTCATGGCGCTCGCGGGAAGCAACTCTGGGTCGCCGGGCACCCCCGACACCGCGATCGCTGCGCCCGCAGGGAGCCACGCTTGAGCGCTGGGGCTGCTCAGCACCAGCACCCGCAGCACCGTGGCCGTGGCCGAGGCGTTTGTGGCCGTCTCGAGAACCGCCCATGCTGGGCTCAGCGGCAGGCGACGTGGGGGTCCCAGGGCAATGGTGCCAGGGCGGCCAGGCTCACGGAGATAGGGGATGCCCACGGGCATCCAGTGGATGCCCCCGTCGCGCGTGCCATACAGCACGGGGTTGACATTGTTGGTTGGCCCCCCCGTCAGCGTGCTGGCGGTCATCCACCCGGCCATGCGCGACACCCAGGCGATGCCGCCTTTGTAGCCGTATTGGACCGTGCCGGCGGGGGTCGGCGCCGCGGTGAGCGGCGTCCACGTGGCGCCGGCCGTCGTCGTTTCCCACACCTGCGCATCATTGAGCTGCATGCCCCCACCTATATCGAGGAGGCACCAGCCGGATGTGGCGCTAGTGAACGAGCACGTGATGTCCGGCGCCACGGCGGCGCCCGCACCCTCTGCCAGAAAAGACGCCACGTGGGCCGCCTGAAAGGTCCAGGCGTGGTGTGGGCTCCAACTGCCCAAGCGCAGCGCCAGCTGGCCCGGACCGGCGGCGCTGACGCTGAACAGGATGAGCGTGCCGCTGGGCAGTGCCTCGATGGACGCCGATGGGCTGACGGTGCGAACGGCGCGCCACGCTTTCCCTCCGTCATTTGTTTGGTACAGCGTGCTTCCCGCCACCTCGGCGCCGGTGGTGGGTGACGACATGGCAAACGCCGTGACATCCGTGGCGGGCGACGTCACAGGGGATTTGGGCTCGCGCCGCTGCGGCTGAACAGCCAAAGGGGTTACGGGCCGACGCGGTGGCGCTGAGCGCACCACACGACACCCCACCAAAACGAGCGCGACGGCCACGGACACGAGCGGCCAGCGCCACCACAGTCGTTGCGCCGCTAGGACGCGTGCCCTCACGTCTTCTCTCCCCATTGCCCCCACACGATGCCGCCCAAAGCATGGTGAAGATGTCGCGGCTTCCCAGCAAGAAACGACTCGCCGGCGTCTTCCGTTGCGGTCGAAGACCCACCGGGGTCACAGCAGGTCACAGCGGGGTGAAGAACAGGCGAACAGGGCCTGGAGAGCTGCCCTGAAACCATCGGTTGGACGCACCCGCGTGCGCCAACCCCG
>JAKADP010000051.1 GCA_021820465.1 Bacillota bacterium
GCCGGACGCCGCCTCTTGGCGGCCATCCACGCTCACGGCAGAGATGCCGGGACACGCCAGCAGTGTCACGGTCCACGTCCGCGTCCTGGGCACAATGCCCGCTGCGCCGGCGACGGCCCCGATGGTTAGCGTGCCGGTGGCCTGCTCCCACCGGATGGGCGTGCTGGCAACGGGGATCGGCGCGGACAGGCCGCCGGTGCCATCGTCCTCCATCAGCGTGAAGGCGCCGTCGGCGCCGGGTGCGACCACCAACTCGAGGTGGTCGGGATTTTGGCTGGCGTCAAGGTCGGTCGCCCCCGTCAGGGGGACAATAGCCCCAGCGCGCAGCAGGACGGGAATGGAGCTGTTGTCGCGGTGCAGCGTGAGCTCGCCTCCGCCCGCGTAGCTCGCCCCCGTGAACAGATCCGTCCAGGTGCCCTCTGGCAGCCAGACCCTGACCGAGCCCATTAGCGTCACCGGGTCGTGGGGCCCCGTGATGGGAGCCACGATCATCTGCGTGCCAAAGGCAAATTGGTTCGGGACCCCGTACGCCGCATCGTCACCGGGATAGAGGTGGTACATGGGGCGCACCAGCGGCTTCCCCTCGCTGGCCGCGCGATGGTTCATCGTGTGGAGGTACGGGACCAATCGGTGGCGGAACTTCAGGGCCGCGCCTGCGTGAGCCCGCGCCTCCGGCGCGAGCGTCCACGGCTCCCGGGTGACAAAGGGGTTGGCTGACGAGTGCAGTCGCAGGATGGGGGAGAAGACGCCCAGCTGGATCCAGCGCAGGGTCAGCTCGTCGTCCCGCTCGCCGGAGAAGTGGCCGCCGATGTCGTGGCTCCACCAGCCGAAGCCCACGTTTGCGGCAGTGGCGGTGAACTCTGGCTGAAAGGCGAGCGACGCCCAGGAGATGACCGTGTCCCCCGAAAAGCCGATGGGGTAGCGGTGGCTCCCCGGTCCAGCGTAGCGCGAGAGAATGAGGGGCCGGCGGCCATCGCGCCCAGCATCCATGAAGTGATAGTGGTTCAGCAGCCACAGCGGGTCCACGCCGGGAAGCCGTGAGTATGGCCCCTGCTGCCAGTCGATCCACCAAAAGTCCACGCCTTCTTCTTCCAAGGGGTGCAGCAGCACGTGGAAGTAGGCGGTCAGGAAGCTAGTGTCTGTGGGATCAAAGGGGATCGGGTCGCCCCGCGAGGTGTCGTGCGCCAGCGCCCGCGCCATGGCGGCATAGCGATCCTCAAACGCGCGCACGCCGTCCGCGGGATGAAGGTTCAGTGTCACCTTCAGGCCCCGCGCATGCAGGGCGGCCAGAAAAGCCGTCGGGTCGGGAAACAGGGCGCGCTCCCACGTGAAGCCCGTCCACCCACTGCCCTGGGCAGGATCGACCGAACCCACCAAGTGCCAATCCATGTCCAGCACGGCCACCGAGAACGGGAGGTCCTCGGCCTCGAACCGCCGGAACACCTCCAGATACTCGTCGGCGCTGTACGCGTGGTAGCGGCTCCACCAGTTGCCGAGCGCCCAGCGGGGCAGGACCGGCGGAGGGCCGGACACGGCGTAGAGCGCCTGGATCGCCTCGGCGTAGTCGAATCCATACGCGAACAGATAGAGGTCGTGCACGCCGGCCCGCCGGGGCACCACCGCCCCGCCGTCAAACAGAAACGATGTCGAGTCGTCGACCACGGCGACACCCCGCCGCGACACCACCCCGGCTCCTAGGTCGATGCGGCCGTCCACCTCGTCCAGCGTGCGGGCCGTTCCGCCCAGTGTCGGGGCCGGTGTGCCAAATCGCCATGCCACCGGGGACCGGAGCCGCCCGCCGGTCAAGCCCACCGTCAGGCCATGCGGGCTGAAGGGCGCCAGGTCGTACTCCAGCCGAAAGCGGGCCGTGGCGATGGACAGACGGCCCCGAGACCGCGCTACGTCAAAGGGAGGCACCGGCAAGTTGCGGTTCACCGCGAACGACGACGCCCGGTCCTCGAACACGCCGTCCTCCGCCCACTCCAGACGAATCAGCCCGTCCGTGAGCACCGTGAACCTCCATTGATCACCCTGGACGATGGCGGATGGATTGGCTACGGGCGCCGGCGAAACATGCCCCATGCGTGTTACCCTCTTTTCTGCGTTTCTGCTGGACTTTACCGTATGCGGCCCGCGTGGCTCAGGCCGTGGGCCCCACAGCCGCCGGGGCCGCGTCGACGTCGAGGGGCACGCGGGCCATGGTGCTGGCGCTCACGAGGCCGACCCCGCCGAGCAGGAGCCACGAGAGCGGCGCCAGCCCAAGCGAGGTCCCCAGCGAGTACAGCGCCCCGCCCAGCGCATTGCCAATCGATCCCCCGACGCCGAGCGACAGGCGGCTGAAGCCATAGTACAGCCCAAACGCCTCCGACGAGGCCAAGCGGGAGGTGGCTGCAAACATGGCCGGGTTAATCAGCATGGACGCCAAAGACAGCGACAGTGCCCAGGGCCACAGCCAGAGCGTGCTGCCGCCCGAGAGCGCGGCCAAGAGCGTTCCCGCCGCCGCGATAACCATGCCGCTGGTCAGCTGCCGCTTGAGGGCCCACCGCGCGCTCCAGCGCGTCACGCTGGTTTGCAGCAGAATGGCGGTCCCCGAGTAAGCCGCCATAATCCACCCGATGAGGGCGGTGGGAGCGTGGTCCCCGACGATGACCAGCGGCAGCAGGATGTTGATCTGCGAGCTCAGCAGGTAGTACCCGCTGACCACACCAATGAGCGACACAAACGGGCGGTTGGCCCACACTTCGCGCCAAGCCATGGGACCCGCCGTTCGCCGGACCGGCTGAGCGGCCGCCTTGGGATAGAAAAACAGCGTGAACACGCCGGCCAGCGCGAACATGAGGCCCGCCAGCCCGGCCACCCAGAAGAAGCTGGCGCCCAGAAGATACGCCCCCAAGACCGGCCCCAGCACCATGCCGCCATTGCCAAACACGATGCGCTGGGCAAATACGCGGGCCTGCTGCTCCTTGGGGACGGCCACCGCCAGCGCCGCGGCGTCGGCCGGCCCAAACAGCGCCCCGCCGAGGCCCGAGAGCACGGTGGCCAGCACCACCAGCACCGGATCGCGCGCGACGGCAAACAGCAGGAAGCCGGCCGCCCGCACCTCCATGCCCATGACCACCGCCCGCCGATAACCCAGCCGGTCGGCCCAGGCGCCGCCCCATGGCGACAACCCCTGCTGGCAAAACTGGCGCAGCGCCAAAATCAGGCCGGCGACCCAGGCAGGCCACCCCAAGTCGCGCGTCAGGTAAACCGCCAGCACGGGCATCAAAAGAAAGAAGCCAAAGTTCGAGGCAAATGAATCGACCAGCAGGGCCCACACGCCCGGCGACCACCCGGGCCCCTGCTGCCGCGCCAGCCACCGCCGCACGCCACTCGCCCTCCCCTGGACTCGATGGGCAAGCCGCTTGGTGGAGCTCCCCACGGGCGTGCCCACCTCATGGCCGAGGCCCGCCCCACCGAACTGCGATGAATTCCGGCGGGCCCTGACCGGGCCCTGATCGGGCCCTGACCGATACTAGCCCTTTGCGAGGAGTTTGTGTTCTGATGCTGCTGGCGACGGGGAGGGCGGAGTGTGGGGCAGCCTCCCGCAAATTGACACCGCCTCGGCGCGCGTGGTATCATCGCCCGTAACGCCTGCGCCACGATGGCGCATGCCTGCATCGTGCCGCACAAGTGGGGGGGAGCTCGGTGAGAACGATCATCACGTTGGCGTGCGGGGAGTGCAAGCGCCGCAACTATACGACCAGCAAGAACAAGAAAAACGACCCGAACCGCTTGGAGCGGCGGAAGTACTGTCGGTGGTGCCGGGCTCACACCGTTCATCGGGAGACCCGCTGACCGCCCGCGATGGTGTGAGGCTCGCATGAGGGAAGGCGTGACGGATGGACGAGAAGCGACGCTCCCGGTCCGCCCCAGCGGAGCCCGGCATTGTGCGGCTGCCGCGCGAGGTCGTGGGCGAGCTGAAGAAAGTGGTGTGGCCCACCCTGCGGCAGACGCTGGGCTACACCGGATTCACCGTGGTGATGGTGCTGGTCACGGCTGGCCTCTCATCGCTCTTGGACGCGGTGTTCACAAGTTTGTGGGCCGGTATCATGCGCTGATTGTGCGGCGCACCGGGCGGACCGCGGTCCCGCCCATTTTTGTTGGGAAGGCGGCTCTGGCGGGTGAGTAAGCATGATTGGTACGTGATCCACACGTACTCCGGGTACGAGAACAAGGTCAAGGCCAACCTGGAGCGGCGGGTGGAGTCCATGAACATGGGTGATCAGATCTTCCAGGTCATCGTGCCGATGGAGGACGCACTGGAGGTCAAGGACGGCAAGCAGCGCGTCGTCAAGAAGAAAGTGTTTCCCGGCTACGTGCTGGTGGAGATGACCATGACGGACGACTCGTGGTACGTGGTCCGCAACACCCCCGGCGTTACAGGCTTTGTGGGCTCCGAGCCCCGGCCCATCCCCCTGTTGGAAGAAGAGATGAAGCTCATCACGGGGGAGATCAAGCGCGAGGGGCGCGGCCCCCGCATTCACCTGGATGTGGGCCAGTCTGTCGAAGTGACCGACGGCCCGTTTGCCGGGTTTACGGGCGTAGTGGACGACGTGTACCACGATCGCGCCAAGGTCAAGGTGATCGTGTCCATGTTTGGGCGCGACACGCCGATGGAATTGGACTTCACCCAGATTCGCGAGATGGACTAGCGTAGGACAGGGGAGCGAACATGCCGAAGAAAGTTACGGGTGTCATCAAGTTGCAAATCCCGGCGGGCAAAGCCACGCCAGCGCCGCCCGTGGGCCCGGCCCTAGGCCAGCACGGCGTCAACATCATGGCGTTCGTCAAGGACTACAACGAGCGCACCCAGAGCCAGGTGGGCACCGTGGTGCCGGTCGAGATTACGGTCTTTGAGGATCGGTCGTTCACGTTTGTGCTGAAGACGCCCCCGGCCGCCGTGCTCATCAAAAAGGCGCTGGGTGTGGAAAGTGGCTCGGCTACCCCCCAGAGCAAGAAGGTGGGCCAGCTGACACGCCAGAAGGTGCGCGAGATTGCGGAGGCCAAGATGCCGGACCTAAACGCCCGGGACATCGGCGCCGCGATGCGCATGATCGAGGGCACCGCGCGCAGCATGGGCGTTGACATCGTCGACTGACGTACACGGGTGAGTGATATCAGGTGGGAGGCCTCGGCCGCTCAACCACAGGAGGGAATCTCATGGCGAAACTGACCAAGGCCCAGAAGGAACAGGGTCATCTTTACGATCCCGCCGAGCTGTTCGACGACCGCGCGGGCGTCCAGCTGGTGAAAAAACTTTCGCGTGCCAAGTTTGACGAGTCCATCGACGTGGCCGTGCGCTTAGGCGTGGACGTGCGGCACTCGGACCAGGTGGTCCGCGGCGCCGTGGTGCTTCCGCATGGCACCGGCAAGAATCCCCGGGTGGCGGTGTTTGCCAAGGGCGACAAGGCAAAGGAAGCCCAGGATGCGGGCGCGGACATCGTGGGAGCCGAGGATCTGGTGGAAAAGGTGCAGGGCGGCTGGCTCCAGTTTGACACGGCGGTGGCCACCCCGGACATGATGGCGCTCGTCGGGCGCCTGGGGAAGCTGTTGGGCCCGCGCGGCCTGATGCCCAATCCCCGAACCGGGACGGTGACCTTCGACGTGGCGGGCGCGGTGCGGGAAATCAAGGCCGGCAAGGTCGAGTATCGGACCGAGAAGGCCGGCATCGTCCATGCCACGATTGGCCGCGTCTCCTTCTCGGACGACGCGCTCGTGGAAAACTTGGCGGCCCTCCTGGATGCCCTGGTCAAGGCCAAGCCCCAGTCGTCCAAGGGCCAATACATCAAAAGCGTGACGCTGTCGTCGACGATGGGCCCGGGCGTTAAGCTGAACCCGCTGACGGTGGGCAAGGCGCTGGCCACCACGGCTTAGCGCCTCCCGAATCCCCCGAGCTCCTCCTCGCGAGAAAAAACTTTGGGCGCACGGTCCATCCGTGCGCCCTGCCCTTATGATAGAGGCAGCATCACTGGCATAGTTTCCCTCGCCCGTCCATCAGCGCGTGGAAGTTCCCACGCCTGCCTGCTCCGCCCGCTCTGCCGTCGATTGAGCCGTCGTCCTTGTGCATGAGGCCATGGGCTCCGGGTCGTGGTGGATCTGGGAAAGGGGGGACCGAGGTGCGCACCGCAGCTAGAATCGCCGGCGCCCTGGCAGCGCTGGGCGCGCTGCTGGACGGGACGCTGTTGGAGCATCGCCATCACGTTTTGGCCGGCGCCTTGATTTTCATCGTGGGCGTGGCGATGCTGTTGGTAGTTTCGGGCGCATCAGAGCCGCACCAATAAAAAACCGGACCTTGTCCGCAGGGAGGCACCCAGGTGAAGCGATGCATCGTGGTGATGATGGGAGGCCCGTCGGGGGAACACGAGGTGTCGCTGGCATCGGGACGGCAGGTGGCCCTGGCTTTGCATGGGCGCGGGCATGACGTCGCGGCCTTGGTGGTGGGCCGCGACGGCGCATGGTCGCGGCTTCCGGTGGAGACGCTGCCCGCGCTGGCGCCCAGCGTGCGGGATCCAGGGCGGGCTGCGGTGGATCGCGGCCAGCTGGCCGCAGGCGTGGCGCTGTTGGTGGGCGTGGATGCGGTGTTTCTGGCGTTTCACGGAAGGTTCGGCGAGGACGGGGGCATCCAGGGCCTGCTCCAGACGCTGGGCGTGCCGTACACGGGAAGTGGACCCCTGGCGTCCGGGCTGGCCATGCACAAAAGCAAAGCGCACGAGCTGTTTCAGTTTCACGGGCTCCAGGTGCCGCAGAGCGTCGCGGTCGACCGGCGTGCGTGGCAGGCCGACAGGGCCCGGGTGGTGGCGCACGTCTTGCAAGCGGTCGGGTTGCCCCTCGTCGTCAAGCCCAACCAGGGTGGCAGCAGCATCGGCGCGACGCCGGTCGCTCGGGCGGCCGAGGTGGGTCCAGCGCTCGAGGTGGCGTTCGGGCACGACACCTTGGTGCTGATTGAGCAGCGCCTTCAGGGGACGGAGCTCACCTGCGCGGTGTTGGAGGAGCCGGACGGATCTCTCACCACGCTGCCGGTCGTCGAGATCAAGTCGCGGCACGACGGGTTTTTCGATTTTGACGAAAAGTATCGGGGCGCGGATGCGGTGGAGATTGTGCCCGCGCGGATCCCCCGCGACGTGGCCGCCGCGTGCCAATCGGCGGCCAAGGTGGCCCACCGGGCACTGCTGTGCGAAGGGTTTTCGCGGACCGACCTGTTTTGGACGGATCGCGGCCCGGTCGTCTTGGAGACCAACACGATTCCTGGCCTCACACCGCAATCGCTGCTCCCCCGGGCGGCCCAAGCAGCCGGCATCCCGTTTCCGGAGCTGATGGAGCGTCTGGTGGAGCTTGCGATCCAGCGAGCGGAGCGGCAAGCTCAATAAAAGAGTCGGCGGCGGGAGTCACAGACGCGCGAGCGCGGCGACAGAGAGAGCAGGACTGACGCGGGAGACGGGGGGCCACATGGGCGACAGCGTGCATCCGCCGGAGGGACAGCCCCCGCTGGAAGACTGGGGGCGGCGCCTGACGGCGTACTTCCACGCGCGTGGCCGAGGGGCCGACGCGGACGATCTGGCGCAGGAAACCTGGGCGCGCTACCTGGCGTACGAGCAAAAGCGCCCGGTGCGCGAGCCCGGGGCGCTGCTGACCGTCATCGCCCGCCGGGTGTGGATCGACCACGTGCGCCGCGACCGCCGGCGCGGGTGGGCCATGTCGTCGGGGAGTGGGGACGAGGACCCCGCGGACGCGACGTCCGACTTCGTGACGCCGACGGTGTCCCGCCTGGACTTGCTGGCCGCGCTGCGCCAGCTGTCGCCCGAGGACCAACAGCTCATTCGCTGGCGGTTTTCGGACGGCCAGTCGCTTGACCACATTGCCCATCGGCTGCGGATCACGCCGGCTGCGTGCCGCCAGCGCATGGTGCGGGCGCTGCGCCGCGTCCGCCAGCTGGTGGACGAGCGCCGCTAGCCGGCCCGGTCGGACGCATGCCCGGGGCATCTGTCGGCTAGCCCCGGGCATGCGGCGGGCCAGCCCGCCTAGCGAGGGTCTTCGGACGCCAGCGCCTCGGCGAGGAGACCGAGGGTCCGGCGCGCACTTTGGACCGCGTCCCAAACGCGATGCATCAGCTCGTAGTAGCCAGCTATGTCGTGGTCAATCTCGGACACGGCCTGATCCACCTTGGAACCCAGGAGCTGGCCCGTCGGGTCAACCGCGGAGCGCTCGGTCTCCCACGCCGCTTGGCGGCGCGCCAAATCCTCACACCAGGATCGCAGCCTTTCGCGGGCGGCCAGCGCCGCGGCGCATTCGGACTGCATCGCCTCCACCAAGGCGTGTCGCGCTTCAGGCTCGAGGGGAGGAAACACGGGCGGCGCATCGGGCCCGCGCAGCAGCGCTCCTGTCACGCCCGCGGCGCTGCGGGCCGGCCCCACCCGCAGGCGATCGACCTCCGCCTGCAGCCGCTCGCCCAAGCGCTGTAGTGCCGCGATCGCCGATGCCGCCGCGGATCTGTCCTCATCCCGCCGGATCTTCCAGATGGTGTCGCACTCCTCGTCCAGGTACCTGGCGTCGTCATACTGCTCGGGGGAAACGCGGAGGCTCGCCCGGAGTTCCAGGCTGATGCAGCGGCGGTCAAAGGCAGAGACCCGCCCATGCCAATTCATCCGGCGGTTTTCGTGGGCCAAGCGCTCCCACTCCAGCATCCACACGATTTGCTGGGCCGTGCATTGGCCCGAGGCCAGACGGTCGCGGACAAACTGGGTGCGAATCAGGTGGACCTGCACGCCCAGCGCGCGGGTCACGGCGTCGGGGTCGGTGATGGCGGGCAGGGCGGGGGCGTCGGAGGGGTCCAGCGCCGGCTTACCGTCTTGGTCGTGGTTCATGAATTGGCTCCTTTCGCTCTTGGCGCCCGGTCACCCGTTCATGGACCCGACCCCTGGGTGGTGGGTGCCGCAAAGCGACAACGCACCATTCCCAGTGGAAGGTGCGAAGACAGCTCGACAGCCAAGCGCTTCATGTACCCCCTCCAACAAGGGGTGGGATTTGGCACCAGCCTTATCGGTGGTTGCCGCGGCGTCATCGGGCCCATTCCCTCGACCGCTCTCCATGAACGTGATGCCTATGCAGTTGTTGGCCCCGGGCCAGTGTATGCCTCCGACGCTCGGGAGGCAAGTCCGAACGAAATCCTATCCACGGTAACGTCACCCTGGTAGCCGAATGGGGTGGACGCGACGATGTGACGCGCTTCAGGAAGCGAGGAGGAGCGGCCCCCGACCCCGGCCCGGGGCCGTGCGCCCGGACTGCCCGTCACCAGTCACGGCACGTCCGCTCCACCCGGCACGGGGGCCCGCCCGATCCGGGCGGCCTCCGGCCGGGTCACCGCCGCTCGTTGCCAAGAGTCCCCTCGTGCTGATTTGAGGAAATGGGCTTTGGCGTTTTGAGGAAGTGACGATTGCTGTTGACAGCGGCCAGCCTCTAGCTGCGTGCTGGACAAACGCCGCGAGATCGGCGCTCTTCTGTGGCGGCTCGGCTCATGAACATCGGTCATGGGGGCCGCCGCGTAGTAGGGCCACAGCATGCGGGCCACGCTCACAACGAGGCCCTCAAACGCCGTGTAGCTCCACGGGTGTACGCGGGGTGTGATAATTTCGTAAGGCAGGTCGTGGTTGAACGCCGCCGCGTTAGGCCCATGGATGGCGGCGAGGCTCGGGTCATACGAAGTCTCTTCGCCGGTGTCGTCGGCCTCATAGCGATGAAGCGGCCGTCGAGCTTCCCGGTCACCTGCCCGCGGTTCCGCAGCAGTTCGCGGCCTCGTGCTCGAGCCTCAGGTCGGCCCGGTCCACGTACGCCCCGCTGCGCCCGGCCACCGCAGCCACCCGCGCCACCATCTCCGCCCGCTCCGCAAGCGTCAGCCGGGCGCAGCGGCCCAGTGCCCAGGGGTCGTCACGCGCCCCAGGAATCCGCTCACGACAGCAACATCGACCGTTATCGCACGGAATCGTCCCGATCTCCGGCAGACCCGCTCGGTCGCGATGCGGGCCAATGCCCCTCGGGTGCGCGAGAGTGTTCCTGAGGGATTGTACACAATGTCTGTCCGGTAGGCCCGTCCCCGGGGTCCGGGTCCTCCGTCGGCAGGATGGTGTCGATCCGGACCGCCCCCGGCTCCACCACCACGCGGCGCACGAGCCGATGCAACAACAGCGCCTGCTCGGCGGCGGTGACCGTGGCCAGCCGGTCCGCCCAGCGCGTGGCAAAGGCCGTGGCCCCGGCCACGGCGCGGTCGGACGCCGTGAGCTGCGCCAGGGTTCCGCTCAGGACATCCGCACGGGCCGTGAGCATCGCCTGGTCCGCCTGGATCCCCTTCTTTTCGCGCGCCATCTGGTCATCGGGGATGAGGCCCTTCCGGTAGCCGCGCACCAGCCGGCCCATCTCCTGGTCCAGCGCGGCGAGGCGCGCCTGCACCTGGCTGACTTCCGTCTCGGCCGCGATCCGCGTCGGCGACGCCGCCGCGTCCCGCTGGGCGAGGGCCTCGGCCAGCAGGGCCGGTTGTTGCAGCAGCGCGACGAGGCGCGCCCAGACGTGCCCGTCCAACCAGGGCGCGTCAATGCTTACGGGATGCGGGCAGGGTTCGCTGCCGCCGACGCGGGCCCCCGTGCTGAGCCGCCCGCAGCGATAACGCCAGCGGCCGGGGCTGGGCGGGTACCCCGCCATCCGGGCCCCGCAGGTGCCGCAGACCACGAGGCCGCGCAAGAGATAGGCATGGCGTGTGTTCCGGCGCGCCTCCGATTTGTTTTGGTCGAGGCGCTGTTGGGCCGCCGCCCACCGGTCCGGGTCGACCACGGCCGGCACCGCCACGGGCCACCAGGCGTCCGGCGGGCGGAGGGCCTTGCCGTTCCGCGCGCTGGGGCGGGCCCGCTGGGACGCGGGCTTGCGGGGGACCTCGGGGGCCGCGGGGTCCATCCGCAACTGATAGTAGGTGCCGGCCGCTGCAGGGTTCCGCAGCCAATGGTGCACGACCGTCGGTTGCCAGTAGGTGCCGCCGGTCGGTGTCGGGTGACCGAGCGCGGTCAGCTGCTGGGCCACGCGGCGGATCGTCCAGCCCTCGTCCACGTACCAGGCAAACACCTGCTGCACGAGCGCGGCCCACACGGGGTCGAGGGTGACCGTCTGGGTCGTGGCATCCCAATGTAGCCACTTGGGCAGGTTGGCGGGATTGACCACCAAGCCGCGGCGCGCCTTTTCTTGCTTGCCGCGCATGGTGCGCTGGCGAATCTTCGCCTTCTCAAACTCGGCCACGGCGCCGCGCACGGCAAAAAACATCCGGCCTTCGGGCGAGAAGTTCAGCTCTTGGGTCAAAAACTCCAGCGCCACCCCGGCGTGTTCCAGTTCATCCACGAGCAGCAATTGGTCCCGCAGCGCCCGCGACAGGCGGTCCGGGTCGACGCACAGCACCACATCCACGCGACCTTGGCGCACCGCCTCGCGGAGGCGCGTGAGGGCCGGCCGATCCACCGTGCCGCCCGAGAAGCCATCATCGGCAAACACGTCCGCCGCCCCGTCGGCCACCCGCGTGTAGCCCCGTTGCTCGACCCGCTCCTGCAACGCGGTGACTTGGGCGCCGAGGCCGTACTTCTCGGCTTGCTGGTCGGTGCTGACACATGGAACGCAATTGAACCGATTGAGGTGGTGCTTACCCGGCCTCTCCCACCGAAGCACCAACGGACACGTCGGTGACCTCGGACGGGCAGCAGGTTCGCGGAACGTGGGCTTTCCCACGCCCCGCTACGAGTCCGCCGAAAGGCGGTTGAACAGCAGATGTTACCTACCATCGACACGACGATGCTTTCGCGTAACGTCAGCTCCGACGTGTCTGCTGCTCCGGGCTCCCGTCCTATCGTCACGTCCAGGTCAGCCATCGCGGGCAGTCGTGCGCGGGACACCGGCCCTTGGGCGGATGGCGACAGCATCGGGCGCACCCCAACACAACCCGGCATCCGTTGTGCAAAGTCAGCGGGGCGGGAAGCGAACAAAGACGATGCAACATCCCCGAGGCACAGCGCAACGGCCGTCATGGAACTCAACGTCGCGCGGCGGGCCGACCTGTTCAGCCCGGTCGCACCGTCGACCGCGACTGACCTGACGCGGGCGCGGGACCCCGTGACCCAATACACGTCGGAGGTCCGCTATACATCCGGTCGGGTGGAAGGCCCCGTCACCGTGCAGCTGCCGCAGGGGTTAGGGCCCCTCGGTGTGGTCGAACGCGCCGTCATCGCCTATGTCTGTACGCAATACGCGACGGGTCGCGCGGACCCCGACGGCGCCGTGGCCTTTTCCCTGCATGCCCTGGCTCGCTGGATTGGGTGGGTGCATCCAAACGCTGGCCAGTACGACCGCCTCGAGCGTGCCGTGACCACGATTGCGCTGGTGCGGTTCATCCAGTGGTGGGACTACCTCGAGCCCGTGGCGCCCGGCAGCCCGAAGGGCGCGCGGCAGCGTTGTCAGCGGGTCAACGTCACGTCGCTCTTCGGGTTCTGCGACACCGCGGACATTGAGACGCGCGCCCACGCCGCCGACCGGCGGGCCCAGGAGGGACGGCCCTCGAATGCGCAGCGAGCCGTCAGGTTGTGGCTCAACCAACGGATCCGCCAGCAACTCGACGCAGGCGTCTCGGTGCGGATCCCCTTGGACGTGCTGCAACGTATCGGTCTGCGCCGCGAACTCGCCGCCCACTTGTACTACCTCATCGCCAGCAAGCGCAGCGCGGGCCAGCCGGTGGAGATCGCCGACCGCGTGTGGGCGCAGGTGATCCGCCCTACACCGGCGTGGCGCCGCAACTTGCGGGCGCGCACCACCGCAGCGTGCCAGGTGGTGTCCGCAGCTGACCCCTCGCTGGCCGTGTCCGTGATCGAAACCGGCTCTGGGCGGTGGAAGATCGTGGCGCGCCCCGTGAATCCCGTCCCCGCCCCCGGGCCGGACGGCGGGGGCGCGTCACTAGCGTGCCCCCGCCCTAGAGGCCCTATGGGCCCTCTAGGCCCTATGACGCATGCTGCCCCGGAAACGCAAGCCCGACGCGGCCTCCCGGGATCGGCCTGTTGCAGCAACCCCGAACTTCTGTTGCCGCAACCCCGAACCTCTGTTGCTGCAACCCCGAACAACCGTGGCTGCAACCCCGAACACCCCTCGGCCCTCGTGGGCTGAGATAGCGCTGGATTTAGGAGGGGCTTGATGATGAACACGTTCCATCTCGCCGCTGAGTTTGTTGATGGTCCTGCTGAAGAGGGCCTCCTGGCCGCGTTGGCGCGGACGCCCGCCCTTTACTGGCAACTGGTGGACGCGCTACCGGTCGGGACGTTCGTCTGCGCGTCCGAGACCTGGGAGGCGGTCGCGCGGGCGATGGAGGCCGACCAGTCCCCGACGGTACCGCCCGACTGGGTTCCGGCTGCCGACCCCGCCGCGACCGCCGGACGTCTGGCGGACCTGGCGCAGCGTCGGCTTTTGGCCGCGGCGCAGGAACGCATAGCCGCGGCGCTGTACGAACCCACGCAGCCGGCCGAATCCGTCCGGGCATTGTGGGACACTGAGGCCGCGCGCCTGCAGCAGGCGGCCCAAGCCCGGCACGGCACCCGCCTGCAATGGGCGGCCGACCTCGTGACCCCCGTGCTGGCGGAGGCGGCCCAGCGCCAACAGCAACGCGAAGCGACGGGGCGACCCGCTATCGGCACGCCGACGGGCCTGGCGCAGTTGGATGACCTCTTGGGCGGCTGGCAGCCGGGCGTGCACCTGCTGGCTGGCGGCCCCGGCAAGGGGAAGACCACCCTCGCGCTGCAGTTCGCCCTGCATGCCGCCCGGGCCGCCATCCCGGCGCTGTATGTCACGTACGAAAACAGCCCCGCGTCCTTGGTGGTGAAAGCGCTCGGTGCCCAAGCCGGGGTCCCGGCCTCGGACGTCGCCAAGGGGTTCGGCGAGGTGTCGCAGTTGCGCGACGCCGCGGCCACCCTGCAACCCCTCTTGAAGCGGCTGGCCCTGGTGGAGGGCACCCCGTCGCTCGCCGTGGCCCAAATCCGTGCCCAAGCGGCCGCCGCCCGGGCGACCCACCACGCAGAGCGCTGCTTCGTCGTGCTCGATTATCTGCAGCCCGCCGCCCACGGCCGGGGCTATGACCAGCTCCGGGCGAACATCGGTCGGCTCATCGGGGAACTGCGCGACCTCGCGACCCGCCTCGACAGTCCGGTGCTGGCCCTGTCCAGCCAGTCGCGGGAGCGCGGCCAGTACGGCAGCGGTGGCGGGAGCGCCGCCCTCGACAGCCTGAAGGAATCCGGGGATCTGGAGTACGCGGCGGATACCGTGCTGTTCCTGGTGGATGACGAGGCGTCGAAGGTGCCCCCGCCCGCCCGCGCCGTCCATCTCAAGGTGGAGAAAAATCGCCACGGCGAAACCGGTGCCGTCGCGCTGCACTTTCGCCCGGACGTGGGCCTCTTCCGGGAGGTGACCCGCCGATGATCCGCGCCGAAGGGAGGACGAACGCCACGCTGTCGGTGGACGAATTGGCCGCCTGCCGTCCCGTGGGACAGGGGCGCCGTGGCCGGGCCTTCTGCCCTTTTCATGGCAGCGACCACCAGCGGAGTCTGGCGGTCGACCGGGAGACTGGGCACTTTCACTGTTTTGCCTGCGGCGCCTGGGGGTACCTAGCCAACACCCGCGCCGCCCGGAGGTCGCCGACTGCCCGGGTCCACCGTCCACAGGTGCCCCGGCATACGGCCGTCCCGGCCCCGCGGCCGGATCTGGCGACGCAACTCACCGGGTGGCAAGGCACCTGGGCCGGCCGCGCCGGGCAGACGTATGGGATTCCATATCTGGCCGCCCGCGGAATGACGCTCGCCCTCGTGCGCCGCCTGGGCGTCGGGTATGCGCCGCCCGCCGCCTGGCGGGGGCCCTACGCCTCGGCCGGGCATCTCGTGTTTCCGCATCACAGCCCCACCGGGGCGCTGGTGAATCTCTACGCCCGCGCCATTGAGGACCCGGCCCACCCGGCCCGCCGCCGCCATGACCACGGGCCGGGCCCCAAGGGGCTGTTCCATGCCACCGCGCTACTCACCGGGGCAGGCCCGCTCGCGGTCTGCGAAGGCGTCTTTGATGCGCTGACGTTGCTGACGCTGGGCCATGAGCGGACGGTCGCGCTCTTCGGGTTGAGCGGCTGGCGGTGGGAGGCGATTCCGCGCGGCGTGCCGGTGGTGGTGGCGTTTGATGCGGACGCGCCCGGCCAGGCGGGCGCCGTGGCCTTCGCCCGGGCCGCCCGGTTCCGGGGACATCCGGTCAGCCTGGTGCCGCCCGCCGCGTATGGTGCCGCCAAAGACCTCAACGCGGCGTGGACGGCGGGGACCCTCGATGGGTCTCCCCTGCGTGCGGCGGGGTTGACCGTCGGGCCGGCCGTTGCATCCGCTGCGCTACCGGCGCGGGACGAGGAGCCCGCGCCATGGCGCCCGGGGCGCTGATGGTCCGCCCGATTCCGCCGGTGGTGGCCGCTGCCCTGGTGGTGCAGGGCCATTACCTCCACAGCTTCCCGGCCGGCACGCGGGTATGCCTCGGGGTGTTCACCCCGGCGGGCCTCGACGGGGTGGTGGTGCTGGGCGTCGGCCCGCGTTTCGCGCATCGCCTGGTCACGGGAGCGGTCGCCATGGACGGCCTGACGCTGACGCGGCTTTGGTTGGCCGACGCCTTGCCGCACAATTCCGAGTCCTACGTCATCGGCCAGACGGTCCGCTGGCTCCGGCAGCACACCCCGGTGAAGTTCCTGCTGTCCTACGCCGACCCGGCGGCCGGGCATGTCGGCACCATCTATCAGGCCACCAACTGGCTCTACACCGGTCTCAGTCAAGCCCAGCCCGCCCTCGACCTGGGCGACGGCATCGCGCGCCATACCCGATCCGTCGGGTCGGCTTTAGGCACGCATTCGCTGCGGTATCTCCGGGCGGCCGGGTTGTCCCCGCGCCGTCTCCCCGCCGCCGGCAAGCATCGCTATGTGCTCTTTATCGACCGGCGCTGGCGGGGGCGGTTGGCCGTCCCCGTGGCGCCTTATCCCAAACAGGAGGGATTCGCTCATGCAGGTGACTAATCTTCCCGCCACCCAGTTGCACTCGGCCCCGTGGAATCCCAACGCCATGGCGCCCGCCATGCAGGCGCACCTGGCCGCCAGCCTGGATCGCTTTGGGCTCGTGGTGCCGGTCGTCGTGCGCGCGGACCCGGCGGGCGGCTACGAGGTGCTGGGCGGCAGCCAGCGCCTGGCCGCGTTACGCGCGCAGGGGCTCGACCCGATTCCGAGCGTGGTCGTGGATGTCGACGACGCCGAGGCCCGCTTGCTGGCCCAGGCGCTGAACGCGGTGCATGGCGAGGACGACTGGAACGCGAAGGCGGCGCTGGTCCAGAACCTGCTGGCGACGCTGCCCGCCGCGACGGTGGCCGCCGTGCTGCCCGATACGCCCGCGGCCCTGGCCAGCTGGGCGAGCTTGGGGCAGCAAGCGCCCGCCGCACTCGCCCAGGCCCTCAGTATCTGGGAGCAAGCGAAGGCGGTGCGCCTCGAACGGGTCAGCTTTCCGTTGTCGGTCGACCAGCGGGCGACCGTCGAGGCGGCGATTACCGCGGCCCTGTCCCAGGTCGGGGCCGCGACGACCCCGAACCGGCGCGCGCTGGCCCTGCTGCTCATCTGTGACGAATGGCTGGCCAGCCACTTGGCGGTGTAGCCCCCTACACCGCTTCCCCGAGAAGGAGGTTGATTCCCATGACAGCATCCGCCCCCGTGTGCCTGATTTGCGGGGCCGCGCTCAAGGTGGCCCTCACCCGCTCTCAGAAGGGCAAGGTGGCCGTCGGGTTGAGCTGCCCCGTCGACGGGCGCCACTTCCGCGGCTTCGTGAACGACCGGGACTATGTGACGCGCACGATCCAAGCGACCCAGACCCTCCAAAACGCCACCAAAACCGCCAATGCCCCGGAGGGCGACCAATGAGCCGCGGGGGAACCGGCGTCGCGCTCTATGCGCGGGTGTCCACGACCGACCGCGACCAGGACCCCGAGACGCAACTGCTGGCCTTGCGCGACTTCGCCCAGCAGCAGGGCTGGGTGGTGCACCGCGAGTACGTCGACCATGCGTCGGCCAATGACTTGGCGCATCGGACGGCATGGCGGGCCCTGCTGGATGACGGCGCACGGCGGCGGTTCCAAACCGTGGCCGTGTTCAAACTCGACCGGGCGTTCCGCAGCGTGAAGCATCTGCACGACACGTTGGCCGTCTGGGAGGTCCAGGGGCTCGGGTTCGTCTCGGCTCGCGAAGGGTTCGACACGCGGACGGCCCTGGGCCGCTTGCTCATGAATCTGCTGGCGTCGCTGGCGGAGTTTGAGCTGGAGGTGTTGAGTGAACGCACGCGGGCCGGGATGGAACGGGCGCGCCGCCAGGGCCACCACATTGGGCGCCCGCCGGTCACCAGCCGCCCGGGGTTCGGGGATCGCTGGCCGGTGGTCCAGGGCGACTTGGCGGCGGGCCGCATCAGCCGGTCGGCCGCCGCCCGGCGGCTCGATATCGGGTATGCCACGTTGCTGCGGTTACTGGCCGACGCCCGGGCGGCCCGGGAGGTGTCGGCATGACGGCAACGCGTGAGACCCGCCGACGGGAGGCGGAGGCAGGGAGCGCCCGACGGCTCGCCGTGCACTTTTCGTCGGCGACGGCGGAATGGACCACCCCGCCCGCCGTCCTGACTCGCGTGGTCCAGTGTCTCGGGGGGATTGACCTGGATCCCTGTGCCGACGCCGCGTGCACGGTCCCGGCGGCCCAGCACTTCACACCAGCGGATGACGGGCTGGCGCAGTGGTGGTCGGGCCGCGTCTACATGAACCCGCCGTACGGCCGACCCATCGCCGCGTGGATCGGCAAACTGCTGAACGAGGTGGCGGCCGGACACGTGTCCGCCGCGATCGCCTTGGTGCCCGCTCGCACCGATACGGCCTGGTTTCGCCGCCTGGACGGCTGGCCGGTCGCCTTCTGGCACGGGCGTCTGCGCTTCGGGCAGGCGCCCCACGCCGCGCCCTTTCCGTCGGCCGTGGTATGGATCCGGATCCCGGTGGACCACTTCGCGGCGACCTTCGGTGCCGTGGCCACGATCTATGCGCCGCTACCTGACGCCGTGGCCAGCAGCACACCCGGCGACACCAGCACGCCGTGGGCCGTGAGCGGCCCCCTCCAAAACCGGGGTCCCGCTGGGCCCGCCGGACCGCGTGTTCTATAGACGTGCGCCGACCCCTTCACAAGGGCTCCCTAATGGCGGACAGATGCCCTCACTGACCCGGGATGCGTTTGCTGGTATCAGCATACCCTGGTCTACTTTCCCGCGCCGGGAATTCCTGTGATGACTGACTGTGCTTGATTCGCCAACGCACAGGTTGCGCGCCACTGTCGTGCCTGTTGGGGGCCGTTCGCGGGGTTGATCAGTTGTCCCGTCTCAAGGTTAACGGCCATGGCCCAGTCTGCATTGTACATGCCGAGGCACACATAGTTCGTACTAAACTGATAAATTGTCGCGGGATAGCCGGTTCGGTAGACCCGAGACCTATCTCCGTTGGTCCAAATCCACACAGGATTGCCCAATTGATCGCCCAGGAAGGAAACCGGTGCTCCGTGCAGCCTGCCATACCAGCACACGGTGACCTGGATGTGCCAACGGTGGCTGGCCAGCGCCTTGCGCGTCGCGGGACATGTGTAGATGCGTCCTGCAAAAGGCGGATACGACGCGATGGGCCGCGCGGCAGCCACGGGGGATGCCGGGGGCGAGGACACGGAGCGCGTCGCGCGTCCCGGGCCCACTCCGCACCCCGCCGCCAACCATCCCGTGGCGATAACGCCCACCAGGGCCGCTAGCCACTTGTGATGCCTCATCGCTTCCCTCAAAAGGTCCAGACGAAGCCGAGCGTGCTCACCAAATCCTCATCAGGATAAGAACCACTCCCCAGGTAGTACTGCCATCCTTGTACCGCCATGCCGCAAGGAACCGAGTCCGGCGCATAACTCGGGGCGTTATCGGCGGGAGTGAACGACGACCGCACGATGGGCTGGTTGCCCCAAATAACCAGCTGCGTAACCTTGCCATCGTCAGCCGCGGCAGTGCACAAGTTGTTCCCGAAATTTGTCTGGTTCCCGTAGATTCCCCCAACATACTCCGACCCACTCATCGTGTTGGCAAACCCTTTGAAGAACGAGATGCTCGGATTATTGCCTTCGATATCCAGAAACACGGCAATGCCTCGGGCTTCGGGTACCCCGACTCCGTTACCGTTGTCCAACGCGACGTCAATGCAGTGATTGGCCGCATTAGTTCCGTCGGATTCGGTAGAGAGCTCAGACAGATTC
>JAKADP010000052.1 GCA_021820465.1 Bacillota bacterium
GGTGCCCACTGAAATGGCGTGGTCGCGGCGCGTCGAGTGCCGGGTGGCCTGCAGGACCCCCAGCCAGATGGAGATCGCGTGTGACAGGAGGATGGCCGTCAGGACCAAGATGAGCGTGCGGGGCAAGTTCTGGCCAATGAGGCTCAGCACCGAGGCGTGCTGGGTGTACGCATACCCCAGATTGCCGTGCAGCAGGTGCTCCAGCCAAATTACGTACTGGACATAGATCGGCTTGTTGAGTCCCATCGAGCGGTTGAGTTGCGCAATCAGCTGCGGCGTCGCATTATTGCCCAGCATGATCACCGCCGGGCCCCCGGGCACGATGTGCAGTAGCCCAAACGTGAAGAACGTGAGAAAAAACAGGGTCGGCAGGGCCTGCAGCACCCGCTGCAACACCACCCGCGCCATCAGGCTGCCCTCCGCCCGGCGCGCCGCGCACTGCGCCCAAAGGCGGCACGCACGCCGTCACCGATGAAATTAATCGACAGCACGGTCAGCAGAATCATGAATCCGGGCGGATACACCAGCCACCATGCGTTCTGGGGCAGATAGGCCATCGAGTTGGCCAGCATCGCGCCCCAGTTGGGCAGCGGCGGGGGCAGGCCGAGCCCCAAGAAGCTCAGGCCTGCCACCGCCAGAATGGCGTCCGCGATGGCGAACGTGGTGGCCACGATAATCACGCCTATCGCATTGGGGAACAGATACTGCCTCATGATGAGGCCCGTGGAGGCTCCGGCCGCCACCGCGGCCTCCACGTATCCCTCGGACCGGATGCGGAGCACCTCCCCGCGCACGAGGCGGCTCACGCCATGCCAGGAAATGCCCGCGATGAGCAGCACGAGGATGAGCGGGCTGGGCTTGACGAGTGCGTCCACAAACAGCAGCAGAAACAATCCGGGGATCGCCCGCAACATGTCCACAATGCGCATCATCAGGGCGTCGATGAAGCCGCCCGAGTACCCGGCCACCAAGCCGTACACCACCCCAATACTCATGCCCGCGATGGCTGCGGCAAACCCCACCTCCAAGGACGTCTGCCCACCAAGCATGAGTCTCGCCAGCATGTTGCGCCCCAAGTTGTTCGTGCCAAGGGGGAAGCGCGCACTCGGCGGCTGCAGCAGCGCGCTCATGTGCAAGGTGTAGGCGCTGGCGCGATATAGGCTGGGCCCCACAAACGAAAACGCCACGATGGCGAGCAGGCCGACAATGCCCCAACGCGCGAGCGGATGCTGCCACACGCGCTCGGTGCGCGAACTACTTTTCGGCAGCCAGGCGTCGTCGTGCGTAGAATTTGTCACCGCCACCACTTCAGAAGTCCCCGTAATGCCCATCGGTCCCCCCCTTTCTGGCTGTGTCGTCCCCATCTTGGCTTCCAGCACCCCACCGGTCCCGTGTGTGGTCGTGCCCCGCTCGCCGCGTCACGACTTGACCGCCACCGCGACGTCCTGGACTAAAATCGGAGGCAGATAGCTGGGCGCCAACGGCATCATGCCGCCACCCACCCACTGCCGGGTGTCCCCGAGATGTGACAGGCGACTGCCCCATGCTTCCAGCGCGTTGACGGACACCACGACGTTCTTCACGCGGCCCACGACCTCCCCGTGGTCCACCAGGTATAGGCCCGTGGCCGTGCCGGCCATCTCGCCGCGCAGTGGGTTGACGGGCCGCCCGCCCACCCATCCCTCCAGGATAAGAAGGCGAGGGGTCGATCGCAGCAGGTCCTCCCACGCCGTTGCGCCCGGGCTCACGGCCACATTGCTGGGCCGGGGTGTCGGAGGACTGCCGAGGTCTCCGCCAAACCCCAGCCCCAGGGCTGGCTGTCCCAGCTGGTGTGCCGCCCGGCGGTCAAGAACCCAGTGGCGCAAGACCCCGCGGTCGATCAGCGGAACCGGCCGGGTGGCCGTCCCCTCGTCGTCCCACGGGACACTGCGCGGTCCATCGGTGATGCGCGAGTCGCTCACCACCGACAGGTCGGGGCTGGCCACCACCGTGTCCAGGGCGTCTGACCAGGGACTGGTTTTCGCCGTGACGGCCGGCGCGGACAACCGTGCCAGCAGGGGAGCCAGCAGACTGAAGCCGACGGGCGGCATGAACACCACGGGCAGGGCGCCGGCCTCCAGCGGCACGATGCACCGACCCCAGGCCATCCGCGTCCGGATGTGGTCCAGAAGGCCCCCGGGGTCGGGCAGGGCCGCCGACCGCCAGCCGTTGGCGCCCACCGCCATGAAATCCCCATCCCGCACCACCCGGCCGCTGAGCGTGGCCCGACCTTCGGTGCGCATCCAGCGCTGCTCGCGGCCGTCTCCATCCACCAGCCGCGTCCACTGGCGCATCCACTGCACCTGAGCCTGCGGCACCACGTCAGGAGCCTGCTCCGACAGCGCCCGACCCATATCCAGAGCCATCTGTGCCAACTCGGCCGGGTCGGGATTTCGGACGGCGTCCGCAGAGGCCTCGGACGGGGAATGCTCGTCGAGCCCGCTCAAGACCAACGACGTCCACTCGCTGCCCCCGGCGCTGGCCCGCGCCCCCTCCAGCAGAGCATCCCAGTCGGCGGCGCGCGCGCCCTGATATCCCAGCCGCCCCCCGGCCAGGACCCGCGCCGCCTGATGGTGCTCATGCCCCTGGTCGATTCCTTCGAGGAGGCGCCCCCGCACCCGCGCGGTCATGTGCTCTCGGTGCACCTCCGTCAGCAGCATCTGCTCACCTGGCCGCCGCGGCTTAGTCAGGCGCTGCACAAACGGGTCCGTGGCCGTCATCGTCCGCCTCCCACCAGGCACCGCTCAATGCGCAGCGATGGCGCGTGGTGGCTGACCGGCAGCGGCATCTGCCCCGCCTTGCCACACCCGCCTCCGCCTTCGTAGCGCGTGAAGTCGCTTCCAATCGCGGTGATGTTGTTCAGCGTCGAAAAGACATTGCCCGTCAGGACGGCGTTCCGAAGCGGCTGGGTGACGCGTCCGTCCTCGATGAGGTACGCCTGCGCCGCGCGAAATGCAAACACTTCGCCGTTCGTTTGGCCACCCGTGCTGCCTGTGGCGTAAATCCCGCGCTTGATGCCTTGGAACAGCGCTTCCACCGGCGTGTCGCCCGGCGCGATCACCGTGTTGCGCATGCGCACGATCGGTGCGAACCGGTAGTGCAGGGCTCGTGCGTTCCCCGTGGGCTCTTCGCCCAAACTCGCCGCCGTCCGGCAGGAGTGCAGGCGGCCCACCAGCTCACCGTCCTTGATGAGGTCGATGTCGCGGGCTTCCACGCCCTCGTCATCGACGGGCAAGTAGCCACGGCTCCCCGCGTCCCGGCCCGTGTCGTAGATGTGCAGGTTCTTGGGCCCGAAGCGCCTCCCCAGCCGCATGGCCTGCAGGAGGCCCCGGTCGTCCACCTGCCCGTCCGCCTCGCTGAGATGCCCAAACGCCTCGTGGGCAAAGACGCCCGCCAGGTGTGGATCGACCACCACGGTGTACTCGCCACCCACAATCTCGGGTGCATCCAGCAGCAGCACGGCCTGGTGGGCGGCGTCGCGCACCTGGTCGTCCAGGCCGCGCACCGCCCCAAAGTCGTTGGAGGACCCGAAGCTCACGCCTCGCTGCGCCACGGAACCTTGTCGGCGGGCAATCACCAGCACGCTGCCGCCCAAGTCCATCTTCTCCTGCTCCACCACGCTGCCGCGGCTGTTCAGGAACAGCAGGTGGCGATATCGGTCAAAGTAGCGCGTTTGGACATTTTTGACCGCCGGCGAGGCCGACAGGCCCAAGTCGGCATACCCCTGCAGCAGGCCTACCTTCTCGTCCAGCGCTACCCCCCGCGGATCTTCCCCGTAAGGCACCCGCACGCGCTGCTGCACCACCTGGCTGGGAGCCCAGCCCCCACGGGGCCCCACGCTCGCGGCTCGACCCCACTGAGCCAGCTGGACGGCTTCCCGCACGCGCGCCTCCAGCTCGTTCCACCCATCGAAGTGCACAAACCCGACGTAGCCCCCCGACACAGCCCGTGCGTTTCCTCCCACATCCAACTGTTGGTCCACTCGCTGGGGGGTCGTGCCCATGAGTTCAATGACCGTGGCCTCATTGACCTCCAAGCGAAGTTCGACGTAATCCACGGCCTCACGTGCCAAGAACTGGCGCAGGGTCTCCTCCAGCCCCACGTCCCAGGTGGTGGGGCGGCTTCCACCATGCCTCGCGCTTTCGGCCACCGGGTCTTCCCCCTCTTCGGTGCTGCTGGCTGAGGCCCCGGGGCCACGGCGGGCTTGGATGGCCCGCCGGCCCTTCTGGCCTTCCGAGACGGGTGACGAGGCCAGCTACTTGCTCACCCACCAATACTGCGGGTAGATGGCGTACGATCCCTTGACCGGCACCGAACTCACAACGCCGTGCACCGTCTTGGCAATCTCCAGGTAGGAGTCGCCCACCGGCATCCACAAGTTCGGCAGGTGATGGGCCAAGAACTCCTGATACGCGTAGTCCGCTTGGATGGCCGCCTGCTTTGAGGGCTGGGGCTTCAGCGCCGCCGCCATCAGCGCGTCCAGCTGCGTGTTGGAGTATCCGACGAAGTTCAAGGGGCCGTTCGTTTCAAATACCGAATTGTCGATCTGGTATCCGATCCCCCCCGTCAGCAACAGCCCACCTTGAATCTGCCACTTCGCCGGCTGGCGGTGGTCCTGCAGCATTGTCGGGAACGGCACCGCATTCAGAGAGACCTGGATGCCTTCCTTGGACCAGTCCTGCGCCAGCAGCTGCACCATGGCGAGAATGGAGCTGCTGCCGGTCGGGTAGTCCATCGTGAACTGGAGCTTCTGCCCGGACGCATTGGTCATCACGCCGTTGACCATGTGCCACCCGTTGGCCTTCAGCACCTTGATGCCTCCCTGGATGTTGAACGGGTACACCGGCTTTTTGAGGGCCGGGTCCAGATACGGCGACATGGACACGACGGCCCCCGCCCCCTGAACGCCCAGCCCGTTGAACACGGCGCGGATAATCGTCGGCTGGTCAATCCCCATCTGCATCGCTTCACGCACGGGCCGCTGCTTTAAAATCGCCCCCACTTGCGGATTCTTGAAGTTCAGCATCACCCGGGCAAACGCGGCGGGGGGCTGGGCCACAAAGCGGTCCAGTGTCAGGGTGTTGCGAATCGCGTAGGAGGTGCCGGGCAGATAGCCGACCTGGATGGCCCCCGTCTGCAGCCCACTCACTTCGGCCGTGTCCGTGGTCTCATACTGGAAAATCAGCCGGTGCAGATACGGCCGGTGGCCGTCGTAGTGCGGGTTGGGTGCAAAGGTCCAAGACTGCTCAGGCACGGCCTGAATGAGATGAAACGGGCCATCAATGACCGAGAAGAACGCCGGATTGCTGCCGTTCTTGGTTAGGTAGGCCAGCTCTTGGGCATGCTGGCCGGGATACTTGTCCCAGGACGCTTTAGGGAAAGGCATGAAGCCGCCCAGCTGTCCCAGGAACCACAGCTGATTCTCGGGCTGAACCGTGGTGACCTGGAACTCGTGGGCATTCACCACCGTGAACTGCTTGACCAGGGTGGCGAGCCCCGTGGGCCCCGCGCCTGTCCAGGGCCACGGCGCCGGAGCCGTCGGTGCGCTGGCCGCCTGAATCATATGCCACTCAAACTGGACGTCCGAGGCCGTCACGGGGGCGCCGTTCGACCAGTGCCACTTCGGATTCATCTTGACCGTGTACACCGTCCCGGCATGATTCCACGTGATGGAGCTGGCCACACTGCGCTGGTAGTCCGGCAGGCCGTTGCTGCCGGTCACATAAAGTCCCAGGTACTGCAGCGACTGGGCGGTCGCGTTGGTGGTGCTGTTGTAGGCGACGGCCATGAGCGGCAGATACCAGTCCATGCCCGTAACCGGCCCCAGCGCATCCACCACGGTGCCGCCCGCGCGCGGCGTCGAGCCCGTGTGGCTCGCCGGCTTCGCGCTGGACCCGGCGCTGGGCGCGCAGGCGGCCGCCAGCATCAGCACCGCCGCCGCCATACCTCCCCACGCAAACCGTCCGCGGACACTTCCGCCCCGCGATAGGTGGACCATTTGTCGTCACGCTCCTCCTGAAGAGTCCTTGGCACGCCCCGGGCCACCTTGATTTTTGTCCGCTAGTAGACATTTAGTCCAACTGGTCATCACGGGGAGCGTACCGACGCGCCCTGCGCGTGTCAAGCGCCCAAGGGGACCTCTCTAAATTTTGTTTCATCCGGCACCGCCGGACGCGCCGCGCGGCCCCTGGAGCCCGCGGGGATCTCAGGGAGGAGCAAGGGGCCGCTAGGGCATTTTCGAGGGTTCGGCGCGCGCGAACACCTGGTCCGTGCGGATGCGCTGCAGATAGTTGTAGAGGGTGGCGCGGGACACCCCCAACATCTTGGACACATAGCCCGCCGCGCCCTTGATGAGAAAGACGCCGCGGTCGTCCAGCGCACGCACCACTTCGAGCCGCTCCGCCCCATCCATGTGATCGGGATGCTTGCCCATCGTGTCGAGCGCACCGTTCACCATCGTGGCAATCATGTCGGGCACTGAGTGCACATACTCCTCGTGCAAGTCGTCGCGAGCGCCAACGCTGGCAAAGTCCATCAGCAGGTCGGCCGCTTGGTGCCACTGCGTCACGTCAATGTTGACGCACAGAGCCACCGCCGACCGCCCGGCCGCATTTCGCAGGAAGGTGGACGAGCACTTCAGCACGCGGCCGTCGGGCAGCACCGAGCGATAGCTGCCCTGCAGCGACGAAATCTCCGTGCCGCGCCGCAGCGCCTCAAGCCCCACGGTAGTCATGGGCTGTCCCGGCTGGCGATGGGTCACATCGCCCGCGATGCACACAATAGAGTGCTGCAGGTCATCCAAGTCGTGGATTACCACTTCGGCCGACGGGCCCAGCAGCGCGGACAGGTTCTCTGCGAGCCGCCGAAAATTGTCCAACTCCCAGGCCTTCAATGCCAACGAGGTCGCCTCCCATGACAGCATACCCTCGTAATATAGCGCGGTTATGCACCTGGCGCACGAAACCCGGCTTCAGGAATTCGGTTGTTGCGGCCGCGGTGGGAGGCTGATACGTTGTGCGCCGAGGAGGTGCCCCATGGCATCAGTCGGAGCGTCCCCGGGAGACTCACCGCCCACCCCCACGCGCCTTGGCATTCTCGGCGGGTTCGGCAGCCTCGCCACCGCCCACTTCTATTACCGCTTGGTGCAGCTGACGCCCGCCGCCGGGGATGCGGACCATGTCCCGGTCACCCTGGTGACGGTGCCGTCTGCGCCGAGTCGACTCGAGCACTTGGCCGGCCGGGGCCCTACACCGCTCCCGCACTTGATCCAGGCCGCCCGCACGCTAGTGGGAGCCGGGGCCGATCTGCTGGCCATTCCGTCGGCGACCTGCCACGCGTACTACGATGACATCGCCAGGGCCGTGCCCGTGCGGATCCTGCACCTGCCCACCCTCGTCATGCAGGCCGTGGCCGCCGAAGGCGTGCGCCGCGTCGCCCTGATGGCGACGACGCCAACCGTACAGCTGGGCTTGTACCGCGCACCCGCGGACCGCGCCGGCGTCATCCTCCTGACACCCGACTCGGCCACGCAGGCCCAGGTGATGACGGTCATCCAACACATCAAGGCGGGGCAAGATCCGGAGGCCGCCCAGCAGCGGCTGACGGCAATCGCGGGGGAAAGCTGGTCCGATGGCGCGGACGCGCTGCTGTTGGGGTGCACGGAACTGCCAGCCGTCTATGCCCACGCCGCCCGCCCGTCCCAGAGGCCCACGTTCGATGCCACCGACGAATTGGTGCGTGCTGTCCTCCGCCAGTTTGGCCACCCAGCCAAGTAGCGGCCCGCCGTCTCCATGCGCTATCATGGCTGTCGTTAGACAAATTTTCAACGAAGTCTTGGCGCCTGGCACGTGCGCCAGTCAGCACCAGGATGTGAGGAGGCACCGCATGTCCCAAGGACTTGTCCCGGAGGACCTGTACCGGATGGTATGGGTAGAGAGCCCCGTGCGCCGGCCCGGGACCGACGAGGTCGTTTTTGTCCAGCGCCGCGTGCGCGCCGACCATCGAGGATACCATCGGGCACTGTGGGTCTGGTCGCCCGCGGGCTCCCGTCCGCTCTCGACCCCCGTCGGCAGCAGCTGGGCGCCCGAGATGGCACCCGATGGGTCTTCGCTGGTGTTTCTGTCGGACCGGGGTGGCTCGACGCAGCTGTGGTGGCTGCCCCTGACTGGCGGCGAGGCCCGCCAGCTCACGGCGCTGCCCTTGGCCCCCACAAAGGTGGCGTGGGCGCCGGACTCGCGGCGGCTGGCGCTCACGGCTCCGGAGTCCCTGGCCGAGCCCCTGCTGCCGGGGTACGCGGATGACGTGCTGGCCATCCGGCGCCGCCACTACCGCACCAACGGCGAAAAGCTGCACGAGGAGCGGCACCTGGCGCTCTACCTCGTGGACCTCGACGACATGGCCGGCGGCCTCACCCCGCTGAGCGACGATGCCTACAGCTACGCCTCGCCAGCGTGGTCGCCCGACGGCGCCAGCGTGGCCGTGGTGTCCCGCCGGGAGCCCGATGCCGACGGCAGCCTCCTGCGCGATCTGTGGCGCCTCGACCTTGAAGGCCGGCGATGGACTCGGCTGACCCAGCACCTTGCCGCCCAACTCCCCAGCTGGTCCCCGGATGGCACCACGCTGGCCTTTTACGGCCACGATGGCCACTTTGGCCGCGCCACCTGTGCAGCGCTGTGGGAAGTGGCAGCCGACGGGCGCTCAGCGCCCCAGCGCGTGGCGCCCGCCTGGGACCGTGAGCCCGGCAGCCACGTGCTGTCAGACGCGCGGGGCACCGCCGCCCTCCCTGGCCCCCTCTGGACCCCAGACAGCCGCGAACTGTGGGTCGTAGCTGACGACGGGGGGGCCACGGGCGTGTACGCCGTGCCTCGGGACGGCTCCCCCGTCCGGGCGCTGGTTGGCGCCGTTCAGACATTGTACGGGCTCAGCGTCGACACCGCGACGGGCGAGGCAGCCCTGGCGGCCGCCACGGCGCGCTCGCCCGGGGAAATTTATGTGGGTCGCCTCGGGGGCGTCCTGACCCGCATCACGGATGCCAACCCGTGGCTGGAGGAGGTTTGGCTGTCAACCCCGCAGGTGTTTCGCGCCCAGAGCCCCGACGGCCTTTGGGTGGAGGCTTGGGCGCTGCCCCCCAAGGCCGCGGCGCCCGGGCCGGCGGTCTTGGAAATTCACGGCGGCCCGCACGCCGCGTACGGCGACGCCTTCATGTTCGAATTCCAAATGCTGGCGGGATTGGGCATCGGGGTCGTGTACTCAAACCCGCGCGGCTCCACGGGGTACGGCCAGGACCACTGCACGCCGGTGATGGATCACTGGGGCGTGGACACGTCGCACGATGTGCTGGCGATCCTGGATGCGGCCCTGGCCCAGCCCGAGCAGTTCCCCTGGATAGACCCGGAGCGCCTCGGCGTCACCGGAGGCAGCTTTGGCGGCTATCTCACGAACTGGATTTTGACCCAAACCGACCGCTTCCGGGCTGCGATTGCCCAGCGCAGCGTATCCAACCGGTACAGCTTCGTCGGCACCAGCGACATGGGCTTTCGGGGGATGGAGGAATACGGCGGGCCATGGGCGCATCCCGAACACTACCGGGACAGCTCCCCGCTGGCCTTCGCCGACCGCATCACCACACCGCTGCTGCTGTTGCACGCGGAAGAAGATTGGCGCTGTCCCATTGAGCAGGCGGAGCAGCTGTTCCAAGCGCTCAAGATGCTGGGGCGCGAGGTGGAGCTGGTGCGGTATCCCGGGGAGAGTCATGAGCTGTCGCGCGCCGGCCAGCCGCACCACCGTGTCGACCGCCTGTGGCGAATCGCGCGGTGGTTTGGCTCCCGCCTATAGGCATCGGCCCATCGCGAGGTTTAGAGAGGGAGGCGACCAGTGTCTCAGGCATATTGCTGGCGGCCCATTGGGCCGTTCCGGGCGGGGCGCGTGTCGGCGGTGGTGGGCGATCCCCATGGCCGTCTCATCGGATACTTAGGTGCAGCGGCGGGAGGGGTGTGGAAAACCGCCGATGGGGGCTTATCCTGGGAGAACGTCACCGATGGCTTTCTCCCCACGCCAGCCATCGGTGCACTGGCCCTATCGTCGGCGGACCCCGCCATCGTGTACGCCGGCACGGGGGAGGCCAACATCCGCACCGACGTGGCCCACGGCTCGGGGGTGTATCGCTCCGGGGATGGTGGACGCACGTGGGAACCCCGAGGGTTGGGCGACTCACGACATCTGGCGCGCTTAGTCGTCCACCCCGATGACCCGAACCAGGTCTACGCCGCCGCCCTGGGCCACATTTATGGGCCCGGAGGCGAGCGCGGCATCTACCGCACGCACGATGGCGGACGCACCTGGGAGCAGGCCCTGGCAGCCGCCGGGCGCACCGGCGGCGTCGACGTGGTGCTGGACCCCGACCACCCGCGTGTGCTGTACGCCGCGCTGTGGGATGTGCGGCGCGCGCCGTACCGACTGGAAAGCGGCGGGCCGGGCAGCGGGCTTTATCGGAGCGACGACGCGGGCGCCACGTGGGTCAGTCTGGCCAGCCGGCCGGGCTTGCCCCCCGGGCCCTGGGGGCGCATCGGCCTCGCCCGCGCCGCGGCATCGCCGTACCTGTGGGCCATCGTGGAGGCTCGCGAGGGCGGCCTATTTCGCTCCGCCGACGGCGGCGACTCCTGGCACTGTGTGAACCGGGATGCGCCGCTGGCCATCCGTCCTTGGTACTTTAGCCGCCTGGCGGCCGCCGGCGACACCGTCTACGCGCTCAACCTGCAGCTGTGGCGCTCGCGGGACGCGGGCCGCACGTTCGAAGTGCTGCCCACGGCACACGCTGACCACCACGACCTGTGGATCGACCCGCGCGACCCGGACCACCTCATCAGCGGACATGATGGCGGGGCCGCCATTTCCTATGATGGCGGCGCCTCATGGTCCTCGACGCTGAACCAGCCCACCGGCCAGTTTTATCACGCCACCACCGACCGGCAGACGCCGTACCGGGTCTATGGCGCCCAGCAGGACAACACCACGCTGTGCATCCCCAGCCGCACGGCGGGGGCGGGCATCACCCTGGCGGACTGCTACAGTGTCGGCGGCGGGGAGAGTGGCGCCATCGCCGTGCGGCCCGACAACCCGTCCGTCGTGTACGCCGGCAGCAACGGGTCCCTCCTGACCCGCTATAACCACGCCACCGGCGAGCAGCGAGTCATCACGCCCTGGCCCGAGGAGGTGCGGGGCTCGGCAGGCCGAGACCTGACGTACCGGTTTGCGTGGAGCTTCCCCGTCCTGCTGTCGTCCCATGACCCCCACACCCTGTACGTGGGTGCCAACGTCGTGTTTCGATCGCGGAACGAGGGACAGGACTGGGACGTCATCAGTCCGGATCTTACCCGCCATGATCCCGAAACGCTGGGGCCGTCTGGGGGTCCCATCACCGGGGACAACGGCCACGCTGAACTGTACGCCACCCTCTCATCGCTGGCCGAATCCCCGCTGGACCCGCGGATCCTGTGGGCGGGCTCCGACGATGGCCGCATCCACGTCACCCACGACGGCGGGCGCACCTGGCACGACCGGACGCCGCCCGCGCTGCCCGAGTGGGCGCGCATCAACACGGTGGAACCGTCTCCCCACGACCCGGCCACGGCCTATGTGGCCGCGCATCGGTACCAGGTCGACGACCTGACGCCATACGCGCTGCACACCCAAGACGCGGGCCTGACGTGGACGTCCATCACCGATGGCATCGCCGCTGACGACTTTGCTCGGGTCATTCGGGCCGACCCCGAGCGCCCAGGGCTTCTCTTTTTGGGCACGGAGTCTGGCGTGTACTTCTCACGGACGGACGGGGCCCATTGGGACCGGCTGCAGCAGAATCTGCCCCGCGTGCCGATCTACGACATCGCCCTGCGAGACGGCGATGTCGTCGTGGCGACCCATGGCCGATCCTTTTGGATCCTCGATGATGTGACGGCGCTCCGTGACGAGTCATGGGTGGAGGCTCTCAGCTCGCCACGCGTGGCCCCCGCTCGCCCGACCCCGCGCGGGCAGGCCCGTGCCACCTTCTCCTTTCCCGCGCGCGCGCAAAGCGGCTATGCGTCCCGGGATGTGGCCGTGGTGCACTGGCGCCGAGAGGGCGGCGGCGTCCGCGTCGTGGATGCCGGCACCAACCCACCCGGGGGCGCCGCCATCACCTATCGGCTGCCGGCCGCCCTCCACGAGGGAGCCACGCTGACCATTCACGATGGTGACAGCGCGCTGCTTCAGACATGGACGGGGGTCGACCTGCCGTGCGGGGACGGCGCCCAGCGTCTGTACTGGCCCATGCGGTACCCGGGCGCCACGCCACTTCCCGGAGCCGTGCTGCGTGGGGGCAGCACGCAGGGCCCCGTGGCGCTGCCCGGTCGCTACACCGTGCGCCTCGCCGCCGGAGGCCGCATGGCCAGCGCCACGCTCCAGATCACCTCCGATGGCCCTGGAGGCACCAACCCCCACGGCCTCGCAGAGCAGTTCCGGTTCCACCTCCGGCTGGTTGACACTCTCAGCCGGGTGCACGAAACCGCGGCCCTCATTCGGGACATTCGCGACAAGCTCCCCCGCAGCGAGGCGGCCGAGGCCCTCGAACGTCTGGCCCATGTGGAAGCCGCCTTCGTCGAACCACGGGCCCGGGTTCCCTTGGACTACTTGAAATTTCCCCCGGGCCTTAACGTCAAGCTGGCCGCCCTGATTGGCGCACTGGATCGGGCCGACGGACCGCCGACATCCGGGATGCGTGCCGTGCATGCCCACCTCGCCACCCTGGCGGATCAGGGCCTCCGAGACGTGTGGGACGTGGTGGACCGGTATATTCGGCCCCAGTGGCCGGACCTGGCGAGCCGTGCCATCTGCCCAGGCCCTGCCACACCCTAGGCACCCGTCTCGGTCTGGCTGGTGGCACGACCAGGCCGGGAGGGGTCCTGGGACAGCGCTGGGCCGCAGCGGGCCCTCTTGCACCGCAGGCGCGCGGCCAGCGTCCTGCGCGCCACCGAATCACCGCGGACTCCGGGGTGATTCGCCGCGAGCCCCCGGGGCCACGGTATCGACGAAGCCTCTGCACGGCATGACCGGGCAGATGGGGCACTGGGTGCGGCGAGTGTGGCGGCACGGCGATTGCGACGACCTGTTAGATGTCCAATCTTCGACGGGCAAGCCTAGAACGCGTCCGAACTCTCACATATTATGGGTAGATAAGCACTAACGGGAACTAGCATGCGCGGCCATCAGGGGGTCAAGGGGCCCGATGGGCAGGCGTGCCTCTCCAAGTCGGCTCGGATCTCTCCGCACGCCACCGGGGCCGCTACCGAGAGACTCGCGATGTCTAGAGGCAGCAGGAATGCCTGGAGGGCCGCTTCGTTGCTCTCCTTTTGCTGGCTTTTCGAGACGCCCTACTGAAGCTCCGCCGCGGCAACCACGGAGATCCCACCCTCACTGGTGTGAACAGCGCGCAGCCGGTTCAGCAACGGCCGGGGCTCGCATCACTCGGGCTCGCGCCACGCGTCCGGCACTCGTCGGCCCTTACGACGGCGCGAAGCAGACAGCGCAGCGGGGTCAGCCGGGTGCGCGAGGGAAGCGCCGGCCGGCCGAAGGCGGCCGCCGCCCTCATGGCGCCCAACTCGCGCCGGGCGTCCTCCGACCTGCCACCACACCGAGTGCGCCCGCACATGGACGAACGCCCTCGCACCTGCCTGAGGCGGAGGCCGTCATGGGACCGCCGGTGCCTCCCATGCCCCAATCTTCCCCTGAACGCCCCGGGCGCCCTTAGGCGTCGGACCACAGGGGCAGCGGCAGCAGAGGCAGACCTGTCCGCGAGCGCTCGCGGTTCACGATCGCCTGGATCCTGTGAGTCAGCCCAATGGCCGCCTGTCGGTCGTCGGCGAACCGGCGCCGATACAGGCGGAAAACCTGCCGCGCCTGCGTTGTCGGTGCCTGGTCGCCCAAGGCCACCAACTCCGCCAGCGCCGACAGCTGAGCCGTCAGCGGGGCGGGATGGGTGCGCAGGGAGTCCGGTCCCGGGCGCTCCTCCCCGGCCAGCCCTGCGAGGAGGGCCACCAGCTGCTGGCAGCGACTGGCCCGCTCGGAATCCTCGCCGGCCCCGCGGGCTTTGGCCTCCGCCACTGCCGCCTCCACTTGCGGCAGCCATGCGCGCGTGGCCGCCACCAAGTCAATCAAGTGGCGGAACGTGGCACGAATGGCGTCGTGGAGCCGGCGTTGGGCCATAAGTGCGGCCAGATCCACGGTGCCACCGGGCGGAAGCTTCACCGCGAACGCCTCAACCCGCGAGACCCCATCGACGGTGAGGACGGCCCGGTAGGCGCCGGGCAGCACGGGAAGGCCCGCGATGCCAGCCGTAGGCCGTGGCAGGCCGGGGGTTCCCTCGCTCCTCAGGTCCCACGCCACCCGGTGGAACCCGGCTGCCTGAGCCCCGCGCGCGATCCTCCTCACGGGCATCCCGGCGGCATCTTCAATGTAGAGCTCCAAAGCGTCGGTCGCATCGGAAAGCTCATACGCCAGAAAGATGGCCCCAGGAGGATTCGCGCCCGCCTCAACCCATTCGACGTCGCCGCTCGCGGTGCGCTCCCAACGTGCGGACAGGGTCGGGAGGGAGCGATACCCCGACTCGGCCGCATCACTGCGTCCCGCGCGGCCAGCTCGCGGCACCCAGCGCAGCGCGTCGGCGGGCCGGTAGAGGATGGGGGGGAGCCCCGCGCGGCCACTGGCCCGTGCCCGCCAGGGCGAGACGTCGTCTACGACCCAAAACGACCGCCCGTGGGTGGCGGCCACGAGGTCGCGGTCGTGGACCACGAGGTCGTAGATCGGCACGGCGGGGAGGTTCGCGCTGGCACGCCGCCACCAGCCGCCCCCGTCGATCGAGATGTAGACGCCCGTTTCCGTGCCGCTGTACACCAGGGCCGGCACCTGGGGGTCCTGGCGGACGACGCGCACCCATTCGTCCCTGGGCAGGCCGGCCACCACCAGCGTCCAGTGGCGCCCACCATCGGCGGTGCGAAAGAGGTAGGGGGCTGGATCTCCCACCTGGTAGCGGTGCGCGGCCACATAGGCTACATCAGCGTCGTGCGCCGAGGGTTCTACCACGCAGACGCGGGTGTCCTGCGGCAACTCTTTAGGTGTTACGTTCTGCCAGCTCTCGCCCCCATCTGCCGACCGGTGCACGAGGCCATCGTCCGTGCCAGCCCACAGCAGACCCGGCTTGCAGGGCGACTCGGCCAGGGCGGACACCGTCCCGTAGTACTCGGCATTCATAGCTTGACCGGTGATGGGCCCACCCGACGGCCCCATTTTTGTCGTGTCCTGACGGGTCAGATCCGGACTGATGATGACCCAGCGGTGGCCCTCATCCCGGGTGCGAAACACGACCTCCGCCGCGGTGTACAGCGTGTGGGGGTCATGGGGCGAGAGCACCACGGGAAACGTCCACGGAAACCGATGGCGGACCGCGGACGCGGGCCGGCCGGCGGTCAGCGCGGGCCACGGATGAATGGAGCGCAGTTCGCCCGTCGTCTGGTCGCAACGCGTGAGCGTGTTGTAGCTGCCGGCATAGACGATGTTGGGGCGGTCAGGACGCACGGCGATGGCGCCGCTCTCGCCTCCCCCCACGTCGGCCCACTCCGATGCGCCCACGATCCCCCACCGACTTTGGCTAGGGACACTGAGCGTGGTGTTGTCCTGTTGCGCGCCGTACACGCGGTACGGCACGCGACGGTCCGTGGTCACGTGATAAAACTGGGCCGTGGGCTGGTTGAAGGTCGACGACCATGAGGCGCCGCCGTCGAAGGACACCGCAGCGCCGCCATCATGCCCGTTGATGAGGCGCCGGGGATCTTCGGGATCGATCCACAGCGCGTGATGGTCCCCGTGGGGGGTGGGCACGGTGGTAAATGTGCGCCCCCCATCGCGCGACCGCCGGCACTCCAAGTCCAGCACGTACACGGTGTCCGGGTCCACGGGGTCCGCCACAATGTGGTTGTAGTACCACGGCCGTCTCCGGAGGGCCAGATCATCATTGGTCTGCTCCCAGTGGGCACCCTGGTCATCCGAGCGAAAGATGCCGCCATCCCCCGCTTCGATGACGGCCCAAAGTCGGCCCGGGCGGGCCGGAGTCGTCGCCAGCCCTACGCGGCCCCACACCCCTCCAGGAAGACCGGCGGCGGCCGAGATGTTGGCCCAGTGGTCTCCACCATCCTGGGACCGATGCAGGCCGGATCCAGGCCCTCCACTGACAAAGGTCCATGGCCAGCGGCGCACCTGCCACAGGGCGGCGTACAGGATGCGGGGGTCGGCCGGGTCCATCGCCAGGTCCACCGCCCCCGCATCGGGCCCAACGTACAGCACCTGCTGCCAGTGGCGCCCGGCATCGCGCGACCGAAACACGCCGCGCGCCGCGTTGGGCCCAAAGGCATGACCCAGCGCGGCCACGTACAGCGTGTGCGGGTCCGTCGGATGGACGAGGATGCGGCCGATATGCTGGGTGTCGTCTAGGCCGACCGGCACCCAGTGGGCCCCAGCATCGTCCGAGCGCCACACGCCATCGCCCGGCACCACGTCATTGCGTACGCAGGCTTCGCCGAGTCCCGCGTACATGGTGGCCGGATCCGCGGGCGCCAGTGCCAGCGCTCCGACCGATGGGCGCCGAAAGGCCCCATCGGTCAGATTGCGCCACGACAAGCCGCCGTTGCGCGTGGCCCATACCCCGCCAGCGGCCGCCCCAAAGAAAAAGGTCAGCCGGTCCGTCGGATGCCCCAGCACGGCCGTGGCCCGGCCGCCGCGGTGCGGTCCGATGAGCCGCCAGGGCAGCGGCGGCCACGCTGTCCCCTCGCCCGCTTTGCCCCTACGCTCCATGTTCCACGAACCACTCCCGCATGAGAGCTAGACGCTCCAGGCGATGCGCGGGATGGCCGCCCCGCGCCAGCCCATGATGCTCGTTGGGAAAGCGCACCAACCTCGCGGGCTTCCCCTGGAAGTACAAGGCAGCAAACAACTGCTCTCCCTGCTCAATGGGCACCCGGTAGTCATTTTCCCCATGAATGATCAGCACAGGGGTGGTGATGTCTAGCGCATAGGCGATGGGCGACGCCCGCCAGAAAAACTCGGGGTTCTCCTGAGCGGTGAAGCCATACTGCAGTCGGCGGTTTCGCCCCGCCATGTCACCCGTGCCACTCATCGAATAAAGATTGTTGGGCGCGGCCTCGGAGCAGGCCGCCCGAAATCGGTTCGTGTGCCCCACAATCCAACTGGTGAGATAGCCGCCGTAGCTCCCGCCGTTGACGGCCAGCCGGTCGGGATCGACACTTGTGTCGCGCGTGAGGCCGGCATCCAGGGCAGCCAGCACATCTTCGTAGTCCACCACCCCTCGCGCCATTCCCAGCGAGCGGGCCCAGTCCTCGTCGCGGCCCGAGCTGCCCCGGGGGTTCGCCATAAACACCGTGTAGCCTTGGCTGCACCAGTACTGCATCTCGTGAGAAAAGCCGTACCCATACTGGGCGAAGGGGCCGCCATGCAGCTTCAGCAGTCCTGGGTGGCTCTCGCCGTCCTCACGGATAGCGGCTGGCGGGCGCATTAGCCAGCAGGACACCTGTCCACCGTCCGGGCTGGCGGCGGTGTACGGCTCCATCTCGGCCAATGCCACCTCGGCGCACCAGGCATCGTGCAGGTGCGTCAGAGCCGCTGGCTGAGCCGCAGACCGCCAGTCTTCCCGGTAAATTTCCGGGGGCCGCATCGGCGTGGAGCTGACGGTGACAGCCCATGTGCTGTCCGCGGCCAGGTCGAAGGCGGCCACGTGGCGCCGGCCGACTCCCGCGCGTTCTGGCCCCTTGGCCTCCTCGCCATCCCCAACGGCAAAGCGCCACACCTCAGTGGCCCCGTCGTCCTCTGCCAGTGCGTAAATCCCCTGGTGACCCTCTGCCCACTTGGGGCGCCCAATGACGTGCCGGTCCCAGGACTCCGCCAGCCGCCGCCGACCCCCGCCATCCGCCGCCATCACAAACAGCCGCCCATGGGACGGGGTGCTGTCTCGGCGCGTCGTGCCCACGTACGCGACGTGGCAGCCGTCTGGGCACCACACCGGGTCGTGCACGCTGCCCTCCGTCCCCGTCAGCTGCCGAATAGACAAATCGTCCAACCGAAGGGCAAACACGTCCTGACCCACATCGTGGTCGCGAGTGTCGTGCCGCGCCGACACAAACAGGATCTCCGAGCCATCGGGCGACCACGCGGGCTGTGTGTCGCTGTACGGACCGTCTGTCAGGGCCACGACGCTGCCCGACGAGCGGTCCACGCGGAACAGATGAAACCGGCGGTCGTCGATGTAGCCCGCGCCATTGAGTCGATAGGGCATGCGGTCAATCACACGCGCCGGCTCGGGCTGCCGGTCGTCTTGGGCGGCCCACGGCGCGCCCGATGCGGCCACTACCACGACGGCCTGCCCGTCCGGACTCCAGGCGAAATCGTCAACGGCGCGGGCAAGTCGCGTGACCGGCTGCGCCTCGCCGCCAGACGACGCCATGGCGTACACCTGCGGAGGCATGCCCAAGCGCCGGGACAAAAACCCCAGCCAGCGCCCATCCGGCGACCACCGGGGGCGGCGGTTGCCGCCGATGCTAGTCCAGGGATGGGGCTCGGTCCCGTCTGGGCGGACGACAAATATGTTTGATGCGGGCTCTCGCTGCCCCGGGACCGGAATCGACGCCGCATAGGCTACGTGTTCGCCCCCCGGCTGCACCACCGCGTCCCCCACGGTCCACAGCGCGAAAATATCTTCGGCGGCTACGGGCCGCCGGCCACTGCTGTTCATGCCTGGCCTCCTTTGGCTCCCAAACTCTCTGGCTCGCGGAGCCCACGCCGCCTTCGGCCACACCGGGAGGCGGTCGTTTCGTAGACAATTTGTCTAACACGTGAAGAGCATAAGCTGGCCGCGTGACGGCGTCAAGGCGCCCGTCGAAGGACGGTGGGATTTAAAGTGCCCCCGGCTGACAAGACCCCTGATCGAACTATCCTCGTCCCACTCGGCCTCCTCTCAGGGGATAACGGACCGCTCGGAGTCCTGGGGTCGTAGCGGACAGGTGTAGCTGCCGCCCCTATCTGACCGAAACGTGACGGGGTCCGGGGTCCGGGCGTTGCTGGGGACTGTGGCCACGGCGGGGCGGACAGGAAAGGGCCCGCAGCGGGGTCCGGGCCCGGCTGCGGGCCGTGGGGACGGAGGAGCTAGTCCACCGGGGGCAGCAGCGACGCCACCCAGCGGCGGCAGGCGGGGCAGTACCAGCGCCGAATCACCAGCACCTGGCGCGTGCCGTCGGCCGTCAGCCGCGTCCGCCGCCGACTGCCCGCCACCACTAA
>JAKADP010000053.1 GCA_021820465.1 Bacillota bacterium
GGAGCCACAGATTCAGCCCCCGCGGGGCCGGAATCGGAGGTTCTGCCCATGTCGCCCGGTCGCACCTGATATAGCGGGATCGATCAAAACGGCACGATAACGTTGACACCGACGGGGGGGGGCAACTTGGGCGAAGAGTCAGAAACCGCCACAAGATGCAGAGGGGAGTTCGTGGGGCAGGGGCGAGAGGAGGCATCAGTGATTCAGTGGTCGTTCTGGAAGCGATCGGTGGTCATTGGAGGCGTCATGGGGGCGGGACTCCTGATAGGGATGCCGTCGGCTCTGGCCGCGTGTGGTCCGTATCAGTTTGACGTGATTGTGCCGGCGGGTGGGACCGCGTACACGCTGGCGCATGGTGCCGGGGCAGGGATCACCGCCAACGCGGAACTGACCTCGGAGGGGAATCCTGCAGGAGGGTATGGCTTGCCCTTGTGGGGTCAGTTTGTGACCAACAACTCGAAAAGTCCTCTGGGCAGCGCAGACGCTCTGTATGTGGATTCGTGCAACCCCAACATGTGGTACAACAGTGGAAGCTATCAGCAAGTGCAACTGTCGGTCAATGAGCAGCTGGATGGCTTGGTATCCATTCAGGCCCAGGGGATTTATTATCCTTAGGAAGTGGACGAGGAAGTGGACGAGGAAGTGGATGAGGAAGTCGGCGGGAAAGGCGGGGCGCACCGAATGACGCCAGCACGGGGCCGCTCCTCCCAGACTCGGCATTGGTCGCTCGAAGTGCGGCGCCTGCTCTGCCGTTGGCAGTTTGGCGCCGCGCTTCTGTTGGGATGGGGCGCGCTGGACTTCGGTATGTGGCAGTATACGAGAACGGTTCACATCGGCGCCGCCGGCGCGTCTGCCAACGGTGCTCTGTTCATAGCACTCAGGCTGTGGCTCCTAGTGGTGCCGGCGGTGAGCGTCTTGGCTACGGCGGACATCACCGCCGCCGACCGCGCCAGCGGCATGCTCCGATACTTGCTGCTGCGCACGTCGCGCACCCAGTATGTCATCCATAAGGGAGCGGCCGCGGCGGTGGTGGGGGGCGGAACCGTGTTCCTATGCATCGTGCTGGCCGGGGTGGTGGCGATGGTGCACTTTCCCGTGCTGGGGGTGCCGCTCCGCTCGTCCTTCTCCGCGAGGTATGATCATTTTTTCCCTCAGTTCCTGTATGGCGCTTTTCCAGCATTCGTGGCTCTGGCGGGCCTGTATTCAGCCTGCTTTGGTGTATGCGTGGGGATGGCCACCGTCGGGCTCGGCTTGCTGTCGCGCAGCGCAGTCGTGGTGACGGGCATCGTATGGGCCGCCTACATGGTCACGAGCCTTGGGATCATTTTGAGTTCCACTCCCGCCCTGCAGCGCTGGGCGCCCGCGACCGATGTCGGGGTGAGCACGTACGCGCCGAGCGTGCAGGGCCCCGTGTGGTTAACGCCCTTGGGGTGGTTGGGGTTGGCCGCTATCTTCTGGGGGCTAGCATGGATCCGGCTGTATCGGCGGGATGTCGTGGACTGAGGTGGTGCGTGTACCCCTGGGCACGGCAGCAGAGGGAGGAGGGGGACATGGAGGACCAGTCCGTCATTGAGCTGAACGCAGTGGACAAGCGCTTTGGCCCCACGCCCATTTTGCAGCAGGCAACGCTGTCCGTGCCCCGGGGCCAGACGTGTGGCATCGTGGGCGTCAATGGGTCCGGCAAAACCACCCTGCTGCGCTGCTTGGTGGGGCTCATCCGACCGAATGCCGGTCGAGTCGCGCTGCTGGGCCAGGAAATTTACCCCCGCTTGGGCGCGCTGCCCCGCGGCGTCGGCGCGGTGATCGAGCAGCCGGCGTTCTTGGGGAGCCTCACGGGCTGGCGCAACCTGGAGCTCTTGGCCTCTCTGGTACCGGCCGGCGTTCCGCGTGCGCATCGCGCGGCCGCGCTGGAACGGGTGGGCTTGGATCCGGCGAACCGGGTGAAGGTTCGCTCGTATTCCCTCGGGATGCGCCAGCGGTTGGCGTTGGCGCAAGCCATCATGGAGGGGCCGCACCTGCTCATCCTCGACGAACCGCAATATGGTCTCGATCCGGAGGGCGTGGCCATGCTGCGGGAGCTGGTGCAGGCGCATCGATCGGATGGCGGCACCACCTTGATGGTGAGCCACCATCTGGACGAGGTGGAGGCCTTGTGTGACGTGGTTTACCGCATGGTGCAGGGTCGTCCCGAGCGGGAGTCCGGCGGGGAGGCGGAGCATGGAGACTAGCATTCTCGGGGACGTGGGGCGCGTGGCCCGCTTTCAAGGGGTACGCCTGCTGCTGTCCCCGCGCTGGGCGGTGGGCGTCGTCGGCGCGCTGCTGATCGCGCTGTACGAGGGCCACGCGGTGGCGGGGCTGCCCGCCGTGAATCAATGGGATGTGGTGTGGCTGGGTTGGAACTATCTGCAGCTGGACGTCCTCTTGCTGTTTTCCGGCTTTATCTACGTGGTGGGAGACATCGTCTTGCGGGATACGGTGGATGCGTACGGCGGCCTAGTGCTGTTGCGGGCCCGAGGGCGGTTCGCGCTGTGGACGGGTACCTTGAGCGCCATCGGCCTAGCGGCGGCGCTGTATGTGGCGCTAGTCACGGCGGTGCTGTTTGTGGCGGCGGGGTTGTTTGTGCCATTTCAAGCGGGGTGGGGGGTGCCGCCGGCACACGTGCAGCTCCTGTTCGGCAACGGCATCGGCATGCAACCGAACTTAAACGCCCATGCGTTGTGGGGGTACACGCCATGGCGCGCGGTGGCGCTGATCGGGGGGTGCGCCACCCTGACGCTCTGGGCGATAGCGGCCGGGATTGTGGCCGCCACCCAGGGGAGCCGCGTTCCGTACGTGCCGGTGGTGGTGGGCTTGGTTCTGGCGGTGGCCGGCTTGAGCGTCATCTATGAAGTGCCCCCCCTGCTGGTGCCCACCACCGATATGCTGGTGTGGTACCACGCCCCGTACTGGCTGATTGCGGGAGCGATCCCCCAGGCGTTCTATTGGACCCTCGGATGGACGTGGAGCTTCCTGGGAGGATTGGGCGCGACGGCGACGCTGGCCGGCGGGTGGTGGTTTCAGCGGATCGACTTGTCCCGGGTGCACTCGGCCGGGTAGCGGGTCGGTTATTCGGCGCGGTCTAGCCACAGGGCCATCCCGCCCTCGCGGTCCTGCGCCAGCTGCCAGCGGTGAGGGGGGATGTCGATGGTTCCCAGCATGCGCGCTCCCTGCGACTCCCACTGATCAATGGTCGCCTCTAGGTCGCTGATGCGCCAGCACGGGGCGACGGTGCCGGCAGGAAGTTCCGGGGGAGCCGCGGGAAGCACGGTGAGCGCGGGGAACGCCGTCGAGGTGCGGCGGCGAAGCCCGAGGCTCCGGTACTGCAGCCAAAGGGCATCCGGTTCGTCGGACCACACGACGACGCCCAAGAGCTCGGGTTCAGCGGGCATGGTTGGCCTCGACCCCCCAAGCCTCCAGCTGCTGAATCACGGCGCGGGTGATGGGGCTGGGCGTGGAGGACCCCGCGGTCACCGCTACCCGGCGGACGCCGGTGAGCCACTCCGGACGCAGGTCGTCCACCGTGTCCACCCGCACCGATCGGGTGCCGCCCACCTGCTGGCTCACCTCCACCAGGCGATTGGAGTTGTTGCTGCGCGCATCGCCCACCACGACAACCAGGTCAACTTCTGCCGCCGCCTTGACGACGGCTTCCTGGCGAAGCTGGGTGGCGAGGCAGATTTCGTTGTGCACTTCGGCGTCGGGCCGGCGCTCCAGCAGTGCGGCAATAATGGCCGCCGTATCCCACTGCGAGAGCGTGGTTTGCGTCATGATGGCCACAGGGCCCGGGGGAATCTCCACCGACTGGGCCTCGGCCACGGTGGCGACCAGCGTGGCGCGGCCCGGGACGGCCTCGCCCATGGCCCCCTCTGGCTCGGGGTGGCCCGGGGTGCCGATGTACAAGATGAAGTACCCGTCGCGCGTCCGATCCTGGATGAGTCGGTGCGTCTTGGTCACGTCCGGGCACGTGGCGTCCAGCACGTGAAACCCGCGCCGGGCTGCCTCGGCCCGCACGGCGGGCGAGACCCCGTGGGCCGTGAAAATCAGCGTGGCCCCCGGCGGGACTTGGTCCAGCAGATCCAGCCGGGCCTCCCCCGCCGTGGTGTCCAGCGTTTGGATGCCATAGGTGGCCAGCTCGGCCACCGCGTGCCGGTTGTGGACAATTTGGCCCAGCACGACGATGGGCCGCGGCAGACTCTCATCTTTGGCCGCGCGCTTGGCCAGCACCAGCGCATCTACCACGCCGTAGCAATAGCCGCGGGGTGTTACCTTCAATACATCCATGGACGGCCCCCCTCCCGCTGCCTCCATGGTATCACGGCGTCACAGCAGAGAGGGCAGCATCGCATACCAGCCGAAAAACAGGGCGAGGCCCAGGGCGACCAGCAGGACGCCGGCGCCGCGCGAAACCCACGGCAGCCACGGGGACAGCCGGCGGACGGCTGCCAGCGCACCGTCCAAGCCCAGCGCCAGGGCCAAAAACGGCAGCGCCAAGCCGGCGGCATACGTCAGCAGCAGGGCGCCCCCGGCGGCCTCCGACTGGGTGCGGGCCGCCAGCACGAGAATGCTGGCCCAGATCGGGCCGACGCACGGGGTCCAGCCGAAGGCAAAGACGACGCCCAGCAAACCGGCGCCCCAGACGCCTGATGCGCGGGGCCCGCGCCACACGGCGGTGCGCGACAAGAGGCCAATGTGGATCGCCCCGGCCAGCTCGAGGCCAAACACCACCATGATGATGCCCCCCAACTGGGCCAGAAGGCGCTGGTGGCTCGCCAGAAACGCGCCCAGGGCCGTGGCGGCGAGCCCCGAGGCCACCAGCACCGCCGCCAGGCCGCCCACGAATGCCAGGGCGTGGCCAAACACCCGGGGCCGACCGGGGGACGGGCGCCCCGGGCCGAGCGCGGTGCCGGCCAGCGCGGACAGATAGGACGGCACCAGCGGCACGACGCACGGAGACAGAAATGACGCCAACCCGGCGCCGAAGGCAATCTCCCAGCCCAAGGGTGCCACGGCCATGCTGCTGATCCTCCCGATCTTCCCGGTCTGCCTGGCATGTCGGGGGCCTGAAATCAGAGGGCGGAGCCAGGTGCGTGACAGCGGGCGTCTGGGAGAGTGTAGCGGATTGCGAGCCGGATCGGGGAGCCGGCCAAGCCAGCATGCCTGGGCTCCGGTCGACAGCAGCGGGTGAAGGCGTTAAGGTAGGCAAGCGGCGGAGGCCAAGCGGCAGGAACTTGTGGAACGGTGTCGAAGTGTTGTAAAAGCATGGGCGTCGGGGGTGGCCAGGGGTGTCGGCGTGGGAGGTGTGGCGGTGATTCGTCTGGAGAACGTGACCAAGCGCTACCCCAACGGGCATGTGGCGGTCAACCAGGCGACGCTCACCATTCACCGCGGCGAGTTTGTGTTTCTGGTGGGGCCCAGCGGGGCCGGCAAGTCCACGCTCGCTCGGCTGCTGTATCACGACGAAGTCCCCACGAGTGGCGAAGTGTACGTGGACCAGTTTCGGCTGCGCCGCCTGCGCCGCCGGCAGGTGCCGCACCTGCGGCGCCAGCTGGGCGTGGTGTTTCAGGATGTCAAGTTGCTGAATGAGCGCACCGTGTATCAAAACGTGCAGTTCGCGCTGGAAGTGGTGGGGGCGTCCAGCCGCGATATGCGGCAGCGGGTCCCTGAACTTCTGGAATTGGTGGGCCTAGCGGATCGGCACCGGTCGCTGCCCGCCCAGCTGTCTGGCGGGGAGCAGCAGCGCGTGGGCATTGCGCGCGCGCTGGCCAATCGCCCAAAGTACCTCATTGCCGACGAGCCCACAGGCAACTTGGATCCAGACACGGCGCGCGGCATCGTGCAGCTGCTGGCGGAAATCAACCGGCGGGGGGCGACGGTCATCATGGCCACGCACGCCAAGGACATTGTGAACCAAATGCAGCGCCGCGTCGTGGCGCTGGAAGGGGGGCGCATCGTCAGGGACGAAGAACGGGGGGCTTACGGCTATGAGGCTTAGGACGGTCGGCTACTTCCTGCGGGAGACGGGCCGCGGCCTCACCGGGTCGGGCTGGATGAGCCTCGCGTCCATCACCACGGTCGCGCTGGCCCTGTTTGTGCTGGCGTTCTTCAGCGTGCTGAGCCTGAACATCAACCAGGCGGCCGGTGCCATCAATCGGCAGGTGGAGGTGCGGGTGTTTTTCAAGCCCACCACCACCCATGCCGCCGAGATGACGTTCGTGCGCGAGGTGCGCCACTGGCCCGGGGTGCGGCAGGTCGACTACTTCACCAAGGCCCAGGCGCTCAATCAGCTCCGGGCCCAGTTCCCGCATGACCAGGCGCTGTTTCAACTCATCAAGCAGGGCAACCCCCTCTACGATGGCTTTGACCTGTACAGCCACAAGGCGGGGCAGATTCCCCACCTCGCACGGCGGCTTCGGTCCACGCCCATTGTGCAGGAGGCGCTGGATCAAAGCTTGGTGGTGCAGCGGCTACAGGCGCTGACCAAGGTCATGACGGATGCCGGATATGTCATCGAGGTCATGCTGGCACTGGCGACGCTGTTTATCATCTCCAATACGATTCGGCTGGGCGTGTTTGCGCGACGGCGGGAGATTCAGGTCATGAAGCTGGTGGGCGCCACCGACTGGCTGATTCGCTGGCCGTTTCTCCTGGAAGGCATCGTGCTGGGCCTGGTGGGCGCCGGCCTTGCCGATGTCGCGGTCAACTTCGGCTACCACTGGGTGGGCATCCAGGCAGCCAAGAGCCTCTCCTTCTTTCCCTTGGCCCCCACGGCCACCGTGGAGCGCTCCACGGAGCTGCCCACGCTGGTGGGCGGGACGGCGATGGGCCTCGTGGGGAGCCTGTGGGCTATCCGCCGCTTCCTGCACGTCTGACGGACTGGGACCGGGCCCTCTTGGCCGGCGTAACCCTTCGCGCTCGAGGAAAACTAATGTTCTATAATGGTGGAGTCCGCCGCCGGCGCCGCAGGGGGTCGGTGGAGTCGCGGCTCCCCGTAGGTTAAAATTGAAAGAATCGGCGTGAAAGCGGCGTGGCGCAAGGAGGGCGGGCGGTGAGCGACTTTCGAGTGGAGGCGCCGTTTGAGCCGGCCGGGGATCAGCCCAAGGCCATTCAAGAGCTGGCCGAGGGGTTCGGCCCGGGCGGCAAAACGCGCCAGGTGCTTTTGGGCGTGACCGGCTCGGGCAAGACCCTCACCATGGCGCACACGATTGCGGCGGTGGGATTGCCCACGCTGGTGATGGCCCCCAACAAGACGCTGGCCGCCCAGCTGGCCGGTGAGCTGAAAGCTTTTCTGCCCGCCAATGCGGTCGAGTACTTCGTCAGCTACTACGACTACTACCAGCCCGAGGCATACATCGCTCAGAGCGACACGTACATCGAGAAGGACGCGCAGATCAACGACGAGATTGACAAGCTGCGCCACTCGGCGACGTCGGCCCTGTTTGAGCGGCAGGACGTGGTGGTGGTGGCGTCCGTGTCGTGCATCTATGGCCTAGGCTCGCCCGAGGACTACCGTGAGCAGGTGCTGTCCGTGCGGGTGGGGATGGAGCGCGACCGCGACGCCCTGCTGCGCAGCCTGGTGGCCGTGCGCTACGAGCGGAACGACGTGAACTTTGTGCGGGGCAAGTTTCGTGCGCGCGGCGACGTGGTGGAGGTATTCCCCGCCAACCAGGGAGAGCAGGCCATCCGCATCGAGTTCTTCGGCGATACCATCGAGCGCATTCGCGAGTTTGACCCGCTGACGGGGGAAGTGCTGGGCGAGCGCCAATATGTGGGCATCTACCCGGCTTCGCACTATGCGACCCGCAAGGAGCGCATGCTCCCGGCGCTGGAGAGCATTCGGGCGGAGTTGGCCGAGCGCCTGCAGGCGTTGAAAGCTCAGGGCAAGCTGCTGGAGGCGGCGCGGCTCGAGCAGCGCACGCTGTACGACTTGGAGATGCTGGAGGAAGTGGGGCACTGCCCGGGCATTGAAAACTACTCACGCCATCTGACTGGGCGTCAGGCGGGCGAAGCGCCCTACACCCTGCTGGACTACTTCCCCGGCGAGTTTCTCACCATTATCGACGAGTCGCACGTGAGTGTGCCGCAGGTGCGCGGCATGTACCACGGCGACCGGTCGCGCAAGATGTCGCTGGTGGATAACGGCTTTCGCCTGCCATCGGCCTTTGACAACCGGCCGCTCACCTTTGATGAGTTTCAGGCCAAGATTGGGCGCACGCTTTATGTGTCGGCCACACCGGGCCCGTACGAGCTTCAGACCGCCGACCGCGTGGTGGAGCAAATCGTCCGACCGACGGGCCTCTTGGATCCCGAAGTCGAAGTGGTGCCCACCACCGGGCAGATTGATCACTTGCTGGGCAAGATTCGAGACCGGGTGGCGCGGTCCCAGCGGGTGCTGGTGACGACGCTCACCAAGCGCATGGCCGAAGATTTGACCGAGTACTTTCGCGAGCACGGCGTGAAGGTGCGCTACCTGCACTCGGACATCGATACGCTGGAGCGCATGGCTATCCTGCGGGACCTGCGGCTGGGAGAGTTTGATGTGCTGGTGGGCATCAACCTGCTGCGCGAAGGGCTGGACCTGCCGGAGGTGGGGTTGGTGGCGATTTTGGACGCCGACAAAGAAGGGTATCTGCGCTCGGATACCTCGCTCGTGCAGACCATTGGGCGGGCCGCCCGGAACTTAGAGGGCCACGTCATTCTGTATGCCGATCGGATGACGGAGTCCATGCAGCGCGCCTTAGCAGAAACCGACCGCCGGCGTGCCATTCAGCGGGCGTTCAACGAGGAGCACGGGATTACGCCCACCAGCATCGTGAAGGCGGTGCGCGAGGTCATTGCCGCCACCACCCGTCCGGTGGCGGACAGTGTGCTGGCGGACAAGTCGCTGGGAGACCTTTCACCCAAGGAGCGCCTCCAGATGGAGACCCGCCTCAAGAAGGAAATGAAAGACGCCGCGCGGCAGTGGGAGTTTGAGCGCGCGGCGGCGCTGCGCGACCTGCTGATGGAGTTGGAGAGTCAGCGCCCGATACGGTCGGTGTCGGGAGGTCGGTCACGTGGCTAAGAATGTCTTGGTGGTGCGGGGCGCCCGCCAGCACAACCTGAAGAACATCACCATCGAGATTCCGCGCGAGCAGCTGGTGGTCATCACCGGGGTGTCGGGGTCGGGCAAGTCGTCACTGGCGTTTGACACGATTTACGCGGAGGGGCAGCGGCGCTACGTCGAGTCGCTGTCGTCGTATGCCCGCCAGTTTTTGGGCCAGATGGACAAGCCCGATGTGGATGCCATTGAGGGGCTGTCGCCGGCCATCTCGATTGATCAGAAAACGACGTCGCACAATCCCCGATCCACGGTGGGCACGGTCACCGAAGTGTACGACTACCTGCGGCTGCTGTATGCGCGGGTGGGCCATCCCCACTGCCCCCAGTGCGGCCGGCCGGTCACCCAGCAAACCGTGGAGCAGATGATGGACCGCATTGGGGAGCTGCCCCCGGAGAGCCGTCTGGAAGTGTGGGCCCCGCTGGTCCGGGGCAAAAAGGGCACCCACGACAAGGTGCTGGACGATGTGCGGCGGCAGGGGTTTACGCGGCTGCGCGTGGACGGCACCTTGTATCGCCTGGATGAAGTGCCGCCGCTGGAAAAGAACAAGAAGCACACGCTGGTGCTGGTGGTGGACCGCGTGAGCTTGCGGCCGGAATCCCTGGGGCGGCTCGCCGAGTCGATCGAGCAGGCGCTCGAGGCGTCCGGCGGGATCGTGGAAATTGCCGTGAATGGCGAGGGCGAGCCGCTGGTGTTTGGGCGTGACCTGGCGTGCGTCGCTTGTGGCATCACGCTGGAGGAGCTGTCTCCCCGCCTGTTTTCGTTCAATGCCCCGTATGGCGCCTGCCCCGCCTGCACCGGCCTCGGATACCGCCTGGAAGTGGACCCTCAGCTGGTGGTGCCGGATGAGAGCCGGTCGATGGTGGGGGGCGCCGTAGTACCGTTTTTTCGCAGCACGTCGCGGTTCTACGCCGATCTGCTGGAGGCGGTGTGCCGCCTGGCGGGCATTCCCCTGGATGTCCCGTGGCGGGATCTGCCAGATGAGGCCCGGCAGGTGGTGCTGCATGGCTATCCCAAAGAGGTGCCTTTCCAGTTTGAGACCGCCTTTGGCCGGCATCGGCGGCAGTTTGTGCGGTATCAGGGCGCAATTCCCATCCTGGAGCGCCGCTACCGCGAGAGTGACAGCGAGGCCCAGCGGGCCGAGGCGGAAACCTATATGCGTGAGGTGGCGTGCCCGGTGTGCCAGGGCCAGCGGCTGAAGCCGGAGGTGCTCGCCGTCACCGTGGGCGGGCGCTCGATCGCGGCCTTGACGGCGCTTTCCATCGAGCAGGCCCGCCAGGCGCTGGATGCCGTGGCCTGGACGCCGCGCGAGCTGACGATTGCGCGAGCCATTCTCAAAGAACTGCACGAGCGGCTCGGCTTTCTGGTGGATGTCGGGCTGGGTTACCTGACGCTGGATCGGACCGCGGGGTCGCTGTCGGGCGGGGAGGCGCAGCGCATTCGGCTGGCTACGCAGATTGGCTCCTCGCTGGTCGGCGTGCTGTACATCCTGGATGAGCCGTCCATTGGGCTGCACCAGCGCGACAACCAAAAGCTGATCGCCACGCTGAAGCGCCTGCGCGATTTGGGCAACAGTGTCTTGGTGGTCGAACACGACGAGGAGACCATGCGCGAGGCGGACTGGCTGGTGGACATCGGGCCAGGGCCGGGCATTTACGGCGGCGAGGTGGTGGCGGCCGGCCCGCCCGCCGCCGTCATGGCCAATCCGGCCAGCCTAACTGGCCAATACTTGTCCGGGGCGCGCAGCATCCCGGTGCCCCGTCAGCGCCGCCAGCCCACCCGGCGGACGCTCAAGGTGGTGGGCGCCACCGCCCACAACCTGAAGGACATTACCGTGGAAATTCCCCTGGGCCTCATGGTGGCCGTGACCGGGGTGTCAGGGTCCGGAAAAAGCACCCTGGTCAACGACATCATCCGCAAGCGGCTGGAGCAGGAGCTGAATGGCGCCCGCACGCGGCGGCCGGGGGCGCACCGGGCCATGGAGGGGCAGCTTAACCTGGACAAGGTCATCGCCATCGACCAAAGCCCCATCGGGCGGACGCCGCGCTCCAACCCGGCCACCTACACCGGTGCCTTTGATTTGATTCGCGAGTTGTATGCCGCCACGCCAGAAGCCAACGTGCGGGGCTATCGGCCCGGCCGGTTTTCCTTCAATGTGCGGGGTGGACGATGCGAAGCATGCCGCGGCGACGGCATCCTAAAGATCGAGATGCACTTTCTGCCGGACGTGTATGTGCCGTGTGAGGTGTGCAAGGGCCAGCGGTACAATCGGGAGACGCTCGGGGTGCACTACCGCGGCAAAAACATCGCCCAAGTGCTGGACATGACCGTCGACGAGGGCCGCCAATTTTTTCATGCCATGCCGCGGCTGGCCAGAAAGCTGGACACGCTGGCCGACGTGGGGCTGGGGTACATTCGCCTGGGCCAGCCCGCCACCACGCTGTCGGGCGGGGAGGCGCAGCGGGTGAAGCTGGCGACCGAGCTGTCCCGCCGGTCCGACGGGCGCACGCTGTATATTCTGGACGAACCCACGACGGGGCTGCACAGCCAGGACATCGAGCACCTCCTGAGCGTGCTGGCTCGGCTGGTGGCCCAGGGAGATACCGTGCTGGTGATCGAGCACAACCTGGACGTGATTCAGACCGCGGACTGGATCATCGATCTGGGGCCGGAAGGGGGGGACGCCGGGGGCCGGGTGCTGGCCACAGGCAGTCCCGAAGCGGTGATGGCCGTCGAAGAGTCGTATACGGGCCAATTTTTAAAGCGCCACGCGGAGCGCGAGGTGGTGGGACGGTATGAGGTCCGCTGAGGTCCGCGGTGCCGCCGACAGCGCCCCGGCGCTGGCAGCCCACGTCAAGGGGCTGCCGGCCGCGCCGGGAGTTTATCTCTGGAAGGACGCGGGCGGCGCCATCCTGTACGTGGGCAAGGCGCGCTCCCTTCGGTCGCGCGTCCGGTCGTACCTGCAGCCGCTGGACCGACTGGACGCCAAGGTGCGGGCGCTCATGCGGAAGGTGGCCGACGTCGAGGTGATCGTCACCGACACCGAGGTGGAGGCGCTCATCTTAGAGGCGACACTCGTCAAGCGCCACCAGCCCAAATATAATATCCAGCTCAAGGACGACAAGGCGTTTCCCTATCTCCGCATTTCCTGGGAGGAACCTTTTCCCCGGCTGCTCCTGGCCCGCCGCCCCTCGGTGGACGGCAGCCGCTACTTCGGGCCGTACCCGCGCGTGGGCGCGGTGCACGAGACGATTCGGCTGCTGCGGCGTGTCTTTCCCATCCGCAACTGCACGAATCAAAAGTTCAAGAACGCCGCGCGGCCCTGCCTGGAATACCACATTGGCCGGTGCCAGGCCCCGTGCCAGGCGCTGGTGGACCCGGATACCTACCGCCAAAACGTTCGCCGGATGGAGCGCGTGTTGGAGGGCCGCTCGGACGAGGTGGTCAGCGACCTGACGCGGCAGCTCACCGCCGCCGCGGCGGCGCTGGAGTTTGAGCGGGCGGCGGAGCTGCGCGACCAGGTGCGGGCCCTCGAAGCCCTGCAGGAGCAGCAAAAGGTGGCGGGCGGCGCAGGCCGCGAGTTGGATGCCGTGGCTTGGGCGGCGGCCGGCAACGGGGCCGAAGTGCAGGTGTTCATGGTGCGCGACGGACGGCTGCAGGGCCGCGAGGGCTTCCAGCTGGAGGGACTGGAAGGCCTCGCGGACGGCTCGGACGGGGAGCTGGCCCGGGCGTTTCTCACCCAGTACTACGAGCGAGCCCAGCGGGTTCCCCGTGAAATTTTGGTGCCGGTGGCGCCCCACGACGCCTCGCTGCTGGAGGAGTGGCTGACGGCGCGGCGCGGCCAGCGGGTGCACATCCGGGTGCCCGAGCGGGGCGAGAAGCGGCGCCTCCTCGACATGGTGCGGGACAACGCGGTGTGGGCCCGCGACGAGGCGCTGCGCCGCCAGGCGGTCGGCGAGCGGGATCGGGGGCAGGCCCTGTTGGAAATCCAGCACAGCCTGGGCCTGGCCGCGCTCCCGACCCGCATGGAGTGCTACGACATCTCCAACACGCAGGGGACAGAGTCGGTGGCGTCGATGGTGGTGTTTGTGAACGGCGCTCCCGACAAGTCGCAGTACCGGCGGTTTCGGATTCGCACGGTCGTGGGCGCCAACGACTTTGCGTCGATGGCCGAAGTGCTGACGCGCCGCTTCGAGCACCAGGCCCTGGCGGAAGCGAGCGACGACCCGCAGGTCAGGCGCTTTGCGGCGTGGCCTCAGCTGGTGGTGGTGGACGGCGGCAAGGGCCAGCTCTCGAGCGCGGTGGCGGCGCTGTCGCGCATGAACGTGGATGTGCCGATTTTTGGCCTCGCCAAGCAGCACGAGTGGCTCTATGCGCCGGACAGCCCCGACCCCATCGTGCTGGACATGAATTCGGCCGGCCTGAAGCTGCTGCGCCACCTGCGCGACGAGGCACACCGGTTTGCCATCACGTTTCACCGCCAGCTGCGCACCAAGCGCAACCTCAGGTCGCTGTTGGACGACGTGCCGGGCATCGGGCCGACGCGCAAGCGCCAACTGCTCAGAGTGTACGCCACGGTCGACGCCATCGCGGCGGCCGATGTCGAGGAGCTGTCGCAGGTGCCGGGCATGACGGCGCGAGCCGCCCAATCCCTCAAGCAGCACTTGGGGCGCCTGGCAGCCCCGACCGCATCGTCAGCCCGCCCGCAGGGCGCAACGCCGGAGGCAGCAGAGGCAGCAGACGCAGAAAGGACTTGAGACATGAGCCGGCGTATTATTGGGTGGGTGATCCAGGTACTGGCACTTTTCTTGGTGGCACATCTGGGCATCGGAATCTCCGCGGTAGGGTTTGTCCCGCTGCTGGAGGCCGCAGTGGTGCTGGCGCTGGTGAACCTCATCGTACGGCCGCTGGTGGCGCTGCTGACGCTGCCCATCACGGTGCTGACGCTGGGGTTGTTTGGCTGGGTGGTGGCAGCCCTCATGCTGTGGCTCACCAGCGCCATCGTGCCCGGGTTTCATGTGGCGGGCTTTGTTCCCGCCTTGGAAGGGGCCGTGATTTTGGGGCTGGTATCGGGGGTGGCCAATTGGGTGATTCGCTGACACGGGCGGGGGTGCGGCCCGCGAGGCGGATAGAGTTGGTGGCGGTGGACCTGGACGGGACGATTTTTGCCCACGGCGATGACGTGCACCCTCGGGTGCTCGCGGCGCTGCACCAGCTTGTGGCCGCCCAGGTGCGGGTGGTGATTGCCACTGGCCGGACGGCTCGGTCGGTGGAGCTGTTTCGCCAGCGCTGGGAGCTTCCCCCCGGCCCCATGATTTGCTACAACGGCGCGGAGGTGCTGGATCTCCCCAGCGGCCAGCGCTGGTTTTGTGACCAGCTGCCAGACGCGGCGGCGCGCCGTGCGATGGAGCTGGTGCTGGCGGGGAGCCACCTGGCCCAGGTGTACATCGGCGATGGGCTTTGGGTGACCCGGGACGACCCGCGCGTGAGGGCATACGTCGAGGCGAATCACATCCCGGCCGAAATCAAGCCGGGGCGGGCCATCTTGGACTGGCCCGCGGCGCCCATCAAGATTTTGATTCAGGATGAGCCCGCCGCGCTGGCGCGCCTGCGCGACGCGCTGGCACCGTGGGCAGCCGAGGCCGGCGTCCGGACCGTGTACAGCCAGGCCGACTATCTGGAGGTGCTGCCCCAAGCCGCCACCAAGGGGCGAGCCTTAGCCCGGGTGGCCGAGCGGCTGGGGATTGCCCAGGCTGCGGTGGCGGCCGTCGGGGACGGGGAGAACGACGCCGAGATGCTGCGGTGGGCAGGTTTTGGCATGGCGATGGGGGGGGGCCACCCCGCGGCGCTGGCCTGCGCCGATGTGGTGCTGCCGCCAGTGAGCGAAGACGGCGCCGCCGTGGGCCTAGAGCAGTACGTCTTGGCCGAGAGGAGCGGGTGATGGGGCACGCGGGGGGCACATCGCGGTGGGCGCTGTACTACTACTTTCGCATTCGGCCCCTCGTGCACCAGCAGCTGGCGCGCGTCGAGCGCCGGGCCGCGCGCATCGCCGATCCCGCGGTGCGGGCGCTGGCAGCCGAGTCGCTGGAGACCAAGCGCTTCCACTGCGAGGGAGGGGCTGTGCTGGTGGGGGCGGCGCCCCAGTTGGTGCGTGCGGTCGTGGCGTATCAAAGTCTGTGCGACTACCTGGATACCATCACGGACCGCGGGCCCACCGTCTCCTCCGACGTGATTCGCTCCCTGCACCGGTCGCTCGGCGACGCGCTCCGCCCCGGCGCCGCCCTCCAGGACTACTGGGAGGGCCACCCCCAAGAGGACGGCGGCTACATGGCGTGGCTGGTGAATGACTGTCAGGCGGTGTTGGCCAGCTTGCCGCACTACGGCGCCGTGGCGGACCGGGCCGGGTGGCTGGCCGATCGGTACGTCGATTTGCAGAGCCTAAAACACGCGCCCGCCACGCAGGCGGATCGCGCGGGCGCCCTGGAGCGGTGGGCCGCCACCCACCGAGCCCCCGAGTGGGATGTGGCGTGGTGGGAATTTGCCGCGGCGACGGGATCGACTCTGGGCATTTTTGCGCTGTGGCAGGAAGCGACCCACCCCGTCAGTCCCGACCGCTTGCGGCGCTTGGAATCTGTCTACTTTCCCTGGATGGGTGCCCTCCACATCCTGCTGGACTACTTTGTGGATCAGGACGAAGACCTGGCGCACGGGGACTTCAACTTTGTCACGTGCTACCCCACGGAGGCGGATGCCGTGGCCGGCATTGGCCGGCTCCAGCGGGAAGCCGCGGATCGAGCCCAAGGCCTGGCCGACCAAGCGTTTCACCGCTATGTGGCTGAAGGGCTCTTGGGTTTTTATCTGTCTGACCGGAAGGTGCGGGGAGCGCTGCGCGCGCCGGCGGGCCGTCTCCTGTCTGCCGGGGGCAACGTGAGCCGGGCGCTCTACTGCCTCGCAAAAGTGGGCCGCACCCCCTGACGTGGCCGCCTCAGCGCGGCCTGCCGGATAGTGGGTGCCGATGCATCACAACTAACGTGCGTGGGCCTACAGCGGATGTCTCAGCCCCAGGCCGCCACAGGGGTGCGCTCCACCCACTGTCGCAGGGCGGGTGCACCGCCGTCCCGGAGCACCCGACGCATGTCGGCGGTGCGGTGGGCGTCTGGTCCTAGGTTTACGGCGCGATACACCCCTGCGCATTCGGCGAGTGCCTCCTGGATGGCGGCATCGGGGCGGCCGTCCCATGCCCCAGCCACAGCCAGCGGCTCCCGGACCCACGCGCAAAGCACCGGTCCATCCCGATGACGCAAGTGGGCCAGGACCTCACGCCCCAGCCCGCGAGCGCTCTCCACACGGTCGAGCGCCAGAAGCGCGAACATTTCGAGGCGAGCGCCCCGCGCGAATGCCACAAGGTTGCCTTCCGCCTGAACGGACCGCCGAGCCTCGGTCAGGTCCACCAGCCCCCCGGCGTCTCCCGCCGCCAGGCGGATGAGCGCTGCCCCGATCCGGCAGGCCGGCACGGATGCCAGGCCCTCCGCCCTCTGCATCAATTGGTCGGCCTGGCGGACCCGTGTGAGGCCGTCGCCGGGAGAGATCAGGAGACCCAGCGCTTGCCCAGTGATGGCATGGGACGCCCACACGGCGTACCCCTGCTCCGATGCCGTCCGGGCTACGCTGTGAAACAGTTGTTGGGCCCGCGCTCGATAGCCGAGGAGCATCAGCGCCCACGCCTGTCCGATGTCTCTGCGCCACAGCATCTCCGGCCGCACGCCCGCGCCACCGACGTGCAGGTAGGCGCTGGATGCGCGTTCGGGCTGGCCCATGCTCAGCGATATTTCCGCGATGCGGAGCCAAAGCATGGCGGGCGAGGGCCCCGACGGCCCCAGTGCCTCCACGGCCTGGTGATAGGCGGTGATGGCGCGAAGCGGCTGGCGCCGCTCCCACCATCCCTCGGCCCACTCGGCCAGACACCACGACTCCTGTTCGGCATGGCCCATGGCTCGGGCCAAGTGCAGCGCGTCGCGCAGGCAGTGTTGCCACTCCACCCAATCGGACGCCTCGCGGCGCTGCTTCGCGCGCCGTTGAAGATGGCGAAGGCGGCGCTCATCGTCATCCGCGCTCTGAGTGAGGTCAGCGGGGGTAACCCCGAGGCGGGCGGCGAAGTGCCTGATGGCTTCGTCGGACGGATGCATGGTGCCGTGCTCGACCTGGCTGACATACGAGCGAGAGTAGCGGGGAAAAGCCAATTGCTCTTGTGTAAGCGCCTGTCGGACCCGCAGAGCGCGAATCTTGCTTCCAATCACGGGCCAAGCTCCCTTGCACTCGTCAGTGGAGGTAAACAGCGTTAGCTCTTGCGCCACCACCCACGAAGTTTATGGTCATAGTGGATCATATCCCGCCGACCGCAACGAAGCCAGTTTTGGCGTCCCAAGGAGGTTGAGTGATGAAGCACCCCAATGGGATCGGGGCCCTAGCCGCCTTGCGCCGGGGCGTACACCGGGACCGCCGTCGAATACGATGGTCCGCCTGAGGTTCACCGCCAGCTCATCTCGTACACCGTCGGTGTGACCGTGGACCTTGGCGCCACAGGGCTCTCCAACAGCAACCCCTTGTACAGCGACCTGTGGGTCTACTCGGGGTCGCCCGGGACTTGTCCCTCCAGCAATTTCAGTGTGGCCAAGCCACGCTACCTGTACCAATACAACTGACGCCGCCGGCGTTCCGGCCACGAGCGACTCCCAGAGAGCTAGAGGAGGAAGCATCTGATGGAAAGCAGCTACCGGCGCTTGCGGTTTTTGGGCTTTGGCTTCGGACTCGCCATCCTGGCCGGGTGTGGCGCGGCGGCGAGCGCCCCCCACCCCGCGCCGCATCCCAAGCTCCACACGAAATCGTTCTTCGATCCCTCGCTCGCCAATGCGGACCAGTACGTGGCCTTTCACGTCACCAGGCCGTCGCAGACCGCGGGGTATCAGCCGAAGAGCATCTACGTGACGCTGCCGCCGACGGCATCGCTGCGCCCGAAGGACACACAGATTACCCTCACGTACCAAGGGGCCTCGGGGACGTTTCAGCTGATGGAAACGGCACTCCCGATGCAGATTGGCGGGTCCGGGGTCAAGACGGCGTCCGTGCAGGGCCACACGATTCAGTCGCAGGCGCTCACGGTCGGGGCGGGCGAGCCCAGCATCACGGTCCAGACACGGTACCACGGCGTATCTTACCAGCTGACCGTCGTGGAAAAGCCCGGATCCACCCCCATGTCTGCGGCTACGGCGGATGCCATTCTCCTGTCCGCCCTGCCCTAGGGGCCACCCGTCACGGTTCCAGCACGCAAAACCGCGGGCCCAGGTGGGCCCGCGGCTTCTCGGCTGGCTGCCGCTTGTCTACGACGATCCCAGGTTGGCGCCCACGCCGACGTTGGCGTTGGCGCTGACCGATCCCGACAGCCCCAGCGCCAAGCCGCCGTGGCCCTTCGCGTGGGCGTTGGCGTGCGCGGCGCCTTGGGCATGCGCACTGGCCTGGCTGTGGGCTGCCGCCGCCGATTGCCCCTGCGCTGACGCGTTCACCCCACTCTGGCCCTTGGACGATGCTTGGCTGCGGGTGCTGGCCGCGGCTCGTCCGGACGCTGACGCCTTCCCAGCGGACGCCTTGGTGCGGCCCGTTTCCTGCAGGAGGACCACCTGACCGCTGCCGTTAAACACGGCGCGCACCAGCGTGCCCGTGGTGAGCGTGCTGGAGGCGGCGGCCATGGAGCCCGACGCCGTCCGCACCATCGCGGACGTGGCCAAGGGGGCCGTGAAGGTCGCGCCACCCGCGTAGGACAAGCTCACGCTGCCGGTGGACATGCCCTCGTACGTTTCCCACGCGCTGGTGCTCTGCAGCTGGATGGCGGTGACCATGCCCTTGGTCAGCGTCAGGTGCACACGCTCGCCGGGGAACAGCATGGAGCCGGCGTAAGCCTGCCCCCGGTACGTGACCTTGGCGTTGGATCCAAGTGTGTATGAGGCGCCCGAGGCCAGCGTGACGGTCGCGGCCGCCTGCACCGAGGATAGCGTGGTCACGGTAACCGCCGGCCGGACGTTGGCTTGTCCTCCGAACATCGCGACCAGCCCGGCCACGCCGCCCGAAAAAGTCGACGAACTCTGCTGGGTGCTTGACGTGCTGGTGGTGGCCGTTACCGCCAGCGGCGCGCTCAAGACGCCTTCTACCTGCGCCATCGGCGCACCGGTCTGCGTGG
>JAKADP010000144.1 GCA_021820465.1 Bacillota bacterium
GGCGGTGCCGGTGCTGGGCCACCGCCTGTTGATGGCGGCGGACGCGGAGGTGCTGGGCGACAGCGGGGCGGACGCGGTGCGCCGGGTGCTGGAGGGGGTGCCTGCCCCCACGGAGTCGCTGTGACCCCGCGCCACGGCGATTGGGTGCGGACGTTCTTTATCGTCGCCGCGTTGGGAGGCCTGTTCTTCGGCGTGCCCGTGGTGAGCGCCGCTGCGGCCTTTCTGTTTGTGCTGGCACTGGCGGCGGAGTGGCTGGCGGGCCAGAGCCTCCAAACCCTAAAGGTGGGCCATCGGACTAGCAAGGCGGCCGTGGTGATTGGCGATATCGCTGAGGTGTGGGTCACGGTGGAACATCCTCAGCCCTGGCCCCTCACGGCCATCCACTTCGAGGATGTCATTCCCACGGGGCTGGAGGTGGCCGATCCGAAGCCGCGCGGGTATCAGAAAATGGCACTGGGCAGCGCCGTGTGGGGGGCGTTTTCGGTGGGCCCGCGCGAGCGGGTGCGGCATCGGGTGGCGGTGGTGGCCCGGGAGCGAGGCCGGTGGCTCATGGGCCCCATGCGCGTGTGGGGCGGGGACCCCCTGGGGTGGACCCAATTCGAGCGCTTCGCGCCGGAGCGCGCGGTGCTGACCGTGTACCCCCAGCTGTTTCCGGTGCCCCGCGGGTTTCTGAATCCGAACCGGCCCCAGGGGGAGCGGCGGGGGCCACCCTGGAACCCTCCCGACCCGCTGCGGGTGGTGGGAGTCCGTCCGTACCAGCCTGGAGATGCCCGCCGCCTGATCCACCCCCATGCCACCGCCCACACCGGGACGCTCCAGGTCAAGCGCCTGGAGCCGGAGGGGGATGAGCAGCTGGAGCTGCTGGCGCTGGCGGCCACGGCCCCCTACATTTGGGAGGGGGTCGACCGAGACCGGTTTGAGTCGCTGGTGTCGGCCGTGGCCTCCGTGGGAGACATGTTTCTCCGCAGCGGGTCCGCGCTGGGCTTATCGCTGGTGGGATCGGTGTACGGCTGGCCCAAGGGCGTCAACCTGCCGCCGGGACGGGGACCCGACCACTGGGCCCGGGTCATGACCGCGCTGGCCTGGGTGCAGCCCGGGGGCGGGCAGGGACACGACTTGGCCCCCACCCTGCTGCGCCTGTCTCGTCGGCTTCGGCCCGGGGCGCACCTCATGTACTTTGCGTGCTTCCATCAGCCGGCGTGGACGCCCTTGCTGCAGCGGCTGGTGCAGCGGGGCGTCCAGGTGACCTTCGTGCCCGTGGCGATGGCGGACGCTCCCCCGGCACTCCCAGGAATCCGGGTGCGGCCCTGGAGTCCGGGACTGGTGGCGCCGTAATGCGCCGCATCCTGACCTTTGTGCTGGAAGTGGGCTGGGTGGCCGCCTGGGCGCTCCGCCTGGGTGTGGGTGAGGTGGTGCCCGTCATGGCGGTGGCGGGGCTCGCGGCTGCCTGGGCCCGGCGGCGCGGGGCCTGGGCCCTTTTGGTTTGGGTCGCGATGGTGGCCGCGGGCGCGTGGGCTGCAGGGCCATGGGGCGTGCTGTTTGCCGTGGTGGCGCTGTGGCGCGGCGCCTCGCCCATTGACCCGGAGCACCCCGCCGTCTACGAGCGCCTCGCCATTGCGATTGGCGGCGCGGCCATCTTGGCCGCCAACGCACCCGCGTACACCTGGGTGATGCCGGTGATGCTGGCGGTGGGGCTGGTCACGGCACTGGCCACCACCCGTGAGCCCGATGTTCCGCTGGGCACTCATGTCCGGCTGGCCGGCTGGCTGGCGGCCGCCGGACTCGCCGCGGGGCTGGTGGTGCTGGGACTGGTGGCGTGGGCCCCGTGGCAGTACCTGGGCGGCGCCGTCCGGGCGCTGCTGTTTGCGATTGGCCACCTGCTGCCCTCCGTGGGCCTGCACCTCCATACGGCCAAGCCGCCGACGAGCCACGTCCACCCGCGCCGCAACCGCCCTCCCCACGAGCGGCCGGGCAAAGCGCGGAACCCGCTGCCGCTTTTGATCCTGGCCGGGCTCGTGGTGCTGACGGGGGCGTACTTTGCCGTGCGGGCGCTGGCTCGCGCGGGGTGGCCCGAGCTGGAGCGGAGCGACCGCGTGGATCGGGAGCGGCTCGAGGCGGACCCGCTCGCGGCCGGCGCGGGCGGCCGGGCCGTTCTGACACGGCGGGTGGTGCAGCGGCACATGCGGCTCTTCGCCCGAACCCGGCAGCGGCCCGGGGCGGCGGAAACTGTGCGGGAGTGGCTCGGGCGCCTTTATGGCGATACGGCTGGCGATGTTGTGCCGCGCCTGGGCGAATTGTATGAAGCCGTCCGCTATGGCGGCGTGCCCGATGATGCCGCGCGCGCCCGCGCCGCCCAGCAGCTCTGGCCGCCCAAGCCCCCGGCGGACGGGGAGTCCCGCGACGGGGACATCCACGAGCGGTGAAGAGCGGGGTGGCGGCCGCGCTCGTGTTTCTCGAGTGGCGCCAGATGGTCAACCGGGTGCGGGGCATCGTGCAGGAGCCGCGCCGGCTGGTGGTTTATGCCGTGCTGGTGCTGCTGGCCGCCCGGTTCTTTGTGCTGGCGCCAGCGGCCCCGAGCGCGTCCGTGCCGCTGCCGCTGAGTTTCGCCCGCTGGCTGGCGGTGCTGGGGGGCCTTGCGCTCTTGGTGCCGTGGGCGGCTCCCAACCCGGCCGGCCTTTTTGTCAGCCCCGCCGACCGGACGTTTCTGGCGGCGGTGCGCACCGAGCCGCGGGCGCTGGTGGCGCGCCATCTCTATCACCGGTACGCCAACAGCCTGCGCTCCCAGCTCAGCCTGGTTGTCCTGATCCTGGTGTTCAGCCAGTCGGGCGGGGTGTTGGGGGTGGCGGTGTGGCTGGTGCCCCCTGCCGTGGTGTACGTCGTGTCGGCACGGCTGGCGGCGGGGGCGCTCGAGGCCCGCCGCGTGCCGGTGAGGGGGCTGGCGCTGGCCGCCAGCCTTGGCTGGCTGGCCGTCACGGTGGCGCCCCGCTGGCCACTCGCGGTGCGGGCCGGGGTGGTCCGGTGGCCGCTGGCCGCGCCGCTGGTGCAGGGGGATCCATGGCCCACCGTGCTGGCCTGGCTGGCGCTGGCGGCCGCCGTGACCGTGCTGGGGGTGCTGTGGGCGGTGCCGCCGTCGGACGACGACTGGCGCCAGGTGGACCGCTGGGCTCTCATGGACGCCATGCGGGCGGGGGCGGGCGACCGCCGTGAGCTGTTTCGGCAGCAGATGGCCCGCAGGCTCCGCCGGGGCCGCGGTGGGGAGCGGCCGTCCCACACGTTTTCGTGGAGCGGACCCGGCGCCGTGGTGGAGATGGAGGCGCTGACCACGCTGCGCCAGATGGCCCAGGCGCCCTGGATGAGTGCGCTGTTGGTGGCGGCCGCGCTGGGCGGCGGCCTGCTGCTGGCGCGCGGGGGCCGGCCCGCGGTCGTGATGTGGCTCTTGGCCATGGCGTACACGGGCATCATGTTCACGTCGGTGCAGTCGCGCTTGGTGGGAAGCCACCCCATCGCGCGGGACCCCCTGGTGATCGGGGCGCCCGGGTCTGGCTTTGTCCATGTGCTGGCGGAGGAGGCGCTGGGCTGGGCCGCTGGCGTGCTGTTTTGGGGCGGCGCCGTAGTGGTGGCCCTCGTCCTGGGGCTCGCCTGGCGCTGGGGAGCGGGGGCGCTCGCCCTGGCTGCGGCGGGTCAGGCTGTGGTGCAGAGCCTGCGGCTCCTGTACTGGACGCTGTTTCCCACCCTGTTTGAGCGGCAGGTGGTGGGGCGGCTGCTGTCTCTGGCCGCCGCGGGCGTCCTGGTGGGGATTCCCGCCGCCCCCGTG
>JAKADP010000054.1 GCA_021820465.1 Bacillota bacterium
TCGCCCGGCATGCGGGAACACTCCATCGATTTGCTGCTGGGAATGGCTCGCGGCAACAGCGCCCTGGTGGTGCGAGCCCTGCTGGCGCTGGGTGCCGTGGCGGGTCCTATCGACCGTGCCGCACTGACTGCGGACGTAGAGCGCCTGAGGCGTCGGTACTACGACAGCCCGCTGGCGCAGTTTCGGCTGGGCCAGGCGCTGGCCGATGTCCTGGGCCTGGCCGCGCGCCATCGCATCCGCATTCCGCGTGAGTATGCGCTCCTGGCCAAGGCGGCCGTGACGCTGGATGGCCTGGTCCGCCGCCTGGACCCGAGCGCGTCCCTGGTGGAGATGGGCCGGCCCTTGGTGGCCCAACTGCTTCGGTCCCGATTTGGGCCCGCCGCGGCTGCGCGGCACCTGGAAGACAATGCGTGGGCGTGGCTGGCGCTGGGGGACGGGCTTCCCGACCGCATCGACCGCGTCTTGGACCGGATGGAGAGCGGCCTCGTGCGCGTCGAGCTGGAGCCGAACAATCTGGCGCGCCTGCTGGGCCACTGGGAGCGTCTTGTGGACCGCGCCGCGCGCGCCATGGTGGCCAGCGCCCTCGTTGTCGGCACCGCGCTGGTGGTGCACCGCCACACGCTTGACCACATGTTCGGGGCCCCCGTGGGCGAGTATGCGTTCTTAGGAGCCGCCGGGCTGGCCCTCGCGGTGTGGGTGGCCGGGCTCGTGCGGAGCCGCGGCTAGCCGGGCGGCCCTCGGGCCCAGGCCACCAGTTGACAGCGCTTGCGCCCTTTCGATAGGGTGGGTCGGGTACGGTGGGGAGCCTGGGAAGGGCCCCCGAACCCCGAGAGTGTAGGAGGTATTGTGCATGGCGCTGTCTGGAAGCAAGACCGAAGCCAACTTGAAGGAAGCCTTTGCGGGTGAGAGCCAGGCCAATCGGCGGTATCTATATTTCGCGCGCCAAGCGGATGTGGAAGGGTATCCAGACACGGCGGGTTTGTTTCGGGATGTGGCCGAGGGCGAGACAGGCCACGCCTTTGGGCACTTTGAATATTTGGAGGAAGTGGGCGACCCCGTGACCGGGATGCCGGTGGGGAGCACGGAGAAGAACCTCAAGAGCGCGGTTGAGGGGGAGACCTACGAGTTTAGCCAGATGTATCCCGGATTTGCCAAAACCGCGCGCGAGGAAGGGTTTGACCGCATCGCCGAGTGGTTTGAAACCTTGGCGCGGGCGGAGAAGTCGCATGCCGGCCGCTTTACCAAGGGACTGGCCCGGCTCAACCAAGACGATTAGCGAGCCGCGGCGGCCCGCGTGCGGAGAGGCAGGGGGCAGATGGAGTATCGCCTGACGGCACGCGAATATTGGGACACCGAGGCGCTCGATCGGGACCTGAAGCAAGCGTTTGATATCTGTAACGGATGCCGGCTGTGCCATGATTTGTGCCCTTCGTTTCCTGCGCTGTTCCGCTTCGTGGAGGGCGTGGACGACGAGGTGGAGCAACTGACCCGGAGTCAGATGGAGGACGTGGCGGAGGAGTGCTTTCAGTGCAAGATCTGCGCTCTGAAGTGCCCATACACGCCGCCGCACCGATTCGACTTGGACTTCCCGCGGCTCATGTTGCGCACGAAAGCCCAGCGCGTGCGGCGCGTGGGGTTGTCCGCTGAGGACCGCCTGCTGGGCAACCCGGAGCGCTCGGGGGGATGGGGCACGGCACTGCACCCGCTCGCGAACTGGGCGGTGGCTCGGCCGAGGCTGAGGAGCCTGCTCGCGGGGCGGACGGGCATTGACCCGCGCCGGCATCTGCCCCCCTACACGAGCCGCCGGTTCTCGCGGCGGGTTGCCGGGCGGAGCACGCCCGCGGCCGCTGACGTGGTGCTGTTTGCCACGTGCACGACGGAATACAACTATCCGGCCCTGGGGGAGGCGGCCATCCGTGTGCTGGAGCACCAGGGTCTGTCCGTCGCCACGCTGGCGGGCGAGCGGTGCTGCGGGATGCCGGCGCTGGATGGCGGGGACGTGGCGGGTGCCCAGGCGCGGGCGCGGGCCAATTTAGCGGTGCTGGCTCCTCACGTGGCACGCGGGGCGCGCGTGGTGGCGCTGCAGCCCACGTGTGCCTATGTGCTGAAGCGGGAATACCCGCTGATGGTGGACGGAGCCGTGGCGCGCGATGTGGCGGCGGCCGTGGTGGACGTCACGGAGCTTTTGGCGGAACTGGTGCAGCAGGGCAAGCTGGCGGACGACTTTCAGCACGTCGTGGGTCCTGTGACTTATCACGTGTCCTGCCACACGCGGGCTGAGGGCGGCGGCGCGCGCGGCCGGCGGGTGCTGTCCAAAATACCCGGCACGACGGTCACGGTTGCGGAGGCGTGTGCGGGCATCGACGGCACATGGGGATTAAAGGCCCGCCACTACGACGCGGCGCAGCAGGTGGCGGCGCGGCTGATGAGCGCGCTGGCGGAGCGCCCTGACGACTTGCCGTGCTCGGACTGCAAGCTGGCGGGCCTGCAGATTCAAGCGGGCGGCTCAGCCCCGCTCCACCCCGTCGAGGTGCTGGACCGGGCTTACGGACTGTCATAGATTGGCGGCCGCGACAGCGGCACGGGGATTGCGGGAGGTGGCTATGCGTCGGGTGGCGGTTGAGGAATTGCTCTCACTGGCGGAGTATCAAAGCGCGCGCGATCGAATCCGGGACGACATCATTCGCTACAAGCGGACGCGGCGCGTCGCGCTGGGGGACTTGGTGTCCCTCGTGTTTGAGAACCACCGGACCCTGTGGTTTCAGACCCAGGAAATGCTGCGGGCAGAGCACATCGCCGACCCGTCCGCCGTCGCGGAGGAGCTGTCGGTGTACAACGAGATGCTGCCGCCGGGATTGGCGCTGGCGGCCACCCTCTTGATCGAAATTCCCGATTCGCGGGAAATCCCGGCCGTGTTGAAGCGGCTCACGGGGGTCGAGGACCACGTGGCGCTTTGGCTGGACGACCAGATGATCCCGGCCGCCGCGGAGCCGGGCCGCTCGAAGGAGGACAAGACCAGCTCGGTGCACTATCTGACGTTTGCCCTGTCGCCACAGCACGCGGCGCTGCTGCGGAATCCGGCCACGGTCGTGCGCGTCGCCATTCGCCACCCTGGGTATGCCGCCGAGAGCACTTTGCCCGAACCGGTGCGCGCCAGTCTCGCCGCCGACGTGGATGGGGAGTAGGCGCGGGCTCGATCGGGGCGGTCATCTTTTGACAGGGGGCCGGATGGTCATTATAATGGCCAAAGTTTTGTGAAGGTGGCATCGTGTCTTGCCGATGGAAGTGCGCGTGCGGGACGTGAAGCGATGGGTGGGCCGCCGCATCGCGGTGCCGCTCGACGGCGAGTGGCCGCCCGCTCTTCAGGAACTGGCCGAGTGGCCCCTGGTTAGCCCCCCGTCAGGCCAAGTGGTGGTCGACAACGGGGGAGACTTCCTGGCTGTGGCGCTCTCGGGGGAGGCGGCGGTGGAGGCCGAGTGCGGCCGGTGCCTCCGGCCGGTGAGGCTCTCGGTGCCATTTGCGCTGCGGCAGGAGTATCGCGAGGTTGAGCCGGGGTTTGAGGATGAGTGGCTGGCGTACCGCCAAGACGTGATTGGGTTGGACGATTTGGTGACGGAGGCCGTGTTGCTGGCGTTGCCGGTGAGGCCCTTGTGCCGGCCGGACTGCCGGGGGCTCTGCCCCACCTGCGGAGAAGACTTGAATGACGGCCCGTGCGGCTGCGCACCGCCCCAGGATCAACGCTGGAGTGCTCTCGCCGGTTGGCGCGCGATCGAGGCCAAGAAACCAGAGGAGAAACCAGAGGAGGATTCATGAGATGGCGGTTCCGAAGAAGAAGCACTCAAAGTCGCGCAAGAACAAGCGCCGCTCCACGTGGACGCTGGTGGCCCCGCAGGTGGGACACTGCCCGCGTTGCCACGGGGACCGCATGCCGCACCAAGTGTGCGCGCACTGCGGGTACTATGATGGCCGCGCGGTCTTGGAGATTGAGAGCGAGGCCTAGCCGCTGGGCGCCTCGCTTCTTTTTTTGTGGGCACCTTTAGGATCACGTGATAATAAAGAGAGCCAAGCCACCTGAGCAAGGAGGAAGCCGTGCTGCAGACACGCCGGGTGGAGCGCCACCAGCTTTTGAAGCAGCTCCTGCGCGAGGATCCCCTGCGGACCGACGAAGAGCTGGCTCGGGCGCTGGGGGTCAGCGTTCCCACGATTCGGCTGGACCGCCTGTACCTGGGCATTCCGGAGGTGCGCCTGCGGGCAGAAGGCTTGGCCCGCCAGGCGGTGGTCGGCCTGCGTGCCCTGGAGGGCGCGGAGATGGTGGGCGACTTGGTGGACTTGGCCCTGGGGCGGCACGCCGTGTCGGTCCTGGACACCACCCCGGATATGACGTTTCGCCGCAGTGGGGTTGTCCGCAGCCAGCATCTGTTTGCACAGGCCGACTCCTTGGCCCTCTCGGTGGTGGATGGCGACTGGGCCCTCACCGGGCTCGCGAATTCCAAGTTCAAGCGCCCGGTGTTTGCCGGGGAGCGCCTAGTGGCTCGCGCCGAAGTCATTCGGCGCCGGCAGAGCCGCTATGTAGTGTTGGTGGTCACGCAGGTGCGATCCGCTGTCGTGTTTCGTGGCAAGTTTCTGGTTGTCGACCTCGGCGGCCGAGAAGGGGGCATGGACCGTGCGGATCGCAATTGACGCCGAAGGGGGCGACTTGGCCCCGCAGGCGGCGGTGGAGGGTGGATGCGAAGCTGCCCGGCGGGACCCCAGCCTGGAAGTCGTCCTGGTGGGGCGCGGAGAGGGCTGGGCGCCCTGGATGGCAGCGGCGCCTCCGGGGCGCGTGCGTGTGCACCACACGGACGAGGTGATTGACGCGGGAGAGCCTCCCGTCCAAGCCGTGCGCCAGAAGCCCCATGCCAGCCTGGTGGAGGCGATTCGCCTGGTGAAGGCCGGGGAGGTGGATGGCGCCGTCTCCGCGGGCAACACGGGCGCCATGATGGCGGCGGGCCTGATGGTGCTGGGGCGGCTCGCGGGCGTGGAGCGGCCGGCCCTCTGCGCGGTGCTGCCGACCCGCGACGGCCGGGGGGTGCTGTTGCTGGACGTTGGGGCCAATGTGGACGCCAAGCCGCTGCACCTGGTGCAGTACGCCCACATGGGCGCGCTGTACGCGGAGCGCGTGCTGAAGGTGCCCGAGCCGCGCATTGGACTCATTAACATCGGGACGGAGCCCGCCAAGGGGCCCCTGGCGCTTCAGGAGGCTTACGGCCGGCTCGATGTCCCCGGCCCGGGATTTGTCGGGCGCTTCGTGGGCAACATCGAGGCGCGGGACGTCTTGGCCGGCACCGCCGACGTTTTGGTGGCCGATGGCTTTGTGGGCAACGTCGTCTTGAAGGTGGCGGAGGGCACGGTGGCCGAAGTGTTGCATGGCGTCCGAGGGGCGCTGCACGATGGGCTCCGCGCCCAGGTGGGCGGACTCTTGGCGCGGCCTGCGCTCCTGCGGCTGCGCACCCGCCTCGACTATCAAGAGGTGGGGGGCGTGCCGCTCTTGGGTCTGGCCGGCGTCGTCATCAAGGCCCACGGCGCCAGCGGGGCACGGGCGTTTGCCAACGCCGTGCAGCGCGGGGCCGAACAGGTGGCGGGCAACGTCAACGGCCTGATTGGGTCGGCGCTGCAGGACCTGAAGTGGGGGCCCCGCGCCGAAGGAGCGCCCTCGTGAGCCTGCGGTCCGCCGTGGTGGCGGGACTGGGGGTCTATGCGCCGGAGCGCATTCTGTCCAACAAAGACCTGGAGCAGATGCTGGACACCAGCGATGACTGGATTGTGAGTCGCACGGGGATCCGTGAGCGGCGCATTGCCGCGCCGGGCGAAACCGCCGCCTCGCTGGGGGCCCGGGCGGCACGGCGAGCTTTAGAGGATGCCGCCGTGGAGCCCAGCGCCATCGACATGGTGATCTGCGCGACCAACACGGGCGACACGCCCTTTCCGTGCACCGCGGGCCGGGTGTGGCTCCGGCTGGAGGGCCCTCCCCGCCCCGCTTTCGATGTCCAGGCCGGGTGCACCGGCTGGGTATACGCGCTGGAGTTGGCGCGCGCGCTCATTGTGGCCGGAGCCGCCGAGCGCGTGCTGGTCGTGGCGACGGATGTCCTCTCCAGCATCGTGGACTGGGAGGATCGGTCGACGGCCGTGCTGTTTGGGGATGGCGCGGGGGCGGTGGTGCTGGAGGCCGGCACCGGCGACCGGGGCCTGTTGGGCTCGTACTTGAATTGCGACGGGGCCGGCGGCCCCTTACTCATGCTGCCTGCCGGCGGGTCGGCCATGCCAGCCAACCAGGAGACCATTGTGCGCGGGCAGCACTACATGAAAATGGCGGGCAACGATGTGTTCCGATTTGCTGTGCGCGCACTGCCGGAGGCGATTGCCGGCGCGCTGGCGGCGTCGCAGCTCACCGTCGACGACCTGGACCTGGTGGTGCCCCACCAGGCCAATGCCCGCATCATTGAAGCGGCAGCGCGGCGGCTGGGGCTGGGTCTCGACCGCTTCCTGATGAACATCGACCGCTATGGCAACACGTCGGTCGCCAGTATTCCGCTGGCACTGGCCGAGGCCCGAGACGCGGGTCGGCTGAATCCCGGCAGCGTCGTGGCGGTAGCGGCCTTTGGGGCGGGCCTCACCTGGGGCGGCGCGATTGTGCGGTGGGGCCGATGAGGTGGGGGGCCCTGTTTCCGGGCCAAGGCAGCCAGTATGTGGGGATGGGGAAGACGCTCGCGGACATTCCCGCGGCGCGGCGCGTCTTTGACGAAGCCGAGGACGTGCTGGGATACCGCCTGCGCGCCATCCTGTGGGAGGGCCCTCCGGCGCGGCTGGTGGACACAGAGGTCCAGCAGCCGGCGATTCTGACCGTGAGTGTGGCGACTTGGCGCGCCTTGGCCCCCCCGGACCCGCTGGCCGCCGTCGGGCTCAGCCTGGGAGAGTACAGTGCGCTGGTGGCCAGTGGCCTCCTGCCCTTTGGTGACGCGGTGCGGGTGACGCGCCTTCGGGGCCACCTGATGCAGACGGCGGTGCCCGCTGGCGTGGGGGGGATGACCGCGGTCATGGGGCTGGATGCCGCCACGGTCGAGGAGCTGGCGGTGTCGGCGCGCCGGGCTGGCTGGGTGGAGCCCGCCAACTACAATGCTCCAGGGCAGCTGGTGGTGTCCGGCACCATCGCGGGCTTAGAGGCACTCGAAGTCGACGCCCGCGCCCGAGGAGCCCGCGTCGTGCGGCTGCCGGTGTCGGCCCCCTTCCACAGCCGGCTCCTGGCCCCGGCGGAGGAGCCGCTGGCCGCCGCGCTGGCCGAAGTGGAGTGGGCGCCGCGGGGGCGGTTCCCGGTCCTCGCCAATGTCGATGCGCACGCCGTGTGGACCGCCGACGAGGCGGTGCCGCGGCTGGTGGCGCAGGTATCGCATCCGGTGCGCCTGGAAACTGGGCTGCACCGGCTCGTGCAGGACGGGGCCCAAGGGTTTTTGGAGTGCGGTCCCGGCCATGCGATGAGTGCCCTCATCAAGCGGGTGGAGCGCCGCGTAGCGGTGCAAGCGGTCGAAGACCCGGCCGGGTTTGCCGCCGCGCTTGAACTGGTCACATCCTAAAGACTACAATCGAATTCGCCGAATTCGCCTTGGGGCGATCGCCAGGGGGGACTCCATGGTCGAGCAACAGCGCGTGGCCCTGGTGACAGGGGCGTCGCGGGGAATCGGACGGGCCATTGCGCTGCGCATGGCCAGCGCGGGCGTCGCGACGGCGGTGAATTACCGTGGGGACGCCGAGGGGGCGGCGCGCGTGGTGGAGGCTGTGCGCCAGAGCGGGGGGACGGCGGAGGCCTTCCCAGCGGACGTAGCGGATCCCGTCGCCGCCGAGGGGATGGTGGCTGCCGTGCATGAGCGCTTCGGCCGGCTGGACTTTCTGGTCAACAACGCGGGCATCACCCGAGATGGCTTGGTGCCTCGCCTGTCGCACGCCGACTGGACCGCGGTGCTGGACACCAACCTCGCCAGCGTGTTTTACTGCTCCAAGGCCGCACTGAGACCCATGGTGCGGCAGCGCTTCGGACGGATTGTGAATGTGGCGTCCGTGGCGGGCCTCATCGGCAACGCGGGGCAGGCCAACTATTCGGCGGCCAAAGCGGGTATGATTGGATTTACGAAGGCTCTGGCCAAGGAGTGGGCCAGCCGGGGCATCACGGCCAATGCGGTAGCCCCTGGATTTATCGAAACCGACTTATTGGCGGCCATGACCGAGGCACAGCGTGCCAAAATGGCCGAAGCGATTCCGTTGCAGCGCGTGGGGGCCCCCGAAGATGTGGCCGACGCCGTGTGGTTTTTGACCCAGGCTCCGTACGTCACCGGCCATGTGCTGGTCGTCGACGGGGGCCTGGCAATCCAGTAACAGGAGGAGTCAGCGAGATGGCAGAGAAGGGCGCAGATGTGTTTCCCAAGGTGAAGGAGATCATTGTGGACCAGCTGGGCGTCGAGGAGGACGAGGTGCGCCCGGAGGCCCACTTCATCGAAGACCTGGGAGCCGACTCGCTGGACATCGTGGAGCTGGTCATGGCGTTGGAGGAAGAGTTTGGTCTGGAAATCCCCGACGAAGACGCCGAAAAAATCGCGACGGTGACCGACGCGGTGGACTACATCCGGGATCACGCCTAGCCCATGAAGGCGGATCCCCAAGGAGTGGCGGCACCGGGACGTCGCGTGGTCATTACGGGGCTGGGTGTCATCTCACCCGTCGGCACCGGGCACGCCCACTTTTGGTCGGGCCTGCTGGCGGGGCAGAGTGGCGTGCGCCCTATTACGAGTTTCGACGCCAGCGCCTATCCGACGCGGTTTGCGGCCGATGTGCCGGATTTTGATCCGGCGGCCTACCTGGATCGGAAGGATGTCCGCCACATGGACCGATTCACGCAGCTGGGGGTGGCCGCGGCCCAGCTGGCGTGGGATGATGCGGAGCTCCGCAGCCCCAATCCCTGGCGAAGCGGCGTCACCATGGGCACTGGCATCGGAGGCATGCAGACCCTCGTGGACCAGCTGCACGTCTTAGACTCGCGAGGGCCTGGGCGGGTGAGTCCGTTTTTCATCCCCATGATGATCGGCAACATGCTGGCGGGCCAGACGGCAATTCGCTTTGGTCTGATGGGCCCCAATGAATCGGTGACCACGGCGTGCGCGTCGTCCGGGCACGCGGTGGGGGACGCGATGCGGACGATTCAGCATGGCGATGCGGATCTTATGCTGGCCGGCGGCGCCGAGGCTGTGCTGCTGCCGATCGCTCTGGCGGGATTCTCCAGCATGCGCGCCCTGTCGACCAACAATGACGACCCCGCTCATGCGTCGCGCCCGTTTGACGCGCAGCGTGATGGCTTCGTGATGGGCGAGGGGGCGGGCGTGCTGGTGCTGGAGGCCCTGGATCATGCCGAGGCTCGGGGGGCGAAGATCTACGCCGAGTTGGTGGGGTATGGCCGCTCGGCGGATGCCTACCACATGGTGGAGCCCCATCCCAATGGGGACGGTGCGGTGGCGGCCATGCAGGCGGCCCTCCAGGACGCCCACCTGGAGCCCGAGGCCATCGGCTACATCAACGCGCACGGCACCTCGACCCCGCTGGGGGACGCGGCCGAGACGGCCGCGATCAAGCGGGTGTTTGGGAGCCACGCGTATCACCTGGCGGTGTCGTCCACGAAGTCCGTCACCGGACACCTGTTTGGTGCGGCCGGGGCTGTGGAGGCCATTGCGACGGCGTTGGCCCTGCACCACCAGCTGCTGCCGCCGACAGCCAACTTGGAACACGCCGATCCCGTATGCGATCTGGACTATGTCGCGAGCGCGCCCCGACCCGCGGCCATCACGGCGGCCTTGTCCAATGCCTTTGGATTTGGAGGCCACAACGCTTCCCTCGCCCTTGCGGTGTGGCCCCCGGCGCCATGAGCCTGGCGCGGTGGGTGCCCGACGCCCGCCTCTTGGAAACCGCCCTCACCCACTCGTCGTACGCGCACGAAGTGGGTGGGGGCGTTTCGTTCAACGAGCGCCTAGAGTTTTTAGGGGACGCGGTGGTCCAACTGGCGGTGACCGACTGGCTCTTTCGCCATCACCCGGATTGGGACGAGGGCCAGCTGTCCGAGGCCCGGGCCTCACTGGTGCGCGAGTCGCAGCTGGCCCAGGCGGCTCGGGCGCTGGGCCTTGGTTCGCAACTGCGGCTGGGGCGGGGCGAGCGAGCCATGGGCGGGGCCGAGAAGCCGTCCATCTTGGCCGACGCCTTTGAGGCGCTTGTGGGGGCGGCGTATCTGTCCACGAGCCTCCGAGAGGCCAGCCAGCGTGTGCTGGAGGCGCTGGGCCCCCAATTGAGCGCCGCGGGCACGCGGCCCCGAGATTACAAAACCCGCTTAGCCGAGCGCCTGATCCGTGCAGGACAGGTGCCGCGGTATCACGTGGTGGGCGAGCACGGGCCCGAGCACGCCAGGGTCTTTACCGTGGCCGTCACCTGGGATGGGCGCGAGCACGGCCGCGGAGAGGGCTCCAGCAAAAAGGCGGCCGAGCAAGCCGCCGCCGCCGCCGCCTGGGATGGCCTTCCACCCTAGGGCGCTCGCTGGCATTTAGCCGAAAGCGGTGGCCACCCCGTCAGGGCAGCCACCGCTTTCGCCGCATCCTAGCCCGTCCCGTTGCTGGTGCCATTGCTCGTTCCGTTGGTCGTTCCGTTGGTCGTTCCGTTGGTCGTTCCGTTGGTCGTTCCGTTAGTTGTCCCGTTGCCCGTTCCGTTAGTCGTTCCGTTGCCCGTTCCGTTGCCCGTCCCGTTGCCCGTCCCGTTGCCCGTCCCGTTGCCAGGCGGGGGGCCGTTCCCGTTTCCGTTCCCGTTGCCGCTCCCCGTTGATGGAGTGCACGTTGCCGTGGGCGCCCACTCGAAGTGGTCCAGCGGCAGCGGCATGCCCGGCCGCCAGTTGGGTTCTCGGACCAGAAACACCTTGTCCACCGACGGGCCGCAGCCGGGCTGCCACAACAGATGGGGGTCGCTGGCCAACACGGGCTTCATGACGTGGCTGTGTCCTAAGGTGGTCGGCTGGGTGCCGGCGATGAAGTCGGCACCCTGGATGTCGTGCTGCGGCGTGTACGGCCCTGCGAGCTTGCCTGAGGTGATGCTGACATCGGGGACGTACACGATGCCGCTGGGCTTGGTGAAGTTGACCGGCGGCAGATTTAACGCAGCGGACGACTGCTGGATAATCTGCCGCCAGATGGGCCCGGCGGCCGCTGCCCCGTACGCCGGGCCCTGCCCATTAATGAGGTATTGGGGCACGTTGGGCTCTTCCGCTTGGCGCCCCTCCCACACCACCGACAGGAGCTGCGGCGTAAAGCCATCGAACCACGCGTCGGCGTAGCCGTTGTTGGTGCCAGTTTTTCCGGCCGCCGGGCGACCCGGCGACAGGTTGTAGCCGGTCGTGTACTGGCCCATGCCGGTGTCGGTCGACAGGCCAGGCAAGGGGCCGGGGTAAAACACGCGCTCCATCATCTGCGTCATGATGTAAGCCACCTGCGGGGAGAACTCGCGCTGCCCGCTGGGCTTGTTTTGAAAAAGCACGGCGCCGTACTGGTTCGTTACCTTGGTGATGAAAATCGGCTTCATGCGGACGCCGCCGTTGGCGATGGCGTCATACGCATCGGTCATCTGAAGGGGAGTGGGGCCGTGCAGGAATCCGCCGATGGCCATCGCGAGACCGGACTGGGTCAGGTTGGCCGGGTTCAGCGTCAGGCCAAACTTCTGGTTGGCGAAGTTAAACCCGTAGTTGAGGCCAATCTTGTTCAGCAGCCGCACGGCGATGTTGTTGTCCGAAATGCCCAGCGCGTCCCGCAGCGTGATGTACCCCACGTTCAGGTGATTGTCGTTCTGCGGCCACCAATTGCCATTGCGGCGGAACTGGGGAACGTCCTGCATGACGGTCATCTGGGTGAGGCCCTTGGCCAGCGCCGGGGTGTACTCCATGACGGGCTTGATGGAGGACCCCGTGCTTCGATGGGCTTGGAACGCATAGTTTTCGTCGAAGGCGATCGCCTGGGACGGGTTGCGCCCGCCGATAATGGACAGCACGTATCCGTTTTGCGGGTCCATCACCACGGCCGCGGCCTGGTGGAACGGCACGGCTTTGGTCGAGGGGCCAAAATTTTTGTTCATCCAGTACGTGACGGCGTTCTGGGAGATGTTGTACACCTTCGGGTCTAGGGCCGTGTAAATGTGCAGCCCGCCCTGGGTGATTTGCTGGTAGGTCAGGTGGTACGGAGCGCCTTCCAGCAGGCTGATGATGGTGGTGGTGTACCAGGGATACGGATCCGAGGACTGCTGCTGGATCGTGCCCTGATGCAGGTTCAGAGGCGCGTGGTACGCCGCCATGGCGGCTTGGTGCGAAAGCCCCTGGTAGGTCTCCATCGCCTGGAGCACCTGGAGCTGGCGCGCCTTGGCGAGCTTGGGATTCACGTACGGGTCATACAGAGAGGGGGCCTGCACGAGCCCGGCGATCACGCTAGCCTGCGCGAGCGTCAGCTGGGACGGCTTCTCGTTGAAGTAGGCGTTGGAGGCTGCCGCAATGCCGGTCGCGCCGTCGCCAAAGTAGACGTTGTTCAGGTACATCGTCAAAATTTGCTGCTTCGAGTACATGCGCGCCAGCTCCAACCCCAAGAACACTTCTTGGAGCTTGTACGTCAGGCTCTGGTTGTCTTTGAGGTACAGGGCTTTGGCCAGCTGCTCGGTGATGGTGCTGGCTCCCTGCAGGCCCCCGCGGTGCATGACGTCTGCCAGCGCGGCGCGGGCCATGGACTTCAGGTCGAATCCGGGATTGCTGTAGAAGCTGTGGTCCTCGATGGCGACGATGGCATGCTGCATGGGGGCCGACACCTGATTCAGCGAGGACACCGTCATGCGGTTGGAGGGGCCGTGCAGCACCTCCACCGGCTGACCGTAGCGGTCGTAGACGATAGAGTCCTGCGCGGTGGCAGCCACCACCTTGTTGATGGTCGGCATCGTGCGCCACGCCGCCAAGACGGACTTGCCCACCACGCCCAGCGTCAGCACCACGACGGCGCCAGCGCCCAGCAAAACCATCCGGCCCCACCGGATGCGGCGCTGAGCGCCATGGGCGGCCTTGGATGCGCCATGCAGCCGCTTGCCACACTGACGGCAGAACGTCGATGCACTCGTATTGTCAAACCCACAACGTGCACAGCGCACTCCCGTCACCTCACTTCCAAGCGGATCCCTGCCTTGCCGTTCGTGTCGAGTCACCAGAGCCACCGGACCGGCTCGCGCGTCTCGCCGGCCATTGTAGCATACGCAAATAGGCGCCCAATTCGGGCTCTGGATGGGATAACGCACGCGGCCGCGGCTAGGGTGCGGGATCGACGCGTCAGATTGTGGCAGGCGGCAGCAGGCGAATCACCTGCAGAATCGTCCCAATAGCGCGGGCGCCGGAATCAATGGCCGGGCGCAGCGGCTCAATCAGGAGCGGGCCGCCCTCCGCGTGGAGTACGTGGCGGACCGCCGGCAGTCGCTCGGGTCCGACGGCCAGCACCATGGCAGCCGCGTCCAGGTTGACCGGCCCGATGACCAAGTAGTCGCCGGGCAGCAGGCCCACGTCGGGCGGCCCCTGGTAGCGCCAGACGAAAAGCCCCCGGCCGCGGTCCAGCGTGATGGGCAGCGTTTCCCCGGTGTACACCGGCTCTCCGCTCTTGGTGACCCGATCCGCCACGGGCAGGCGCCCAGGGCGGCCGACCGCTTCGCGCGCGTGGGTGGCGGCCCGATACTGCCCGGTGAGGACAGCTCGCTTGAACGGCCGGATGCCGTGAAACCCTCGCTTGTTCATCCAATAGTAAATGGTCTTCTCTTCCGCGTAGCCCAGGCGCTGCGCAATCTCGCGCACGCTCACCGAGGGGTCGGAGAGGATCACGTCCGCGATTTTGTCCGCCACATCCATGCGGCAGACATTCGCATTGCGGCGCCCTCGTCCTTTACAGAAATACGGTCCAAAACGCGGCGGGACGTCCGCAATGTACATGAATCCTGGCTCTCTGCCGCCGGCCTGGCACAAACGGTACAATGGGGCCAGCGTGCCAGGACGACGAAAGTGGGGCCAGGATGCATCTCAAGGCAATAGAGCTTTACGGGTTTAAGTCGTTCGCCCGGGAAGTGCGGATCGATCTGCCGCCCGGCTTGACGGCGCTGGTGGGGCCCAACGGGGGCGGCAAAAGCAACGTGGTGGATGCGATTCGGTGGGCGCTGGGGGAGCAGCGAGTCCGGGAGTTGCGCGCCGAGCGCTGGGAGGAACTGCTGTGGAACGGCTCGAGCGGGCGCCGCCCCGCCCAGCTGGCCGAGGTGACGCTGGAGTTCGACAACACGGACGGGGCCATGCCGGGGTGGCCCGAGGTGCTGAGAGTGGGTCGGCGGCTGTACCGCCAGGGGGACAGTGAGTACCTGGTGGCCAATCGGGCCGTGCGGCTGCGGGACCTCACGGATTTGTTCCTCGACAGTGGCTTGGGGCGAGCCGCCTATGCGGTCATTGGGCAGGGGCGCATCGAAGCCACGCTGCTGCAGCGGCCCTCCGACCGCCTGCAGCAGGTGGAAGAAGCGGCCGGCAATACGCGGGTCCAGCTGCGGGAGAGGGAAACCCGGCAGCGGCTGGAGAGCGTGGCGCGCGACGTGGTCAGGGCCAAGGACCTCGCGCGGGGGGTGCGCCGTGAAATGGGCGAGCTGGCGGCCGAGGCCGAGCACGAGCGGCAGTACATGGCCTTGGCTGCCCAGGCAGACGCCCTGCGGGCCGGGCTCAAGGCCGCGCGGCGGGCCCGCCTCGAGCGCCAGGTCCAGCGCCTGGCGGCCCAGCGCACCGCCGGGGGCCAGCGGCAGGATGCTCTCGCCGCCGAGATGGCCGAAGCCGCCGCGGCTCGCCAGGAGGCCGCGGCGGAGGTGTCCGCGGCGGAGGCCCGCGTGGCGCGGCTGACGCGGCGGTCGGTGGAGTGCGAGCAGGCGCGGCAGCGATGGCAGGGGCGATTGGACAGCCTGCGCACCGAACAGGCGCAGATCGCGGGATGGGTGGCTGAAGCGCAGCACGACGAGGGGGCGCCGCCTCCCGCCGACCGGCCAGCCACCTCAGGGGACGAAGACCGCCTGCGCGCAGTCGCCTCGGCGCTGGACGCCGCCGAGCGCGCGCACCGCCACGCGGAGGCCGAGCGGGATCGCCGCGCCGAGACTTATCACGCGCTGGCGGCCGAGCGCGATCGGCTGGCCGCGGCCAGCGCCGCCCAGCAACGGGCGCGCGACCGCCTGGCGGGCATTCTGGGGCCGGACGCAGCACGCCCGGCCGAGGCCGTCGCCGCGCTCAAAGCCGAGGTGGCGGACCTTGCGGCGCGGGTGGCGGCCGCAGACGGCGCGCAGCGGGACCGGGCTCAGCAAGTGGACCGCCTCACCCAGTACCTGGCCACGGAGCGGGAGCGGCTGGCGGCCCAGGAGCGGCAGGTGGCCCAGCGGCAGGCACGGCACCGAGTGCTCCACCAGTTAGAGGCCGAGGGCGAAGGATATGCCCAGGGGGTGCGCGCCATCCTGCAGGCAGCCCAGCAAGGGGCGCTGTCGGGCATCTTGGGGACCCTGGGGACGCTGGTGGAGGTGCCGGACCCGTACCGCGTCGCGATCCACGCTGCGTTGGGGGGGGCGGCGCAGGATGTGGTGGTCGCCACTGACCACGACGCCCGTGACGCGGTCCGGCACCTGCAGGCGCGTGGCTTGGGCCGGGCCACGTTTCTCCCGCTGAACACCGTCCGCCCGTCCCGGCCCAACGCTGGAGATGATGACATCGTCCGGCATGAGGGAGTGAGGGGCTGGGCCCTCGACCTGGTGGCCATCGCGGACGCGCTCCGTCCGGCCGCGTCACACCGACTGGGCCGGGTGGTGGTCGTCGAGCGCCTGGAAGACGCGATGGCGCTGGGCCGGCTTGTTGGATTTCGCTATCGGCTGGTGACGCTGGACGGGCAGCTCGTGCACCCCGGCGGGGCCATCACAGGGGGATCCCCGGGCCAGCCCACGGCCCCGTGGACCCGGCGAGCGGAAATCGCGCGCCTGGCAGACCAACTGGCGGCGGAGCGGCCGCAGCTGGAGGGGCTGCGCGAGCTTGTGGCGAGCGTGGAATCCGAAGCCCGCGAGGCCGCAATGGCGCTGGCCGAAATCCAGCGCCAGCGCCATGCGCTGGCGCTGGAACACCAGCACGCCGCGGCCCGCCTCGCCGCCGCGCTCGCGGCATGGTCCCCTGACGAGCCTGAGGAGGTGGACGCCCCGGTGCGGCTGCTGGCCGCTCAAGAGGCGGCGGCCGATGCGGAGTCTCAATGGCGGGCGGCGGTGGAAGCGTGTCAGCAGCTCCAGGGCGAGCGAGCGGCGCTCCAGGCCGAGTGCCGACGATGGGAGGCGCTGGCCGACGAGCGCCGGCAGGAGGCGGCGCGGTGGGCGGCCGTATGGGCCCGGGCCGCCGAACAGCGTGCCGCGGCCGAGCGGCGCGCGGCGGCGCTGGCGCTGCGCGCCCGGACGGTAGCGGCCGACATGGACGACGCCGAGGAACACGTGGCCGCCCTAGACCGCGAACTCGCCGAATTGACTCAGCAGGTGGCAGACGCGCGGCAGGTCACCGAGGCCCTCCGACAGCAGATCCAAGCGGCCGATCACCGCATCGCCGCGCTTCGCCTCGAGCACACGCGCTTGGCGCAGCGCGCGCAGCAGTGGGCCGTGGAGGAGGAGCGGGCCGGCGGCCAGCTGGAAGAACTGAGTGCGGACCGGGAGGCCCAGGGATCTCCGGTCCCCGACGTCGGCGAGGCGGAGCGACAGCTCAACACGGTTACCCGGCAGATCGAGGAATTGGGCACCATTCGGCCGGGAAGCTTAGCGGCGCATCAAGCGTTGGAGGAGCGGGCGCGCTTTCTCGAGGCGGAGCAAGGCGACGTCGAGCGGGCCGCAAGGGATTTGGAGGCGACCCTGGCCGATTTGGCGGGGGAAGCGGAGGGCCGCCGGCGCCAGGCGCTTCAGCAGCTGGAGTCGGCCTTCGCCACCGCGGTGGCCGAGATGTTTGGTGGAGGGCGTGGGGGCTTCCGCTCGGTGTCGTCCCCCGAGCCGGGGATTGACCTGTGGGTGGAGCCACCCGGCAAGCGGCCGCAGTCGCTCGCGCTGCTGTCTGGGGGTGAGAAGGCGCTGGGAGCGCTGGCGTGGCTGTTTGCCCTGCTGGATGTTCGGCCCGCCCCGCTGGTGGTGTTGGACGAGGCGGAGGCCAGCCTGGATGAGGAAAATGCGCGGCGGTTTGCCCTGTATCTGGCACGGCGCCGGCATTCACAGTACGTTGTGGTGACGCATCACAAGTCCACGATGGAGCAAGCCGCGGCCCTGTGGGGCTTTACGACTGATGGCAGCGGCGCGAGCCGACTGGTGTCGGTGCGCCTGGGAACAGACAGCGCTGCGGCGGAGGTGGGCTGAGAATGCAGGACAGCGGCCACGGCCGATGGTGGCAAGGGCTTCGGCGCACGCGCGACCGCGTGGAAACCGGGTGGCGGCGCCTCGTGGGCCTTCGCGTCAGCGACGCGTTCTGGGACGAGATGGAAGAGACGCTTTATCAGGCGGACTTGGGTCCAGCCACCGTGGAGACCGTGATGGGGCGCCTGCGGATGCGCCTGCGGGAGGACCGCCCGGTGTCCGAAGCAGGGCTGCACGACCTTCTGCGGGACGAGCTACTGGCCCTGCTGCCGCCGGACGACCCCGACCCGTGGCGGCTGCCGCCCGAGCGGCCCCAGGTGTGGGTGGTGTTGGGCGTCAACGGTTCAGGAAAAACCACCAGCGTCGGCAAGCTGGCTGGGCAGTTTCACGACCGGGGCGCCCGGGTGCTCATGGGCGCCGCGGACACGTTTCGGGCGGCCGCCGCGGAGCAGCTCGCTGGATGGTCCGCGCGCGTGGGCGTGCCCGTGCTCCACCAGGGACCGGGAGCCGATCCAGCGGCGGTGGCGTTTGATACCGTGCAGGCGGCCGTAAACCGCCATATGGACCTGGCGCTGATCGACACGGCCGGCCGACTCCACACCAAGGCCCCACTGATGCAGGAGCTGGGCAAAATCGTGCGGGTGCTGGACAGGGCCGTAGCCGGCGCGCCCCATCACACGCTCCTCGTGCTGGATGCCACCATGGGCCAAAACGCCATTCGCCAGGCGGAGCTATTCCAGGGCGTCGGAGCCACCGGGATTGTCCTGACGAAGCTGGATGGCACGGCCAAGGGGGGCATGGTGCTGGCCATCCATCAGGCACTGGGACTGCCCGTGCGGTGGATCGGGTTGGGAGAGCAGGCCGACGACTTAGAGCCATTTCGGCGGGAAGCTTTCGTGGACGCCCTTTTGGGGAGTGGGCTGCCCGACTAGCCGGAAAATCCCCCAGGGAGCCGGGAGGCGTGCCGGGCATAAAACTCCTGGCGCAGCATGCCCAGCACCACCAGGTCGGTCCGGCGGCCCTGATGTATGTCGTGCTGGCGCAGCACCCCTTCCCGCTGGAACCCGATGCCGTCCAGCAGCCGGAGCGATGGGCTATTGAAGGGATACACCTCCGCGTAGATGCGATCCAGATCTTCGAGGGAAAAGCCGTAGTCCATCGCCAGGATGACGGCGGCGCGGCCCACGCCTTGGCGCCTCACGGCACGGTCCGCCACCACGAACCCCAGCGCCGCGCGCCGCTCCACGTGGGAGAGGCCCGCCAGCTGTACGTAGCCCACCAGCGCCTCGCGATACTGCACGCCGAGGAGCACGAAGTCCTCGGACGGCTGGCGGACGGCCTCTTCGTAGCGCTGCTCGAAGCGCGCGCGGGACATCCAGGGCCCCCAGCCGCTCTGGTGCTCAATCTCCAGATCCTTCGACCATGCGTACAAGAGCGGGATGTCTTCCAACTCCATGGGGCGCACGGCCACGTCACCGGAGCTCAGCATGGCGCACCACCTCAATCCTTTAGGGCCACTGTACCAAATGCGGCGGTGCCTCGCACTGAGCTGTGAGGCTGGGCGCTACTGGCTTCGGCCCATTGACGAGGGCCCGCGGGGACCGTATAATGACCGTGCCTTGAATGCCAAATCCCTGGGACCCAGGGAGCGGAGGAACCGAATTTTGGGGTGAATCGGCTTCGGCCGTAGGGCGCCCAGCCCGAATCCGTCAGC
>JAKADP010000145.1 GCA_021820465.1 Bacillota bacterium
TGGCAAACAGCACCGCCAGCACCTCGAGCCCAACGATGAGGCTGATATTGACCACCACGGTTCGGCCGATGCCCCGCGGATTGGTTTTCGTCTCCTCACTGACGTATAAGCTGGCTTCCCACCCGTTGAAGGCGAATAGGGCGGACACCACGGACGCCAGCACGCCGGTCCCCACCGCCGGCAGCAACCCGTGGTTGGAGGGGATGACGGGATGAAGCAGGACGCCGAAGGGCTGCCGAAGATGTGTGGCGGCCACTACCATGAATCCCACCAGCACGACCGACTCGATGGCGACCATCACCATGGCGACGGTGCTGGACACTTTAATGCCTTCGAACGAGAGAAACAGGATGATCAGCAACACCACGACCGCGGTGGGCACCAGCGCCAATCCCGGAATCACGGCCTGCAGGTAGGCTGCGGTCGCAAGGCTCAACACTGCAGGAATCACAATGCCCTTGAACGTAAACAGCGAGGTGTAGATACTGCCTACCCGGGGGCCGAGGGCCTGCGCGACAATGGAATAGTCCCCGCCCGCCGTGTAGCGGTAGGCGCTTGCCCCCTCGGCGTAGCTCAGCGCAATCGCATACGCGATGACCGCCCCGATGAGAAACCCAATCACCAATCCCGTCCCCGCGGCGGCCCAGGCAGACCCGTAGGTGAGAAAGACCGAAGCCGTGGGTGAGGTGGCGGCTAGGGCAAAAGCCACGGCCTGCACCGTGGAGATAGCGGGCTTGAGCTTTTTCGACCCGGGTCCGGCAGAATATGTTGACATGGCACTCCCTCCCTCTCGCTGCCATCTCGCTTCCTCCGATAAGCACCTCCTGCGATCCAGCGGTCGTGTTTCGACACCAGCGAACCTCGGCCACCCTGCAGCTAGCGCCATGACACCACCCTACCACGCTGGTCCAGCGTTTCCGCCCGCACGCACCGGCAGCAGTGCCAGGCGCCCGGCGCCCCACATTTGGCATACTGGCACCATCATCCGCGGGAAGGAGGGCCCTCGTGACGATGCCCAGCCCGGTCGCACCCGAGTGGTTTGCCCACCAGGACACGGTCAGCATGGCCCGCGGCCTCTTGGGCCAGCTGCTGGTGCACAGCACGGCAGAGGGCTGGGCGGCCGGCATGATTGTCGAGACCGAGGCGTACCGGGGCCCGCTGGATCAGGCGGCCCATTCGTTTGGGAACCGCCGCACGCGGCGCACCGAGGTCATGTTTGGCCCGCCCGGGCACGCGTATCTGTACCAAATTTATGGGCTCTATGTGTGCTTTGACGTAGTGTCCGGGCCCGTTGGCGCGCCTGAGGCGGTCCTGGTTCGCGCCGTGGCCCCCGTCGAGAATCTCCCCTTGATGGCCCGCCGCCGCGGGGTTTGGGCGGAATCTGACCTCGCAAGCGGCCCGGGCAAGCTTACGCAGGCGCTGGGCATTACGATGGCGCACAATGGGCTCCCGCTGTGGGAGCCCCCCCTGTACCTCGCCCACTATCGGGACCCGTGGCCCGCGCACGCCATTGCCGCGGGGCCCCGGCGCAACATCCCCTACGCCGGCGAGGCTCAGCACTATCCCTGGCGCTTCTGGATACGCGGGCATGCCGCGGTCTCCCGCCCATCGGGCCCCGCGGCCGAGCGGTGACCGCGCCGGCTACGGGCGGCGCCAGGCGCGCAGCCGAGCCGCCAGGGTGCGGCGGTATTGGCGAAACACCACGTCCTTCATGACGCGGGCTCCGTATCCCCAGACCGGCCACCCTTCGTTCACCACCCAGCCCACGCCCTTGTGCGCGTCGAGCGACACCAGCATGCCGTGGCTGCTGGGGACGAAGGGGGGACCCGGAGGCTCGCCGGCCACCCGCCGGCCAATCTCGTCGGCGACAAACCGTCCGTCGGACGTGGCGGACTGGGCCGTCTGCGGCCACACGCGCTCCCCCTCCCGGTGAATCCAGCCGTCCCCCGCCACATAGACGTGCGGAGCCACCCGGCCCCACGCATCGGCCACCAGGTACCCACGCTGGTCGTGGGACGCGCCCTCGACCGCGGGCGCCGCCGGCGCGGCGACGCCCCCGGCCCAGATGAACACGTCCCATGGCACCGACGGGCCCCCGTCCAGCGTGGCCGTGCCTTCGTCGACACGGGCAATCGGCCGGCCGGTCAGCACCTCGACACCGGCCCGCTCCAGGCGGTCCCGAGCGTAGCGTGCCAGCCCCGGCCCTAAGCTGGGCAGCAGGCGGTCCAAGGCTTCCACCAGCGTCACGCCACCCCGCGGCGCCAGCTCGCCGGCCAGCTCCACTCCGGTGAGCCCGCCACCCCCCACCAGGATCCGGCCGTGTGGCGCGGCCGCCAAGGCGCTCTTTAAGCGCTGGGCATCGGCGGCGCTGCGAAACGGCTGGGCGTGGTCGCGAAGGCCGGGCACAGGCGGCCACGCCGTGTCGCTGCCCACCGCGACGATGGCCCAGTCGAATCGCTCCTGGTGGCCCGCATCATCGAGAAGGAGCCGGGCGCTGGGCCTCACCTCCACCACGCCATGCGGATGGTGCACCACCCCCGTGCCGGCCAGCAGTTGGGCAAATGGCAACACATGGCGCTCTACGGGGTCGTCGGGCGCCAGGGCCGCCGGCAGCTCCGGCAGCAGCTGCTGCCCCACTCCCGGGTCCCAGAGATGCACCTCCAGTCCGGGGATGTTCCGAAGCCCGGGCAGGGCAGCCATCCCGGCATAGCCTCCCCCCACCACTGCCACCCGTGTCGCTGTGGTCATCGCCGCCTCCTCGCCCCGCGCCGCTCACCGTAGCCTCTCCGGTTTACCACATCCCTTCGCCAAAAACTCGGCAGCGAGGACTCTCGCGCCCCCTTGCGCCGAGGGATAGGGCGTTTAGGGGGCGCTCGACGGCAGGTTGGCCCATCGCGGCAGGAGGCGGGCATACGGGATCTTGCCCGCGGCCGCAATAGCACGAAGGAAGCGCACAAACGGATGGCCAATCCCCAAAGGACCGACGGCCTGCTCCCGCTGCCCCGCTCGGAGGACGGTTTCGCCGTCGCACCCGAATTGAAGAAGCGTCACGACGGCTACCGGGGCCCCCCCGCCCCTGAAGAACGTCAGCCGGATCGCCGCCATCCCGGCTGGACATGAATAGGCGGGCGGTATGCCGTGGTGTGCCTTCAGGTATGCCGCCTCGGCCTCCTGGCCGGTGAGGAGAATCTTCCGGGCCGTCGCATACAGATTGGCAGCCACTCCCGGTGCCGTGTTGACCCGGCGGAGCGGCCCCGCGTTGTGCCACAGGGTCGAATGCTGTGCCATGGTGGCAGGGTACAGGATGACACGCTGGATCACGACGCGGTCCGGTCCTCGGGCGGAAACGACCGAAGCCAGGAGCGGGGGAGACGCGGCAGGCTGGCTCGTGGCCACCTGTCCGACGAGGCCCAGCAGGATGGCCAGCGCCGCCCCCGCTGTCGCGACCCAGCGCAATCGACCCACCCCCTACACGACGCCACGACGTTCCCTAGTAATTCAGGCATTATACAGCGGCCGACGACCCGACGGCGGGCTGGGTCGGATTTGGTCTGGCCGCGATCCCCGCCAGGCTTTTCCGCCGCTGAGCGGCGAGGCGGCGGCCTGAGCCGCGCGGGCAAAAGACGGCGTAGCCTTGGCGAGGTTGGTCGGGGTATGGTGCAATAAGGGACGCCGTGCCGCCGACGACGAGTCCAGGCTGAGTAGGAGGTGGCCCGTGGCACGGATGGCGGGCGGCCGCGACTACGCCCGATTTTG
>JAKADP010000146.1 GCA_021820465.1 Bacillota bacterium
CGTCAGCCCTCCAGTGGTATCGGTTCCGGATCCGCCGGTGGTTTCCCCCCCGGGCCCTTCTATCGGCGGCTCTATCTTCGCCAGCTGGGCCTCAGCGACATTTCGGCGCACCAGCAGTGTTGGTCGGCGCGAGCCCGCATCGGCTCGCCAAGCCAGCCCTGCGTATTGTCCTTGGGCGTCAACACCCTCCGCCACAGCCCAGGCTTTGTGTTCGGCACCATCCCGGATCGCCTGCTCCAACACCGAGGGACCGCTAAGCCGCGTGAGGTAGGTGTACTTGGCGTAGGACGTCCACAAGTCGGCCACCGACAGGTGGGCACTTTCCTTCCAAAACCACTGGTCCAGCTCCCCCTGCAGCAGGACCCAGCCCCAGCGGTCGGCGATGCCCTCCCCCAGGAGCTTGTCAAAGGCGGCCTTGGCCAGTTGGTTCTCGTGCCCCCCCAGCCGACTAAACGTCCACTGGTCCTTCACTTTGCCATCAGGCACCAACACCCAGCGGTAGCCTTCGACCACCGCCCGATTGAGGTCTTCGTCAGCGCGCGCCCGCTGCTGCTCCACTTCACGCGTCTGCTGGACATCGAGGTTGAGCACGACCTTTTGGTCCTCCAGCTCCTTCCATGCCAAGTAGCGGCGCGCCTTGAGATCGACGTCTCCCCATGCCCTTTCGTCCAGCGCCAAAAACACGACCGTATTCTTATACAGCCGGGGCCCGTGCCCCTTGTCCGCCAGCACAGTCTCCGCAAAGCGCTGAGCTGGACTCTGCGCCTCGCGCGCGTGCGGGTGGTCCGGCGGCAGGATCGCCAGGCGCACTCCATCGTCGACGTCCGGAACGTCCGCGGGACTCTCGGCGATGTGCACGCCGCGAAATCCCGAGTGGCCGCGCCCGGCGCCCAGCCGGCGCAACACCTCACGGCTTATGGCGGCCGGCGGCTGCCGCACGGCCCGGTCCTCCGCTTCCCGGCGGATGCTGGGATGGGTGTCGAACCAAAGCCGGCTCCCCTCGTGATAGAGATACGTCAGCACCTGGCGCAGTTCGTTCAGGGCGTCGCCCATCACGCCGATGGGTTCCCCCGGCTGCACCGTCCCCAGCTTCACTTGGTCCGTCTCCATGCCCCGAACGCTCTGCCCGGAGGCGGACGGGGCCGTGCCCAGAAAGATCGTGCGCGTGACGCGGCGGCACGCATACAGACTGCCAAAGATCGTGTTTTGGCTGTCCAACTCCCTGGGGCGGGAATCGGGGCCATCGACGTCCTTGCTGATCACCGCCTGCCAGCTGTCATCCAGGTAGTCGGACAGCGCCGTCTTCACCTCCGGCACCTCGAGCGGCAAGCTGCCGGGCATGACCAACAGCGAGCGGTCGCTGCCATCCCACAGCGCATGAATCACTTCGGCCATCAGGCGCAGCACGCCGCGGGTGCGCTGAAAGCGCTCCAGCGTCGACCACGTTTCGTACAGATGGCGAAACAGCTCCGGGTGAATCGGGTAGGCACTCTTCAGCTGGCGCTCGTAATCCACCTGCCGGGCATACGGGGGAAAGTCCCCGTGGTGCTCGCGATACAAGCTCATGAACGCCGCCACCACGGCGTCGCGGGCGGCGTAGTCCGTCACCTCGCCAAAGAGGCGCCGCCGAACAATCTCAAAGCTCTCCAGCGCCTCGGCAGGCGCCCAGGGCGCGTCCACCCGCTGGAACACCCTCGACAGATGCTCCAGCGTCTCCTGCCCGGCGCGCCCCCCCACCTCCGCATCGGAATTGGGCAGGCTGGCCACCACCAGCACCCCGCCCACGCTGGCGGCCGCCTCGGAGAGCGACTGCGCAAACGTCAGGTTGCCATCGAAGGTGCCTGACGACAAGTGCCCGGGGTGGGCCGCTAGGGCGCGCGTGAACGCCACCCACTCGTCAATCAGGATCAGCACGGGTGCGTAGCGGCGAAACAGCGCCGCCAGCGTGTTGGCGCCGGGCGGGATCGACTCGCGGTCGGCATCCGCCACCATGGCGAGGCCCTCTGCCCCCCCCAGTTGATACGCGAGTTCCCCCCACATCGTGCGGACACTCACGCCGTCGGCGTGCACCGTGGGGCTCGCGGGATTAAACCGCGTCCCTACAAACACTCCCCGCGTTGCCCGGGGCACATCGCTGGCACGCTCGACCCCCAGCAGCTCCGCCACCTCGGGCACATCCTCCAACCGGACACCGCCCCCAAAAAGGTGGTACAGCGCCAGCATGGCGTGGGTCTTGCCGCCTCCAAACGTGGTTTGCAGGCGCACCACGGGCGCGCCTCCGGATCCCTGGAGCCGCTCGGCCGCCGCCTTCAGCAGCCGCTGCAGGCCGCCGGTCAAGTATGTGCGGCGAAAGAACTCCGTGGGGTCGCCGTACTCTGAGTCGGCGCGCCCTTGGACGACGGCGCTCAAGTCCGCCGCAAACCGCGCCAGCGGCGCGCCCCGCGTGGCCACGTCCGGGTGTGGATGCACCACCTCGCGCCACGGCTTGAGCGAGCCGGCGGCTCGCGACGGCGTGGGCCGGCTCACCACCTGACGCGCTTGGCGCCGCGTACTTTCTTCATACCGGACTCGCAAGAGGCTCACGGCCAGCTCTTCGGCCTCGGCCGCCTCACTCGCGCTGATGGCCCCCAGCAGGCGCTGGATGCTGTCCAGCGCCCGGTGGGCGTCTTCGGTGCTGAACGGCTTCTGATGCGCCCAGTCGTTGCGAACTTTCAGCAGCTCGTTCACTAAGCCTCGCTCAAACTGCCCTAGCTGCTCGTAAAACACCTCATTCCACAGCGCCCGCATCACCACGAGCAGGGCATGGCTATCAAAACCCTTCCAGTCGTCGCCGTCCACGCGTGCGTCACTCATCCTGGGCAGCGCGCCGGCCACAATCTCCGCCGTGCGCGGTCCGTACTTCTGCGCGCACATGCGCTGCACAAACGGCGCGAGGCCTTGGGTCAACAGGGCGAGCCCCTTTTCCACCCGCTCCCGGTTACTGGCCGCCATCGTCGTCACCTCCGTCGGATTCCAGCGCCAAGCGTGTTTGCTGAGGGCTGGGCGTCTGGGCGAGGGCCATGGGCCAGGTGGCCACCAGGGTGTTGTACTCATAAGCCCGATCCGCCCAGCCCTTTCGGTCGCTCAACGCAAACAGACGATACGCCAGCTCGCGCACCGAGTCCGCCCGTGCGCCCAACTTGGGCAGCAGGGGAGCCAGCGCCCCCGCCCCCCCCTTGTCCTTGACGACGCGAGCCAGCTGGTGCACCGATCGCCAAGCCGGAACGCGGGCCCAATCTTCGTCCGCGCCATCCGCCGGCGCCGCGCCGTCCCCAAGCCGCACCTCGCCCGCCTGGCTGTGCACCACGCCGGCTCGCACCAGGGCGTCCACCGACGTGTTTTTGGCACGCGCCATCACGTCGGCCGCGCCATAGGGGGCGGCTTCAAACCCGTACTGTTCGAACCAGGCCACCGCCCAGCGCGACTCGGGATCCAACTCCCCATCCTGATCCTCGAAGTAGGCGTCCAGCGCCTGATTGATAAGGGAAAGCGCGGTGCGGACCGGGAGCTCCTCGCCGTTCGCCTCCAGCACCTGCTGATACCGCGTGTAAATTGCCATCCCGGGCCCAATGGCCGCCTGCGCCATGTCCACCGGAGCCACGTGGCCTTTTTGCATAGCTTGCAGAGCGGCGGGCAGCTCCACTTTCAGCGCCGTCACGAAGTCCCGCCGCGTA
>JAKADP010000055.1 GCA_021820465.1 Bacillota bacterium
CCCGCCGCTCCGAAGTGGTGCTGCATGGCCACCCCGTTCACGTCTACTATGAGCGCGCCTGCCGCGCGGAGGCGGCGGGCAGCTTCGCCGAGGCAGGATTTTGGCTGGGCGAGGTGCTGGCCGCTTGTCCCTGCATCCCGGACGTGCCCACGCGCCTGGCGGCGGTGCGGGCGCGTCTCGGGCTCTCTCCCAGCCCAGCGGCGTTGGCCCCGTGCTGTGCGCACACGGCAGCGGGGCCGTAAAAGCTCCAGCGCGCGCCCGAACGGGTTTCGTCCCGCCTCCGAGACAGTTCCGGCGCGTCGCGTCCGGGTGGACGCCGCCCGCTTCGCGGGTCGCGGCGGCCAATCCCCATCAGGCGGCCAGCCGCTCTGCATGGACGGCCGCCGCCTGCGGAGCGGGCACCCGCACCTCAGCGATCCCCCCGCCGCCACCTTCGTGCCTTCCCCGAGGACACCCTGTACAATAAGTGTCCGGATTTTGGCGCGCGGCGACGCGGAAGGTGGACGGCACGTGGGCGAACAGCGGCCCGAGACCGATGCAGAGGAACGAGCATACTTGAGCCGCGTCCTATCGCGGATTCGCTGGCAGCAGGCCAGTGAGGGCGAGGGCGCGGCGCGCGTGGGGGACGAGCTGGCCGGGCTCAGGCGGTGGTGGACGGATGAAGAAGCTCGTGAAGCCACGCAGCTGTTGGACCGTGCGCAGAACATGCCCCTGCTCGCGGGGTTGGAGGCCGAGGCGGCCGCCCGCGCGCGGCGGCTCCGCCAGCTGAGCCTGCAGGCGCGCCGGCCGTATTTCGGGCGCGTCGACTTCCAGGAGAGCGACCCCACCCCCACGCCCGATCCCGAGGCTTTTTACGTGGGGTTGGGCGGCGTGTGGGACAACGATGGCGAGGCGCTGGTCATTGATTGGCGCACCCCGATGGCTGGCCTCTACTATGAGGCGGAGCCTGGTCCCGCTCACTTCGAGGGCCCGGCTGGCCCGGTGGCCGGCACCGTGACCCAAAAGCGCCAGTACCAGATTGAGCGGGGCGCGCTGGTGGGCTTCTTCAACACCGCCCTCCACATTGGGGACGATCTGCTTGCTCGCGCGATGGCGGCGCGAGGCGGGGCGCGCATGCCCAGCATCGTGGCGACCATTCAGCGGGAGCAAAATCGCGCGATTCGCGATGCCGCGCACCGCGTGCTGCTGGTGACCGGACCCGCCGGCAGTGGCAAGACGGCTGTCGCACTGCAGCGGCTGGCGTATCTGCTGTATCACCGGCCGCGGCTCATGGCCTCCGAGATGCTGTTTGTGGTGCCCAACCACATTTTTGCCGATTATGTGTCGGACGTTCTCCCCGAGCTGGGTGAGGAGAACCCGCGCTACGCCACCTGGGACGAGCTGGTGGCGCCCTGGCTCCCGGCTCGGCAGGTGGAAGCGCGGACGGCGCTGGTGGACGCCTGGATGGCCGGGCGCATGGACCCCCTGCGGCTCGAAGGCATTCGCCTCCGGGGGGATGCGCGCTTCGTCGCCGTCCTAGACGACTGGCTCACAAGCCTTGCCCACGCCCCGCCGCCCTTTCGCGACGTGGTGTGGGACGGCGTGGTCTTGGCCACGCGGCAGGACCTGGCCACCTGGTGGCAGGGGCGGTGGGGCACGCGCCCCGTCTCCATACGGCTGGGGCTTATCCAGGACCAGCTGGCCGAGCGCATTCGGGGTGCGCGCCGCCGCGTGGCGGCGCGGGTGCGGGCCGAGCTGATCGAAAGTCAGGCGGTGTTGGGCGACGACGGCCTCCGGGCGGCGGTGCAGCGCCGTGTGGAGCAGGGAGCCGCCGCGGTGTCGGCGTGGGTGGCGGATGGCCAAATGCTGGACTGGCGGGCGCTCTACCTGTCGTTCTATGGCGAGCAGGCTCCATGGCGCCGGGCGGCGGTGGCCATGGGGGTCTCCGACGTGGACCGGCTCCTGGCGGATATTCGAGAGCGCCTTCAGCACGGTCCGCTGCCCTTTGAAGATGTCGGTCCGCTGGCGTACATGCGCGCGTCACTGCTGCGGCCGGAGCTCCCCTGGCCCGTCCGGCTGGTCATGGTCGAGGAGGTGCACGAGCTGACGGCGTGTCAGCTGGCGGTGCTCCACCGCCTGCTGCCCCACGTGCCCGTCACGATGGTGGGCGACGGCGAGCAGGCACTCGTGCCCGGGCTGGCCTGGTCCCCCGAACAGCCGCTGCCGTGGCCGGCCGCCGACGTGGGCCGCGTCGTCCTGACGAAGAGCTACCGCTCTGCGCCGGCCATTTTTTCTTGGTGCCGCCGTCTGCTGGCGGATGCGTCGGGCCCCCCGATGGCGGCGGTGGGGTGGCCCGCTGGCGGCGGAGCGGGCGCCGCTGCGGTGCCTGCCCTGGTGCCGTCGTCTCCTGCCCAGTGGGCCCACCAGCTGGCCTTGGAAGTACAGCGCATGCCGGCCGCCGCCACGGTGGGCGTCCTGTGTGCCACGAGCGGCGAGGCGCAGACTGTGGCCGAGCAGCTGGCGCCGGTCGTGGGCCGGCCTGTGGCATGCCTCGACCACGCCAGAGGCGCATTTCCCGGCGGCGTCATGGTGGTGCCGGTGGCGCTGGCGGGCGGCTTGGAGTTTGACGCCGTGGTGGTGGCGGACGTGTCGGCCTACGAAGGCGCCGAGAGCCGCCACGCCTTGTACGTCGCGGCTAGCAGGGCCCGCCACCGCCTGACGCTGGTGTGGCGCGGCGCCTGGCCGGCCTGGATCGACGCCGCGGTGTCCCGCCGGGTCAGCGGGTCTGATCCAGCCGGCTTGTGAAGTCGGGGCTCCAATAGCCGGACGCCACCGCTTCGACGGGCCCTACCAGGGTGACAGACCAATCGGGAGCTACCACCACGTGGAGCGAGCCGCCAGGCATTTTGACCTCCAGGCGGCGGCCTACGAGGCCCAGCCGCACCGCGGCTGCGGCCGCCGCTGACGCGGAGCTGCCGGATGCGAGCGTGTAGCCCGCCCCGCGCTCCCAAATCTCGAGCCGAATCGCCGACCGGCTCAGCACCTGGAGCAGCTGCACGTTGGTGCGGTGGGAGAAGGCGGGATGCCGCTCGAGGGCTGGTCCCAGTTCCTGCACCAGCGAGGCGCTGGCCTCGGGGACCGGCACGACGCAGTGTGGGTTGCCAATGCTGGCCGCCGTGACCACCACCGGCCGCCCCCGCACCATGAGGGACTCCCCCACCACCTCGCGGTCGGGACCGGTCATGCCAACTGCCGTGCTGTGAAAGCTCACCGTCCCCATGCCCATCTCAATGCGCCGGCGCGGATCAGCCACCAGCGCCGACACCGGGCCACCCTTGGTGTGGATGACAAATCGCTCGCCCACGCGCTGGTCGCCGGCGTCCACCAGGTAGCGTGCGAAGATGCGCGTGCCGTTGCCGCTTTTCTCAGCCTCGCTCCCGTCGGGGTTGAAAATGCGGACACCGGGCCGCTCGGGATGGTCGAGGACGTCAAATTCCGGCCCGTACAAGATGCCGTCAGAGCCCAGCCCGACGTGGCGGTCGCAGATGAGGCGCACAGCGGCCTCCGTCAGGGATTGGCCCCCGACACGGGATTCGCGGGGGTCAATCACCAGGTAGTCATTGCCAAGTCCGTGGTAGCGATAATAGTCCAACGCCCAGCCTTCCTTCCCGCTCTCCCCGCTCTCCCCGCTCTCCCCGCTTTCCCGGCCCGTGGCCCAAGGAGGGCGGTCCCGGCCGCGCGTCTGCTCCAGAGGGAGAGATGGGCGCCCGGGGGCCTGGGTCTGCTAACATCGTCTCTATATCTTCGCGCATTTGGACAGGACGACAAGGGGATGGGCGTACGGATCGAGAGGACTTGGGGCGAGCGGCTTACGCCGGCCGTAGGGGCCGGTCCCTGGTGGATGAATTGGCGGCTGGCGTCCAGCGCGCCGTCGCGGCGTGGGCCGACGATGAGCAGATTCAGCTGCCGCACACGCTGGCGGTGGCCGTGGAGCCGACGGCGCGCCCGGAATTTGGCGACTATACGACCAACGTGGCTTTTGCCTTGGCGAAGGTGGCGCGCCGCGCGCCGCTGGCCATCGCCCAGGCTCTGGCGCCCCGCGTGGTGGCGCTGTGCCCGCTGGCCACCGCCGGGGAGGCGGCTGCGCCCGGCTATGTGAACTTGACGGTGGATTTTTGGCCCGGGCTCCTGGGCCCGGATCTGCCGACCTTTGCCCCTGCGGCCACGAAGGTGGTGGTGGAGCACACATCGGTCAATCCCAATAAGGCGGCGCATGTGGGCCATCTGCGCAGTGCCGTCGTGGGGGACGTGATCGCGCGCCTCCTGCGCCGCGTGGGGACCGGCGTCGAGGTGCACAACTACGTCGACGACCTGGGCAAGCAGGTGGCGGACACCCTGATTGGCCTCCTGCACCTAGACTTCACCGACCCCGTGCCCACCCATCGGTTTGACGATTTCTGCTGGGACCTGTATGCGGAAGTCGCACGCCGGGTGGCCACCGACCCGGAGTGGCAGGCGCGTGAGCGCGCCGCGCTGGAGGCGCTGGAGCGACAGGACAACGGCACGGCGTGGGTCGGTCAGCTCATGACCGACCGGCTGGTGCACGAGCAGTTGGAGGACATGGGCCGATTTCACATCCAGTACGATCTGTTGGTGCACGAGTCTGACATTGTGCGGGAGGGATTTTGGGCCCGCGCGTTTGCCGACCTGTCACGGTCCCCCAGGCTGGTGCATGAAACCACCGGGCGACTGGCGGGCTGCTGGGTGCTGCGCACCGGTGCCGATCCCAGCGACGACGGGCTGCCCGAGCCGGAGGCGGCCGCCGGCGACCCCCGATTCAACCCCGATAAGGTGCTGGTGCGCTCCAACGGGACCCTCACGTATGTGGCCAAGGACATCGCCTACCATCTGTGGAAGTTTGGTCGGCTGGACCAAGACTTTCAGTACCGGTCCACCGGCGGGGACGGGCCGTGGACCACAGCTCGGGTGGGTGAGCCGCCGCCCCATGCCTTTGGCCGGGCCGACCGGGTGGTGAACGTCATCGACCACCGGCAAGACTACGCCCAGGAGATGGTGCGTCTCGCGCTGGCGGCGCTGGGGCATGACGACGCCGCCACCGCCCTGACGCACGTGAGCTACGGGGTGGTGTCGCTCTCGCCCGCGACCGCGGCCCAGCTGGGCGTTGATACATCGGCCGGGCGCAGTTCGTATCCGATGGCGGGCCGGCAGGGCATCGGCATTAAAGTCTCCGAGCTGCTGGCCGTCGTGAAGGAAGCCGTGGCGGCCTCGCGCAGTCGCGACAGCGGGCTCTCCAGTCAGGAAATTGCGGTGGGGGCCATCCGCTACTACCTGCTGCGCCACAACTTGTCGACGGAAATCGTGTTTGACGTGGACGCGGCGCGCGACGTGCACGGCAACACGGGCCCGTACCTCATGTACGCCCATGCGCGCGCGTCGTCCGTGCTGCGGCGGGTGGCCGACGTGCCCGTCGATGACGTGCCGCGCCCCCTCACTCCCGCGGAGCGGGCACTGGCTCGGCAGCTGGCGGCGTGGCCCGCTGTGCTGGAGGAAGCGGCGGCGGCTGTCAATCCGACGCTGCTGGCCACCTATGCGTATCGGCTGGCCGAGGAGTTCACGCAGTTTTACGAGACCCATCCGGTGGCGCGGGCCGCGCCGGGTGAGCGATCGGGGCGCATCCGCCTGACGCGCCGGGTCGAGCGCGTGCTGCACGACGCGCTTGACGTCCTGGGCCTGCCCGCCCCGGAGGAAATGTGACGCGCGAGCGGCCGCGGCGCCAAACTGACCGAAATGTGTGGCCCCGGGGCTCCCGTCCGCTATGATGAAGGCACACCGATGATGGCACACAGCGGCTTAACAGGGGGGCGCAGCATGGGACCATCGCCGCGGGGCCGCGCCGAGGGGGCGGGCCGAGCACCCGCGACCCGGGGCTGGTTTGGCGGCGGTGGCCGGCTCAAGGCGCCTCCACCCCCTCGTGGGGTGCCGGTCGCGCCCGGGCAGCTGCCGCCGGTGCATTCCGCGATCGAGTTGCATTTGGTGGATGGCACGGTGCTCACGTCCCGCGTCATGCGGCGCGAGGGCGGAGCCCTCGGCGCGCCCTGGGTGGATTTTCTGGACGCCCCCCGGAGCGCGGGCGGCGGAGCGGTAACCGGCTGGGCCCTCCTGGGGGAGCTGGTGGCGCTTCAGTGGGGACACGAGGAGTGGGTGGAGACGTATCAAGTCGAGGTGCGCGAGGTGCTGGATCCCCTCCCCGCCCTAGAAGTGCGATATGTGGGCCCGCCGTCCCGGCGCAACCGGCGCAGCGAGCCCCGCTCGGCCACCCACGTGCGGGTGCGGCTGGCTGCGGTGGATCCTGGCGGGCCGCTGGCCCGTGGATTTGCGAGCATCACCCGCGATATTGCCCCCAGCAGCGTGCGTGTCTTTACCCCCGATGTCCTCGTGCCCGGGCAAGTCCTCGCGGCACGGCTCACCTTGGATGAAGAGCCCCCGCTCGCGGGCACGATGGTCGTGGTCCGCTGCCATACGGAGCGCACCACGTACCGCGGGTACGACGGCGTCGACGCGGTGCTGCGCTGGGCCCCCCCGCTGGACGCGGCGGACGCGGCGCGGTGGGCGCTGTACTGCCGCCGGCACCGGTGGGACTATTGAGCGCCATGGAGCGGTTGGGGTCGTTCATCTGGCGGGTGCACGCGCCGGGTCTGACCTTAAAGCCGTATGAGGGCACGGAATGCTACTTCGTCGGCCCCCCAGAGGCCGTCTGGCTGGTGGACACCGGTGATGGAGGCCCTCGGGCGACGGCGGCCCTGGCGGCCGCGTGGCAGCAGCTTGGCGCCCCGCCCGTTCGGCAGATTCTCCTGACCCACGGCCATCGGGATCATTTTGGGGGAGCCCGGTGGGCGCATGAGCACTTCGGGGCGCCCGTGGGCGTGCACGCTGCCGACCTGGATGCCGTGCGGCCCGACTGCCCGTCGGCCGCCGCGTTTTCGCCGGGGAGGCACCACATCGGGTCACTGGAGGTGGAGGTGCTCCACCTCCCGGGCCACACCCCGGGCCAGGTCAACCTGTGGCTTCCCGAGGAGCGCACGCTGTTGGCCGGCGACAATGTCCTGGGCGATACCACATCGGTGGTGGTGCCGCCGGCCGGCAACCTGCACGCGTATCGGATGACGCTGGACCGCCTGCTGGCGCTGAACCCGGCCCTGATTGGCCCGGGCCACGGCTCGGTGGTGCGCGAGCCGCAGGGCTGGCTGACCTATTACCGTGAGCACCGCCGAGAGCGCGACCGCCAAGTGGTGGACCTGCTGGCCGAAGGCGCACTGTCCGTGCCCGAGCTGGCGGCCGCCATTTATGGGCGGGATCAGCCGCACACCTATCGCGCTGGCCAGCTGATGCTGCTGGGTCATCTGACGGCCTTGGAGCATGATGGGGTCGTGGCGGAGCTGTCGGATGGCCGCTACGTGCTGTGCGAGGGCTCGCGATGACGGCCGGCGAATTTCGGTGGGACCCCCAGTGCCTGGGACAGCGGTCGCACCCCATAGTGCACCAGGTGACCGCACCGCTGGCCGCCGCCTTTCGGGCGGCGGTGGATCCGGGCGCCGTGGGGAGCCCGTGCCCGCCCACGCTGCCGGTGCGGTTCCAAACGCTGGACGTGCCGGGGCTGACGCTGCCAACGGCGGGGGTGATTCATGCGTCCCAAGAATTTCGCTTCCCGGCAGGGCGCCCCCTTCAGCAGAATGAGCAGGTGCGGGTGGTGGGATGGCTTGAAAGCGTGCGCCAGCGGGGACGCCTGGCCATTGTGGTGGTGGTGAACCACATCACGGCCTCGAGCGGCGCCGCGGCAGGCGTGGACGGGGCGGATGACCTCCTGCTGGTGGAAACGCGGACCACGGTCATGGTGACCCTGCCCGACGAGGGCGGCACCCAATGACCGGGCGGCGGGAGCCCCATCGCCCCAGGCCCGGAGAGGTCCTGCCTGGCCAGGAGCTGACCCTCACGCGCGAGGATCTGCGGCGGTATGCCGAAGCATCGGGCGACCACAACCCGATTCACCTGGACGACGCGGTGGCTCGTGAGTTTGGCTTGGCGGATGGTGTCATTGCCCACGGGATGCTGGTGATGGGCCGCCTCGCAGCCTACGTCCAGTGGGCACTCGAGGGCAGCGACCCCACGGCGTTTCGGGTGCGCTTTCGCTCGCCCGTGCGGCCCGGGGTGCCCCTCGTGCTGAGCGGCCGGGTGGTGTCCGCGGACGGTGACCGCGTCGTAGTGGAAGTGGCCGCGGCACCCAAAGCGGGGGGCGGACCGGCTGTGACCGGCGAGTGGACCGGCAGTTGGGGGGCCGTGGCGCGGGAGAGGTGAGGCGCGCCGCGCCGATCGGCGGCGGGGCGCGCGCTCACGAGTTGGAAGCCGCCCGCGGCGCCGACGGCCCCAGATACTGCTGCTCAATGCGCTCCAGCGTCATTCCGCGCGTTTCCCGTCCCCACAGGGCCACCACCGCCAGCGAGACGACGGCCACCGCCGCGATGATGAGGAATGAGGACCCGAGACCCATCGTGTGCCACGCAATGGGAACCAGGGCCGCACCGACAATGCCTCCGAGGGTGCGGGACACCGCCTCGACCGTCGACGCGCCCGTCACCCGGTAGCCCGTGGGGTACTGCTCGGCGTAGTACATCTTGAGGCCCGGGAAGGCGCCGGTGCCAAAGAAGGACATGCCCATGCCATCGGCCAGCCGCCAGGCAATCGACGGCGCGCTCGCGAACAGCACTGCCGATGCGGCGGCCAGCCCCATAAACACGGCAAACACCAGCTTGCGGCCCCAGCGCTCCGAGAGATAGCCGTTTAAGAGCTTGCCCGGAATGGCCGCCGCCGTCACCAGCGCGGCGAAGGCCAGGGACGTGGCAAACGACAAGCCCAGCTGATGAAACACGGTGGGCATGTACGTCATGACCACGTAGAACATGAAGAACGTCCCGGTCGCGCCCACGGCGCTGACAGCCGTGGCGCCGGCGTACCGGCGCACCGTGTCGCGCGCGGAGTAGCGGGGGGGCTCCGGGGCGTCAATCCCGGCCGGGTCGGCCGGCGGCAGGGGGCCGTACAGGCGGCTCCGCTCTTCGAGCCGATCCACGGCCACCAGAGCCTCGTGCTGGCGGCCCATGTGCCAGAGCCAGCGCGGCGACTCGGGCATCACCCGCCGAACCACGAGGGCGTACAGCAGCGGGAGGCCGGCCGCCACCAGGAACAGCCGCCACGAGAGGTTGGGTGCGACATGCGGCAGGATCAAGAGCCCCAGCAGGGGCGCGATGAAGTAGCCGACCGACAGGCAGGCGTCCAGCACCCCGGACAGCCACGTGCGGCGCGTGCGGCTCACAAATTCGCTCACAATGGAGTAGGGCAGCGGGAACACGGCGCCCATGCCCAGCCCCGCCAGCAGCCTGAGGATCACCAGCGTGGTGTAGTTGGGCGACAGGCTCGACAGCAGGGTGAGGCCGCTGTACACGAGAATGCCGTAGGTCAACAGCCGCACGCGCCCGATGCGGTCGCCAATGCGTCCCGCGGGAATGAGGCCCACGACCACGCCCACTGTGGAGGAGACGGCCAGCAAGCCCACCTGGGCGGCCGTGAGGTGCCACAGGGGCTTCAACACCGGCAGGATCACCCCGGTGGCGCCAATCGACAGGGATTCGACGAACCACGCGCCGCCGGCCACCAGCACCAACATCCACAAATAGGGAGTCATCGGCAGCCGCTCTAAGCGGGCCACCACGCTCTGCTGCAGTGATCTGGTCGGCGAACTGTTGGGCGAGGCCATTTTATCGGGCACCTCCTTCTGCAACCGCGGGAGCGTCGGCACCGTCGACGCCGGAAGCGCTGGCCGGGGCCACCGGCCGGGGCCGGCGCGGCCAGTAGCGGCGCCACCGGTCCCACGGAATGGGAATTTGCTCGCGGCCAATCGCGTACACCGCCCAGGGGGTTGCGGCCATGCCCCGGATGATGAGCGCCGACAGCGTGAGGGTCAGCAGCGCCGTCACCGGCGTAATGATCACGCGGGTGAACGGCCCCAGCATCCACAGAAACCGGGTGGTCAGCTCTTCCAGAACGGCCGGGTGAATCAGGTAGATTCCGAAAGAGAGGTCAGCGACCCACGTGATGGCCCATGTGGCCGTCCGCCACCGATTCTGGCTCTTGGCGCCCACCCACCGCTGTCCCAGGCGGTAAAGCGTCAGGATCACAAACAGGCTGTAGATAGGCATGAGTGGCTGGAACACGTTGGCGGCAAAGGTCACCGGCTCATGCCACACGCTGACCGCCAGTCCGTAGTAGGCCGCCATCGCCAGCGCGGTGGCGGCGAGCCCCTTGACCAGCGTCCGTCCGTGCGTCCGGATGTACGCCTCGATCTGGTCGAGGTGCACCGCGGTGACAGCCCCCAGCACCAAGTAAAACTGATAGGTGAACACCACTTGGTGGCGATTCAGCACCATCCACAAGAGCGGCTGCCCTACCCCGGTCGTCATCCAGTTCGGGGCGTACTGGAACACGATCATCATGAGGAGCTCCAGCCCGAGGCTGGCAGCCAGGAGCCACCGATGGTACCCGGCGGTTTTCTTGACCAGCCAGACGAACAGGGGAAACACCAGGTAGAACTGCATCGTCACCAGCAGGTAGTACAGGTGGAACCACGCCGTGCCCTGGACCAGGTCCGCGCCCAGCGTGGACAGGTAGAACGCGATGCCGTGCTTGAGCGCCCCACCGTAATACACGTAGTACATGCTCCACAGCACGTACGGGATGCCCACCAGCTTGAACCGCTTGGCCCAGAAGCTCGAGAGGGGGTATGAGCGCCGGTAGTACACGTAGAACAGCACGAAGGCGGTCATGAACATAAACACGTTGCGGGTGTAGTGCAGCATGTCCATGCCTAGGTTGGCCGACAGATTGGTGGCCGTGTTCGTAAACCAGATGCTGTGGACTGAAATGACGCCCAGCACGGTCAGCGCCCGCAGCAGGTCCAACTCGCTGACGTGCCGCCGCTTGGGGCGCGCCGGGGCGGCCACGGAGCTCGCCAGGGCCATTAGGAGGCTCCCTTCGCGGCCAGCACCTCGGCCTTCAGGCGGAGCCGCTGGATCTTGCCCGTGGGCCCCACCGGCAGCCGGTCCACGGCATGAATGGCCACGGGCCGCTTGTAGGCCGACAGCTCGCGGCGCGCCAGCGCGTCCAACTCCTCCAGCACATGGGCGGAAGGCCCGTCCACCACGACGTACGCCGCCACTTCCTCGCCCAGCAGCCCGTGTGGAATGCCAATCACGGCCGCCTGCGTGACGGACGGGTGCTGCAGCAGCACATCCTCCACTTCGCGGGGCGGCACCTTTTGGCCCCCTCGGTTGATGAGCTCGCGTGTGCGCCCGGTCAGGTACAGGTATCCGTCGCGGTCCTGATACCCGTGGTCGCCGGTGTAGAACCACCCGTCTCGGAAGCTCTGCACCCCCTCGCCGGCGATGACGTATCGGTCCACGACGCCCGGGCCTCCGATGCGCACCTCGCCGGGCTCGCCCGCGCCCACCCGGATCCCGTCTGGATCTACTACTTCCAGCCGAACTCCCACGGGGAGGCCCACGGACCCCGCCTTGCGCCGTCCGGGCGGCAGCGGATTGGCCGCCACCTGGCTTCCGGCTTCAGTCAAGCCGTAGGTTTCCACTATGGGGACGCCGAACCGCGACTGAAACCGGTTCAAGTCGGGTAGGGGCAGCGGGGCCGAGGCCGAGCGGACAAAGCGCACGCCGGGCAGGGAGGCGGGCCCGGGCTGGCGTGCCAAAATGCCAATGATGGCGGGCACGGCGTTGATCCACGTCGGCTGGACCGCGGCAGCCACATCCCAAAAATCGCGCGCGTGAAACCGGTCGTCCAGTGCTAGGGTGCTGCCGGCGCGCAGAGTGGCCAAGAGGCCCACCACTTGCGCGTTGATGTGGAACTGCGGCAGCGTGGACAGTCCCACTTGGCCGCGGCCCAGGCGGTGGTGCTGCGCAATGTGGGCGGCTGTGTGCGCGAGGCGCCCCGCGGTCAGCCGCACGCCCTTGGAGTCGCCCGTGGTCCCGGACGTAAACAGCAACACCGCTCCGTGCACGGGGTCGCGCGGGGTTGGTGCACCGGCGCGTGCGCGGCGGCGCAGGGGATCCGCCCACGCTTGGGACTCCAAAGGCCATACCGGCACCGCACCGGTCCAGCGGGCGTCGCTGGCCACGATGGCCAGGCGCGGGTCGGCTTTTTGGGCCACTCGCGCGCGTTCCCCCTCCGGCGCGTCGGGGTTCAGGGGCACCACGGTGGCCCCGGCCGACAAAATGCTCAAGTAGAGCAGCGAAAAGTTGAGCCCGTTGGGCAGGGACAGCAGGATGCGGTCGCCCGGGCGCACACCCGAGCGGATGAGCGCTTGGCGCCATCCGGCGACGAGCCGCGCCGCCTCCTGGTAGCTGACGCGCTGTCCGTGGCGCGCGTCCCACAGAAACAGGCGGTCGGGCTCGAGGGCCGCCCACGCGGACAACTGCGCCAGCGGCGCCGCCCCCGCCGGTCCCATGGCTCCGATCGTATCGTCTGCTGGCATAAGGCACCTCCCACCGGGTCCGTCGACGTTACCCTGCTAGGATAACCGCCAGTCCCGATGGGAGGCTTCAAGAAACCCCAAAGATTAGCTAAAGAACGGTTGAACCTGCCGTTAGGCCCGCGTGAGGCGCCACTTGAGCGCCGGCGGCGGCACGGCGGCGGTGGTGCGCACGCCCAGCGTCTGGCTCTGAGAGCCAGCGCTGACGGTAAGCGTCCCAATGCGCGTGCCGGCGGAGACCGTCGTCGGGACGGGCAGGGGGGTGAACTTCAGGTGCACCACCATGCCGGGCCAGGAGATGAATGAAACGCTGTGCCGCACGGTGGCGGGCACGGACGGGTGCCACGCGGCCGTGACGCGGGCGGCTTCGCGGCCGGCTGCCAGCACCGTGGTCGTGGTGAGCACGGAGGTGCTGGCGTTGAGCAGGCTTTTGCCGGCATTCAGCGCACTTTGCAGGATCTGAACGCCCCCTTGACCGAGGACCGTGGCGATAACCAGCAGGCGATGAGTCCCCACCTGCCGATAGGCCGCAGCAACGTAGCACCCACCCGCCTGGCTGGTGCTGCCGGTTTTCACCCCAATGATGCCCGACTGCCCCAAGTCATAATTCACGTTGTACTGAACGCCCCCGACGGGCAGCGTCACCTGCGGCATGGCCACGATGTGCCGAAACACCGGGATGGCCATGTCCCGCTCAGCCAGCAGCGTCTGATCGACGGCGGTGGACACGGTGGCCGGCGAGACCCCGCTCGCGTCGGCGTAGTACGTGTGGTTCATGCCCAGCTTCTTGGCCATGGCGTTCATTTGTGTTAGAAAGGCGGCGTTGCTGCCGGCCACCCACTGCGCCAGCATGGTGGCGATGTTGTCGCCCGACGGCAGCAGCAGCGCCTGGAGCATTTGGCGCTCGGTCAGGACTTCACCCTGCGCCACCGGCACCACGGAGTCTCCGTTGGCTTTGTCCTGCTGGTACAGAGCCACGTCGGCTGCGGTGACCGTGATGGACGGGCCATTTTGGCCCGTCGACAGCGGGTGGGCCCTCAAGACCAAATAGGCCGTCATCATCTTGGCCAGGCTGGCGATGGCCTGCGGGCGGGTGGACCCGGCATGCCCCACGACGCCGATGCCCTCGACGCCCAAGGCGGACTGACCCTGCGTGGGCCACGGGAAGCTCGACAGCGAACCGGGTACGCGATACGTGGTGGCGGTGGTGGACTGCACGGCGAGCGCCGGCACGGGGCGCAGCAACTGAACAGCCAACAGCGCCACAATGATCACCAAGACGATGTAGAGGCGGTACATGACATTCTCCCCTGAGGCCGCGGACGGCTAATTTGCACGCGATGCCACGGTACTACGGATGGCCGTCCGTGGCCAGCCCTGATACCGTGGTGTTTCCTGGCACGTACAACGCCGCCCGCGGCCGGCAGGTAACACCGCCCAAGGTCGGAGGCCGCGCGCGGTGGCTAGAAGTCAAACGGGGCCCAGAAGCGCCAGCCACAGACACAGTGCTCCTCACAGCGCTGGCAGCCGGCACAGAAGTGGGCCTCACACCGGTCGTGGCCACACTGCCGACACTGATACTCTGCCGGGCTGCCACATTGGCAGGTTGGAGTAAAGGCTCCGGGTCCGGGACCAAAATCGGCGGTGCTCATCACCTAGACAGCCTCCCCTGGTCGGTCGCTTGGGCCTAGGATGCCGACCAGGCATGAGCGCTATGCGGACAGCAGGTGGGCCAGCGCCGCCGGGGCGATATTGCCGCCAGACAGCACGGCCACCGCGCGGGCGCCAGCCAGCGGGCTGGGCTGCTGCCAGGCGTAGGCGGCGGCGGCGGCCCCTGACGGCTCGACCACCGTTTTGACGTGGGTCAGCAGCAGGGTGAGCGCTTGGATGATGGCCGCGTCGGATACAGTCACCAAATCATCGACGAGCCGCTCGATGATGGGATAGGTCATCTGGCCGGGCACGACGGTGCGCAGCCCGTCTGCAATGGTGACGCCGGCCGGAATGGCAATCCGGCGGCCGGCCTGGCGCGATAGAAACGCCGCGGCCGAGCCTTCCGGCTCGACGCCAATCACGCGGACGCTGGGGCGGGCCGCCTTGACCGCCGTCGCAATGCCACTGATGAGGCCGCCGCCGCCAATGGGGACCAGAATCACCTCGACGTCGGGAACCTGCTCGAGAATTTCGAGGCCTACGGTGGCTTGGCCCGCCAGCACTTGGGGGTGGTCATAAGGCGGCACGTAGTCCCATCCCTCTTCCCGAGCCAGCTGCTCCGCCCGCAGCAGCCGCTCGGCGCTCTTGGGCCCGACGCGCTCCACCGTGGCGCCGTAGGCTTCGGCCGCCGCGATCTTGGCGGCACTGACATCGCTCGGGACCACGACGTGCGCCGCGAGGCCCGTCATCCGGGCCGCGAGCGCCACCGCTCCGCCGTGGTTGCCGCTGGACGCCGTCACCACGCCGCGGCGCACGCCGCGCTCTGCCAGCTGCGACACCAGGTTGTACGCGCCGCGAAACTTGAAGGCACCGGCTCGCTGGAGGTTCTCCGCCTTCAATCCGAGGGCGAGGCCGTAGCGCTCGTCCAAGAGCCGGCTGGTCAGGATGGGCGTCCGGTGCGCGACGCCCGCCAGCCGCTCGCGCGCGGCCTGGATGTGTTCTTGCGTCACCGCGTCGGCACTCAAAATTGGAGCTCCCACTGCACGGGCGGGCTGTTGACCGGGTGCAGGCTGGCCACGCGGTCCACTGGCACGCGCCGGCGGCGGGCCGCCGTTTTGAGCCCGACCGAAAAGGCGCGGGTGTCGTACACGATGGATTTGGGGTGGTACTCGGCCCAAATGGCCCGCAACGCCTCCACCAAATCCGGCCCCGCGGCCGCCCAATCGCTGGGCGTCAGCTGGGTGAAGTACTTGTGGCGCCACATCGTCAGGCGCACCGTAAATTTGTCCAACCAAACGACCGTCTGTGAGCGCTCGCCAAATCCGTGAGCCGTCAGCGCGCGCGTGAGCGGCACCGCATCGGAATGGGCAGGCCGCCACACCACCAAATCCACCGATAGGCTGGCCATTTGCGGAGCCACCGATGGCTTTTCATCATGCAGACGCACGGTTCATCCCCTCGCGGCCTCTGGGGCCAAAAGTGAGCAAACGCTGTGGACCTGAGTTCCACGTCTCGGCGGAGTCAGACCCCTTCCGCTTGAGTATACTCCGGACGCCGGCCGTCGCGGCACCCACGGCGGCTCGCCTCATGCCCTGACGGCGCAGATCGGAGAGCATCGGCCAGAGGCGCCGCCGGTGAGCGCCTCGGGGCGCCGGCTAGGACGAGCGCGTGGGAGGGCGGTGGTCCACCCGCGGCGAGGACACCACGCGGCTGTAGGGTGGGACGCTGTCGGTGAGCCACACGTTGCCGCCTACGTGGGAATGATGCCCCACGACCGTGTGCCCCCCTAAAATTGTGGCTTCGGCGTACACGGTGACGTGATCCTCCAGCGTCGGATGGCGCTTGGACTCCCGCAGCACGTGGCCGTCTGCATCGCGGGGAAAGCTGAGAGCGCCCAGGGTCACGCCTTGGTAGACGGTGACCCCTTCCCCCACCGTGGTTGTCTCGCCAATGACGACACCCGTGCCGTGATCGATGAAGAAGCGCGGGCCAATGACGGCACCCGGATGAATGTCGATGCCGGTTTGGCTGTGGGCCCACTCCGACAGGGTGCGCGGCAGGAGCGGCACCCGAAGCTCCCACAGGCGATGGGCGGCACGGTACACCAGGGTCGCCAGAAAGCCAGGGTACGTGGTGATCACCTCCGCGAGGCTGTCCGTCGCCGGGTCGCCGTGGACAGCTGCCTCGGCATCCTGGCGCAGGACATCGCGCAGCGCCGGCAGGGCGCCGAGAAACTGCTGTGTCGTGTCGACGGCGCGGGGCACCTGGGGACAGGGCTCGTCCGCCGGGCAGGCGTGCGGCGTGAGGTCGTGAACCAAGTGCGCGAGCGCCCATCCGACCCGTCCCACCACCCACAGGCGATGGCGAGTGCCCAGGCTGCCGTGCCCGCCCATCCTGTCGGCGAACTGCTCGGGAAACAGCAGGTGGGCCACGTCGGCAATGAGGTCGCCGGCCACGGTCCGGTCGAGGACCGGACGATGCCCTTGGCCCGGGTCGCCGCCCAGGGCGTGCGCCACCGCATCCAGATGGGCGATCCAGCCGTCCTGGCCCCCTGCCGGAGCGGCCGGCGCCACGGACCCCGGCGGAGCCTTGTCGGCCTGTCTCGGCGCCTCCACAGCGCACCAACTCCCTCCGGTGGTTTGTGCCCCATTGTGCCACGCCGCGCGCCGGTGGACCGCCGCATGCACAATCGACATTCACGGGGGCTACAGCCACGCCGCGGCCGCCAGCGCCAAAAAGAGGCCGGCAAGCGCCACGCCCAGCACGCGCTGCCACGGGTGGCTGACCAGCCTCCCCATGACAGACCGGTCGCTGGTGAGGCTCCCCAAAAACACCAGCGTGATGGGCATCAGGAGGGCGGCCAGGGCCTGGGCAAACAGTGCCAAAAATCCCTGGTGCCAGCCCGGCAGCACCACGAGCGCCGCGGCGGCCAGCAGGGAGCCCGCCTGGATGGCACTGCGCCGCCGCCGCTGGGTGTCGGGTTCAGCGGGAAACGCCTCGGTCACCATCCAACTGGAGGAGAACCCGATGGTGACAGCGGCCAGCAGGCCTGCGTCAAACAGCCCCACAGCAAAAAGGTTGGCCACGGGCGCCCCGGCGTTGTGCCCCATCCACTCGAGGGGATTGAACACGTGGCCAGGGCTCCCGTGGAGCGAGGCGCCGATCCACAGCACCACGGTGGCCATGGCCAGTTGCACCAGCACGCCCACGAGCAGGTCAAATCGCCCGCGGCGAAGTTCCCACACTTTCATGCCGCGGGCCACGACCGCATTTTCCTGCCAGTACACCATCCAGGGGGCCACGGCGTTGCCGGCTAGGGCCAGCAGCAGAAAGTTGGTATCGGCGGCGGGAGGCGCCGCCTGCCAGGGGCTCTGAACGCCATGCCCCGCCGGCAGCCAAAACAGCGCCCCGACGAACGCCAGATTCAATACGCCCACGACCAGCAGCAGCCGCTCCAGGGACTGGTAGCGGCCGCGCATGGCGATGGCCGCCGTAATGGCGACCGCCATGCCCACGGCCGTCATGAAGGGGATGCCGGCCCACTGCAGCGCCAGGGCCATGCCGGACACTTCCGTGGCCAGCACGATGACGTTCAAGGCATGCAGCAAGAGCGCCTGCAGCTGGGCGGCTCCGCGGCCGAGCCGGACGCGCACGAGGCGCTGAAACGGGAGCCGCGCGGCCAGGGCCAAGCGGAGCGCCATGTCCTGAATAAACACGGTGGCCGCGCCCATCACAAGCAGCGCCGGGATGAACAACCGGAGCTCGTGTTGAGCTCCGGTCAGCAGGTACGACATCATGCCCCCGGCATCGTTGTCCGCCATCAGACCCAAAATCCCCGGGCCCAAGGCGGCCAGCGCGACCATGGCTGAGCGGCGTAGGCGAGGCGGACGCGCAGAGGGGCTCCGTGACGCCACCCACCCGCCCCCTTTGGACGCATGGTATGGCGGCGGGACGGCAGCGGTGCCGGCCCGAATCGCCCCCAATCTGATAGGATGCGGGGACTGAGCACGAGCCCACGCGAGAGGAGGCGGTGTCGATGGCGGGCCACCCTGGAGGCGCGCCGGGGTTGGCGAGTGCCGTGTGGCTGCCGGACTGGCTCTACGCGGACGGGGCCATGCAGGCCGGATGGGCCGTGGCCGTGGCCGACGGACAGATCGTGGCCGTCGGCCCGGCCCCCGTGGTGCTGGCCGCCCACGCGGGTGCGCGGCTGGAGCGGATGGCGGAGCGGCTGCTGCTCCCGGGCAGCATTAATGGGCACAGTCACAGCTTTCAGATTCTCCTGCGGGGCATGGGAGAGGATGACGACTTCTTTGGGTGGCGGTCCAAGATCCTGTACCCCGTATCGGACCGCTTGTCGCGCGAGGAAATAGGGTGGGCGGCGGAGTTGGCGTACGCCGACATGCTGCGCCACGGCGTCACGACCGTGGCCGACTTTTTCTATCTGAACGACCAGGGGACCGAAAATGCCCAGGCGGTTGCCGAGGCGGCGCGCCGGGTGGGCATTCGGCTCGTCCTGGCTCGCACGTTTTACGATTGGGCCGGCGCTCCCTCGCGGTATCGTGAGACCCCAGCCGAGGCGCGCCAGCACACGCGGGCCCTGGCGGATGCGTTGCGGGGAGATCCGCTGGTGGCGGTGCAGGTGGCGCCGCACAGCCCCCATGGCGC
>JAKADP010000056.1 GCA_021820465.1 Bacillota bacterium
GCGTGATGACTAGTCCGTCGGGCACCCGCACGCTCACGTTGCCCGCCGTGCCCACCACGAGGCCGTCGTGCACCAGCTGGCGCGCCGCCTCCACCAGGGGAGCCCCGGACCCCGTGCGGCGGGTCACGAGCGGTGCGCCGCGACCGCACTGGCCGTGATGTCGTCCAGGTCGGCATGCGCCGGCACCCAGCCCAGCTGTTCGCGGATGGCCGTGCCGCGGCCAATCTGGAGGGGAGGATCTCCGGGGCGGCGGTCGGCCGGCACGGTGGGCACGGCGCGACCCAGCGCGCGCTCCAGCGACGCCACCACCTCGGCCACCGTATATCCGAGGCCCGTGGCCACGTTGAGCGCCACGGAGCGTCCTCCTTGCGCCAGATGATCCAATGCCAGCCGATGGGCCTCGGCCAAGTCGCCCACATGCACGTAGTCGCGCATGGCGGTGCCGTCCGCGGTGTCATAGTCGCTGCCAAAAATCTTTAAGGGAGGGCCGCCCGCTGCCGCGGCCAGCGCGCTCGGGATGAGATGCGTCTCCGGGTCGTGGGCCTCAGCGGTCACACCGGGCACTCCGCCGGCGGCGTTGAAATACCGGAGCGCCACATAGCGCAGCACTCCGGCGCGGTCCAAATCCTCCAGGATCCACTCCATCGCGAGTTTGGTGCGGCCATACGGGCTCAGCGGCTCCCGGCCATGCTGCTCGGGGATGGGCTCCGGCTCCACCTTGCCATAAACCGCCGCCGAGCTGGAGAAAATCATCTGCCGCACACCCGCCGCCGCCATGGCCTTCAGAAGCACAATGCCCCCCAGCACGTTGTGGTCCCAGTACCCCAAGGGCGCGGCCACCGACTCGCTCACCACGATTTTGCCCGCCAAGTGGACCACCGCGTCCACCGGGTGGTCCCGAAGGACCTCGGTGAGCGCTCGCTCGTCGCGGATGTCCCCCACCAGCTGCTGAACGCCAGCGGCGGCGCTGAGGCGCGGTGCCCCGAGCGGCGCCAGATCGTAGGCCACCACGGTGTGGCCCGCCGCGGCCAGGGTGTGCACCACCGCCCGCCCGATGTAGCCCCGCCCTCCTGTCACCAGAACGTTCATGCCGCCTCCTTGCCTGCGCGCCGATCCTGGCCTCGCCAGGACACCACCACCGCCAGCACCGCCAGGAACAAGTAGTCCTCAAACGATATCCCGCCCAAAAAGCTGGACTCCGCCAGCTGCTCCACCAGCCCGGCCACCAACAGCGCCAGCCAAAGCCCAAAGTGCCGCACCGAGGTGGCTCGCTGCCAAGCCGCCACGATGGCCGCGGCCACCACCGCCGCCCACAGCAAGAGCCCCACTAGGCCCAGCTCCACCAGCGTCTCCAGCGGCCCGTTGCTGGGCGTAAGCCCCACGAAGGCGGGCGGCACGTACGGGGCCATGGCCGTGGGGGACTGGCCGGGCCCCACCCCCGCAAGCCAGTGGCTCCGGGCCACGCGCAGGGCGGCACGCCACAAGAGCGTGCGGCCCGACAGCCCATGCTTGAACAAGTTGATCAGCCGATGCACCCCGGTCTTGGCCGTGACGAGCCCCAGCGCGACCACCACCCCCGCGACGGCCCACAAGACGCCGCGGCGCCCGTAAACCACGCCCGCCACCACCAGCACGCCCACTGCGGCCGCGATCCAGCCCGTGCGGGAATACGACAGCGCGAGGCCCATCACCGACAAAATCCCCGCCACCCACCACAGCCAGCGCGGCTCTTCGCGCTCCACCAGCAAAATGGCCGCCGCCGGGACGCCGAAGGCGGTCAGGAAGCCCAGCGTGTTTTTGTTGGCAAACGGCCACTGCCACGCCAGCAGCGTATGGCTGCCCACCGGCACGGGAAATCCTTGATGAAATCCCAGCGCCGCCACCCCGGCGGCGAGCGACAGCAGCCCGGTGGCGCCCGCCAGCACCATCAGGAGCTGGTGCCACGGGCGCCCCCCAACCTGGGCGTGCACGCGGGGCAGCGCCACCAGCGCGGTCACCAGCACGACCGGGACGCCGGCCGCATAATAAAGATCCCCCGTCCCGTGGTGAACCACGGCCACCAGCACCACCCACACGCCGTAGGCAGCGCTCCACGCCACCAGCGGCTCCCATCGGATGCGCCACGGGCCGGCGCGCGCTGCCTGCACCAACACGACGAACGCCGGCACCAGCCAGGGCACGTACTGCCAGTGGGACGCCGTGCCGGCATGGACCACCTCGACCCAGATGGACGCAGCCACCAGCGTCCCAAAGGCCCAGGCGGGGCGCCACAGCACGACCGCCGCCGACAGGAGCCCAATGAGCGCCGCAAAAACTTCCACTGCCACTCCCGCTGTCACTTCCGCCACTCCCAGCGCGCGTCCATATCTTTCGCCGCTCATTCATGACCATCCGCCCCGGCGGCGCCCTTCGACTCCTGCTGAGTATGCTAGACCGGTTCGTCGGAGCTTGTCGAGTCAAGGATCCGGCGCGCCGCCTCCGCCGCGGCCCGGCCCCACGGCTTGACGGTGCGCGGGCCGCGGCCCGCGCGATCCGCCCACACCGACGGCTCCCGCAGCTCGGCCAGGGTGTGAATCCACTCCGACTGCGACCGCATGCTCAGCACCGCACCACGCTGAGCCGGCGACAGTCCCCCCAGCCCCACCCGCCACCCCACCACGGGCCGGCCGTATCCCAGCCCCTCCAGCACCTTGGTGGGCGTCCCCGCTCCCACCAAAATCGGCGCCACCACCACCCCGGCCTCGCGATAGCACTGCTCCAACTCCTCGGCATCCACCAATCCCCGGCCGGTGAGGCCGGGCCGCCGCACGCGCTCGGTGCCCTTGCCCACCAGCGTGAGGCGAAAGTGCTGGCGCAGCAGCACGGGCCACAGCTGCTCTAAAAAGTGGGACAGCCCCATCCGGTTGGGGGCGTACTCGAGGTTGCCCACAAACAGCAGATGGGCGGGATCCGCGGGAGGCAGCGGCTTGACGCGCGGCACGCCGTTTTCCACCACGCGCACCTGGCCGACGCCCCGCTCGCGCAGCCAGTCCGCATCCCGAGCCGCCGCCACCCACACTTCGTCAAACTGACGCGCGAGCCGCACCTCTTCGGGGCCCACGCCCAACAGCGCCACGCGGTGTGGCGTCCACTCCCATACCATGAACTCCGACAGGTAGAGGCCCAGGCTGTCCGTGAGATCCAGGAGGTGAAAGCGCCCCGGCACGGCCAGCGCCCAGTACGCACACTTCAACTGAAAGGCCGCCACCACGTCATACGCCCCGGCGACGGCGGGGACGTCCTCCCGGTACGGGGCCGTCGCCAGCGGAAAGCGCCGCCGCACCAGCTGCCGCCAGCGCGCGCGCCGCCGCGCCGGCTCCGGCAGGGCAAACACCTGGTGCGCCCCCGCGGCGGTCCCCCCCCACTGCAGCAGCGTCACGTCAAATACGTCGGCCAGTCCCTGCCACAACGCCCAGGCCCGCCACTGGTCACCCTGGCGGGGAGCCGTCGGGTCCACGGCCGTCAGGACCACGGCCCGGCTGCGGTTGCTCATGACCAGCCTCCTCCAGCACGGCCGCGGTTTGCGCGATCATGTCGCGCAGGTTGTAGTGCCGCGCGATGTGCGCGCGAGCCGCGTCCGCAAACGACGGGGCAGCGGTCCGTGCCTGCCCCACTGCGGCCTCCAAGGCTATTGTAAGGGACCGGGGATCGCCCGCCGGCACGACCAGCCGAGGATCCAGGGGCCGCAGCACATCCCCCATCGCCCCCACGTCGGTGGCCACCGTGGGCACACCGGCGGCCAGCGCGTCCAGGAGCGCATACGGGAGGCCTTCCTTCCAAGAGGGAATCGCGAGCACGTGCACCTGGGCCAAAAACGCCCGCGTGTCGCCCTGCCATCCCAAAAACGCTGCGCTGAGGCCGGCGGCGGCCGCCGCGGCCCGATACTCGGCCGCCAAGGGGCCGTCGCCGCCCACCACCAACTCATACGTCGGTCCGGCCGCCGCCATCGCGGCCACTAAAACGCCAAAGCCTTTTTCGGGACTGAACCGCGAGAGAAACCCCACCCGCCACGGCGGGCCCGGCGGCGGCGTCCAGGGGATCGCCGGCACCTCGACCCCGTTGGCGATGAGCTCCACCCGCCGAATGCCCGCCGCCCGCGCCCACGCGGCATCGCGGGGGCTCACGGTGATGACGGCGGCGGATCGACGGCCCGCCCAGCCCTCCGCAGCCCGAAAGAGCGCGCGCTCCCAGGCCGGCCGCCTGGGGTCCGTAAAGACAAATCCATGCGCCGTGTAGACGGCCGGCACCTGGCGGGCGCGCGCTGCCAGCCGGGCCAGCACCCCGGCCTTCGAGCTGTGGGCGTGCACCACCGAGGGCCTGTAGCGAGCGATGAGCGCCTCGAGGCTCCGGCAGGCGGCCCAATCGGCGGCAGGGTTCACGGACCGCGTGAGTTGGGGCAGATAGTCGGTGGCGCCCACAGCGGCTTCCAGCCACCGGCCCCCGCCGTGCGCCACCCGCACCTCGTGGCCGGCCGCCCGAAGGCCCTGGGTCACATCGGCCACGTGCCGCTGCGCTCCGCCCGGCTCGCCGCCGGTCACCACCTCCAGCACGCGCATGGGCGCCTTCTTTCCTCCCTCAGCCGGCCGACCCGGCACCTGGCTCTGCCCCGCAGGCTCGACCAATTCTGCACCCGCCTGCAACCGGCGGGGTGCGGCGCACGTTCAAGAGACAGGACCAGGCCCGATGCGCGGGATCCGACGCCTAGCCCTTTGTGCCGCCCAAGCGTGATTGCTGTCGATTATACTAAGCCTAAAATCTGCGGCGCAGGCTGTGGACAGGCAAGCGGGGTGACCCAATGCGATTTGCGGGCGTGACGCGCGTGCTGCTGCCCGTGATCGACGTGGTGCTGCTGAACGCGGTGACGACCTTGGCGTTTTTGCTGCGGTTTGGCCACTTCCCCCCCGCGTACAACTGGGACGCGTATTTGAGGCTGTTTTGGTGGGACGCCCTGGCTCTCGTCATTATTTTTGGCATTTATGGGCTGTACCGGCCGTACCGCCAGCCAGCCCAGGACTTGTCGCAGGCGGTGGGGACCGCGGTCTTGGTGAACGCCTTTGTCACCCTGGCCATTACGTTTTTGGCGACCACCATCGGATTTCCTCGATCGGTGTTTCTCATCTCGGCGGTCCTGCAGGTGCCCGCCTTTCTCGTGTGGCGCCGCCTGCACCGGTCGCTCACGCTGCGCGACGCCCCCACCATCCAGGTGCTGGCCGTCTCGCCGCCGGCGGAGAACGACCTCATGACCCGGCGCGCGGGCCAGTATCTGCCGCGCATCGCGGTCGAGCACCGGACGGCTCTCGCGCCCCCCGGCGATCTGGGCCGCTACGGCCTAGTTCTCCTGAGCCGCGAGGTGCCCTTGGACAGGAAGGAGCAGTACTTCATTGCCTGCCTGAAGCATGACGTGCCCTGCCTGTGGACGCCCAATCAATACGACTTGCTGGCCGCCGGCGCGGAGCTCACCGCCTTGGCCGGCACGCCATTTTTGGAACTGCCCCCGGTGCGCATGACGCGCGGCTCGTTGGTGGTGAAGCGCTTGGCCGATATTGTGCTGGCGGGCGTGGGGCTGGTCGCGCTCTCGCCGCTCATGGCGGCCATTGCGCTCCTGGTGCGCATCACGTCACCGGGCCCCGTGCTGTACTGGCAGGAGCGCGTCACGGTCGGCGGGCGTGTCTTTCGGCTGGTCAAGTTTCGCACCATGCGCGGCGACGCCGAACTCCAGTCGGGGCCGGTGCTGGCCGGCTTGGGCGATCCCCGAGTGACCCCGCTGGGCCGCATCCTGCGCGCCAGCCACTTGGACGAGCTGCCCCAGCTGTGGAACATTGTGCGCGGCGAGATGTCGCTGGTGGGCCCGCGCCCCGAGCGCCCCGCCTTCGTCAACCAGTTTCGGACCGACATTCCGTACTACGATCTGCGCCACGAACTGCCGGCCGGCCTCACCGGCGCGGCTCAGATGCTGGGCGACTACTACACGCCCCCGGAGCACAAGGCCGCCTTTGATTTGTACTACGCCAAGCGCCACAGCCTCCTGCAGGACTTGGTCCTCATGGTGCGCACCGCGCTGGGCGGCGGGCCGCGGCAACCCGGCCAAGGGGCATAAATGGGCCCAGCACGGCTCACCGTCGGTTTGGATGCCCGCCTCCTGGTGTCCGAAGGCCAGCCCACGGGCGTGGGGTACTACGCGCGCGAGCTGGCACGGCACTTGGCCCCGCTCGTCAATCTTCAGCTGTACACCGACGGCTCCCGGCATCCCGGGCCCAGTGCGGCCCTCCCCTTGGACAAGGTCACGGTGCATGCCCAACGCCGCTGGCCCGGACTGCCGTGGCAGCAAACCGCCCTCGTGGCAGGACTGTGGCGCCAGCGGCCGCAGCTGTACCACTCCCCCACGTTTACCCTGCCCCGCTGGGCGCCTTGCCCCACGGTGGTGACCATTCATGATTTGGCGGCGCTCACGCGGCCCGAGTGGGCCAATGCCCAGAACCGCCGCTACCTGGAGCGCATGCTGCCGTCTGCCGTGCGCCATGCAGACCGCATCATCGCGGTCTCCAGCCGCGTGCGGCAGGAAATCGTGTCCCACTTCGGGCTGTCGGGGGCGGATGCCCGGCGCGTGGTGGCCGTGGGGCTGGGGGTCGACGCCGCGCGGTTTCGCCCCCAGCCCTCCCACGTCTTGGCTCGGTGGCAGCAGCAGCGCGGGATTGCAGATCCGTATCTGGTGTTCGTGGGCACGCGCGAGCCACGCAAGAACTTGGTGCGCCTGGTGACCGCCTTCAACATCGCGCGCCGCCAGCATCCCCGCGCCACCCTGCTGCTGGCCGGGGCCGCGGGATTCGGCACCGCTGCCTTGGACCACGTCGTCGCGCGCACCCCTGGCGTGCGGGTGCTGGACTATGTCGCCCCGGACGAGGTGCCGCTGCTGCTGCAGGGGGCCGCCGCGCTGTGCTATGTGTCCCTGTATGAGGGATTCGGCCTGCCGGTGCTGGAGGCGATGGCGCTGGGCACCCCGGTGGTGACCTCCGCCAACACCGTCATGGAAGACACCACCGGCGGCCATGCGCTGTACGTCAACCCGGTCGACACCGACAGCATTGCCGCCACGCTGTCGCGCGTCCTGGCCGACCCGCCGGCCTTTCGCCAAGTGGCCGCCGAGCACATGGCCTACGCCCGCGCGCTGTCGTGGAACCGCACGGCGCGCGAGACCGTGGTCGTGTATCAGGACGCGTGCCGGACGTGATCCGCTGACATGCTGCGGGTGGGGTTGGACGCGCGCTATGGCGTGCTGGCGCATCGGCGGGGCATTGGCGTCTATGTGCACCAGCTGCTGACGGCGTGGCATAACGCGCCCCCCGACGACTTCACGTGCGTCGCCTTCGTGGATGGGCGCGCCGATCCTCATGTGCTGCACTCGCTGGCGGGCCCCCGGCTCACGTTTGTCCCCCTGCCCGCCCGCCCCTTTGCGGTGTGGGAGCAGTGGGCGTGGCCACAGGCCATCCAGGCGCATCACTGCGATCTGGTGCATGGGACCGCCAATATCGGCCCGCCCGCCAGCGGGCGGCCGCTGGTGCTGACCCTGCACGACGTCATCGAGTGGCACCGCGGCGAGGCGTTTGCCGATCGGCTGACGCCGCGGCACCGAATGTCCCGGCTGTACCGCATGCGGGCGATGGCGGCGTCGGCCCGGGCGGCCGCCGCCATCATCACCGTGTCGGAGCACGCGCGGCAGGACATTGCGGCCACGCTGGCCATCCCCCCGGAGCGGATCGCCGTGGTGCCGCTGGCACCCACACCGCCCGGCGGCCCAGCGGACCCGACGGCCGCCGCCGCGCTGGGCGTCCCGCGCCCCTACGCCTTTGCGCTCGGGGCCCAGGACGCTCGCAAGAACACCGCGCTGCTGTGGCGCGTGTTTGACGCCCCAGCGCCCGCCGGGCTGGCGCTGGTGGGATTCGAGCCCCAGGCGCTCCGCCGAGCCGCCGTGGCCGCGAGCCACCAGCCTCACGTGGTGGTGGCCGGCTTTGTCAGCGATGCCGTCCGCCAGGGACTCCTGGCCGGCAGCCTCGCCTTTCTCTACCCGTCCCTGTATGAGGGCTTTGGGCTGCCGGCCCTTGACGCCATGGCGTCGGGCATCCCGACCCTCGTGGCCAAAGGCACGGCCACGGATGAGCTGACGGCCGGCGGCGCGTGGCCGCTGGACCCGCGCGACCCCGCCGCATGGCGCGCCGCCATCGCCCGCCTGCGGGACGACCCCGACTGGGCCGCCACGCTCGCGGCCCAAGGCCAGCAGGTCGCGGCCCGCTATACGTGGGCCCACACGATCGAGGCCACCTGGGCGGTCTACCGCCGCGTGGCAGCCACTGGGACGATGCCTAGCGATGTCCTTCGAGGGTGAGGCGGGCGCGTGCTACAATCGGCACGCGCTGCCCGGATTCGCACCGGCCCGCCCGGCGCACCGAAGTTTGGGAGAATCGCTGGACACCTTTGGGCATTTTTGGACCGCTTGGGACATCGAGCGCGGCGGGGGTCCGGCATCCAGGGAATAGCGGTGGAAACCCGCCGACGGGCGCGATGGCGCCGCGCCGATGTGCCGTGCCCGCGCACGGCCGCGGACAACCTGCCGGGGAAAGGGGGGAGCAGGCATGGTGCCGCCCGAGGAGTACCAGGGCTCGGCCGCGTGGCGCGTGGTGGTGGCCGTGGCCGTGGCCGCTCTGACCGGGTTGGTGTCGCTGGTGCGCTACGAGCTGTTTCGCAGCGGCACCACCCTGCCGTACTATGTCCAGGCGCTTTATGCCCTGGCGCAGCGCGGGCCGTGGGCCGTGTCCTCCTGGTCCGGGCAGCCCATTTTAGGGCTGCATGGCCCCTTGATCCTGCTGCCCATGGCTTACGTCATGGCGTTTGGGGGCCTCGGGCTCGTGCTGGTGCTGCAGGCGGTGGCTGTGGGCGTCGGATTTGTCTACCTCGACGACTGGCTGGTCGCCCAAGACACGCCGTGGCCGCGCCGCCGCCTCGTCGGGTGGGCCTATCTGCTGTCGACGCTGCTGTGGGGCATGGTGGCTGAAGACCTGCACCCGGTGGTGCTGGCGGTGCCCGCCCTGATGGCGGCGGCCACCCTGCTGGACCGCCGGCGCGTAGCGGCCGGCCTCGTGGCGCTCACGGTGGCGCTGCTGTGTGGCTACGCCGTGCTGCCCGTGGCGCTGCTGCTGGGCGTGGTGCTGGCGCTGCGCCAGCGGACCACCGCCGCCGGCGCCGCCGCCGCCTGGGCCGTGGCGGCCGCCCTCGTGGCCCGGTCGGCCACCGGCGTCGGATTGGGGCGTCTGGTGGGCTTGCCGCCCCATCCCTTTTCGGTGGCCGCAGCGGAAAGCCACGCCCTGCTGTACCTCGGCTATCTCCTGGTCCCGGTGCTGGTGTTCGGCGTGTCGCGCGGCACCGTCTGGCTGCTGCCCGCGCTGGGGGTGATGGCGGTGAACCTTTGGGTGGGCACCGCCGCCGCGGCGTCCCCGTTTGCCGTCGGCAGCGCGATGGCCGCGCCGTTTTTGCTCATGGCGCTGGCGGCCACGGTGGCCGAGGGGCGGTTCCTGCGCTGGTCGCGCCTGTCGCTGGCCGTGTATGTCTTGATGTTCCTCGTCTTTCTGGGCCACGAGGCGGGGCTCCGACACGACGGGCCGCCGCTGGGCCAGCTCACGGCGGTAGCTGATGCGCTGGCGGTGGTGCCCCCGCACGCACCGGTGGTGGCGCTTCCGTACATGGCGGCCCACCTGGCGGATCGGGGGCGGGTGCTGCCCTTCCTGACGGCGCCCGTGTGGCCGCGGGGCAGCTACGTGGTCGTGGACAGCACCTATACGGCGTCCGTGCCGGCCGGCGCGCTGCCGCCCGTGCTGGCCCGCTTGAAGCGCGAGGCCAAGATCAAGTATGCCTATGAGGGCATGTGGGTGTTTTACCTGCCGCATCAAGAGAGGGGGCTCTAACATGGCCGTGGCCACGGCAGGAGAGCGGCTGACCGTGTTGGAGCGCGTGCTGCCGCATGACGTGCTGCGATGGGTGGAACTTATCCGCAACCTGGCGGTGCGCGACGTCGAAACCCGGTACAAGCACTCGCTCTTGGGCCTGTACTGGACCTTGATCAATCCATTGGTGACGGCCCTGATTTTTTCGTTCGTGTTTCAGGACATTTTCCACGCGACGTCCAAACCCGTGCCGTACGTGGTGTTCCTGCTGTCCGGGCTCACCTTCTGGAACTTTTTCAACAACGGCGTGTACTCGGCCACCAGCAGCGTGACCGGCAACGCACAGCTGCTGGCCAAGCTGTATTTTCCCCGCGTGGTGTTGCCGACCGCGGCCGTCTTGGCCCGCATGATTGACTTCGCGTTTGGCCTCGTGATTCTGCTGGTGTTTTTTGCGCTGTATCGCGTTCCGCTCCATTGGATTGGCTTTCTGCTCATCGCCCCCATCCTGCTGCTGCAGGTGATGTTCACGATGGGCATCGCGTTTATCACGTCGGCGCTCAACGTGCTGTACCGGGACATGAGTCAGCTCATTGGGTTGCTGCTGATGGTGTGGATGTACATGTCCCCGGTGATGTTCCACCCCTCCAGCGCCCCGGCGGAACTGCGGCTGGTGTTTTATATCAACCCGGTTGGTGCGATGATCTCCGCGGAAAAGGACCTGCTGTTTACCGGGCAGATCGGCCATCCCTTGTATCTGTGGTTTGCGGTGCTGTGGACGATGCTGGTGTACGCGGCGGGGCTGCGCCTGTTCAAGCGGATCGAGCCGCTGTTTGCGGAGGTGATGTGACATGGGCGAGGTGGCGGTCACCTGCAGCCACGTCTCCAAGCGCTTTCAGCTGAAGAAAGATCGGGCCGACAGCGTCGGGCAGCTGCTTTATCGCATGATTCCCTTTCGCGGCGGCCAGCGGGCCACGAGCGAGCCGTTCTGGGCGCTCCGCGATGTGTCGTTCGAGCTTCGGTTTGGCCAGAGCCTCGGGATCATCGGACATAATGGGGCCGGAAAAAGCACCCTGTTGAAAATCCTGACCCGGACCATGCGCCCCACGATGGGCACACTCAGCCTGAAAGGCAAGGTGTCCGCCCTCATCGAGCTGGGGGCGGGGTTCCATCCCGACTTCACCGGACGGGAGAACATCTATCTCAACGCCTCGATCCTCGGGCTCACGCGGCGGGAGATTGCCGGCAAAATCCCCGAGATTGTCGAGTTTTCGGAGCTCGAGGAGTTCATCGACACGCCGGTGAAGTACTACTCCTCCGGCATGAACGCCCGCTTGGGATTTGCGGTGGCCACGTCCGTGCGGCCGGAGATTCTCATTGTGGACGAGGTGCTGGCCGTCGGCGACGAGGGGTTTCAGAAAAAGTGCATGGAGAAGATCCTGTCCATCAAGGAGGAGGGCGTGAGCATTCTCTTGGTATCTCACGCCCTCAACACGATTGCCAACTTAATGGACCATGCGCTCTGGATCGATCACGGCGAAGTGCAGGAATACGGGGACCCCGTTGAGGTGGTCAAGGCGTACCGGGCTGCGGAGGCGCGCGCCGAGACGACCATCGAGTCGGAACTGCGCCGCGTGCTGGCGTCCGACCGCCGCTAATCCCCTCCAGCGCCACAAACGGGCGCTTGGCCTCCTCATCGCACATGCTGTCGCGCCCGGGCCCTGCCATCGTCCCTACGCCCGCCCCTCGCCTGAAAGCCGTCCCAGGAGCGCCATCACGCTCCGCACCGGGCCCGGCCCCGTGCTGACCCGCGCCAGGCCGGGCGTGTCCGGTGTGGCCAGCACACCTTCCACCAGTCTGTGCTATAATTCGGAAAACGGTTTCCTAGGGGGACCTATGGAGCTGCTGAGCCCTACCGTGGATTTTGCCTTTCACCGAATCATGACCCTGCCTGGCAATGAGCCGGTGCTCTTGGACCTGCTGAACGCCGTGCTCCTGTCCTCAGGGGATCAGCAGGCCGCTTGGGTGGAAGTGAAGAACCCCGCGCTGGAGGCCGAAACCGTTGGTGACAAGGACTCTATCCTGGATGTGCACGCGCACCTCGCGGATGGACGCCGGGTCAATGTGGAGATGCAGATCGCCAACGAAGGCGATTGGCCGGCACGCAGTTTGTATTACTGGAGCCGCCTGTACGCCCTGCAGCTTCAGGCGTCTATGCAGTATGAACGGCTGCAACCCGCCATCGCCGTAGGGATTCTCAACTTTCGCCTGTGGCCGGCGGGTCCATTTCATCAGACGTATCGCCTGCGAGCCGACCACGACCCGGCAGCGTTGTGGAGCGACCACTTGGCGCTACATACGGTGGAGCTTCCCAAGTTGCCGCCCACGGTGCCGCCGGCAGACGTACCGCTCATTCGATGGGTAAAGTTTTTGATGGGGGGTCCGGTCACGATGAAGGAAGACGTCGCCAAGGAGTCGCCGGCCATTCAGCAGGCGCTCGACACGCTGAAGGCGCTGAGTTACGACGAGGTGTTTCGCAGCCAGTACGAAATGCGGGAGAAGGGGCGGCGCGATCGCGCGTCTGCTTTAGCCTACGCGCGCAGACAAGGCCGAGAAGAAGGCCGAGAAGAAGGCCGAGAAGAAGGCCGAGAGGAAGGTCGGGAAGAAGCGCTGGTGGCCACGGCGCGACGCCTGCTGGCTCGGGGCATGTCCCCCCAGGAGGTGGCCGACGCGACAGGCATGCCGCCAGCCGCCGTCGCGGCGATTTCCCAAAGCCCCCCCTCGCCTCAGCCGCCGGAATAGGATAGGACGCCAGCGGGCTATCGCCCACCGGCGTCCTCCCTGGGCCGCCATCTCGCCGCAGGCGTCGCGCCCTACTCGGTGCGCAGCGCGTCGACCGGCATGAGTCGCGCCGCCCGCATGGCGGGCAGCACCCCAAACACGCCGCCCACCAAGATGGAGAACACCAGCGCCAGCACCACCGCACTCACCGTAAGGCCACCGGGGAACCCGGCCAGGTGCGCTACGATGCTGCTGGCGATGGCCGACAGCCCCACGCCCACGGCACCGCCCAACAGCGCCAGCAGCACCGACTCCGCCACAAATTGCACGAGGATGTCGCCATCCCGCGCTCCCATCGCTTTGCGAATCCCGATCTCGCGAAAGCGCTCGGTCACGGTGACCAGCATGATGTTCATAATCCCGATGCCGCCCACCAGCAGCGAGATGGCTGCCAGCCCGGCCAGAAATGTCGTAATGGTCGAGACCGTGGACGTGACGGTGCTCAGCAGCTGGCTCTCCTTGGTGATGGAGAAGTTTTTCGACGGATGGCGGGCCGTCATCACCCGGTTGATGGCCGTGGCGGCGGCGCCCACGTTCTGGGTGCTGTTGGCCTGCACCACGATCTCCGCCACGGTCGAGAGGCCGGCCAGCTTCAAGCCCGTTCCAATGGGCAGAAACACCTCGCGGTTAGACTGCAGCGCCGCGATCCCGGACCCTTTCTTCAGCAGGCCCACGACGGTGAACGCATGGGTGCCCACATAGACCGATCGCCCCATCGCGTTGGCCACATGGGGGAACAGCGTGTGGGCCGCGCCGTAACCGAGCACCACGCCCGACCCGTCAAAGCGGCCGTGCAGGAAGGGTATCTGCTCGATCTTAAAGAACGGCGCCTGGACGCCACTCAAGGCGACGCCCGACGACGCGCCGGGCGTGGTGCCCACTGTCAGTGGAATGTCGGCCACTGCCGACACCCGCTGGATGGGGGCATGCGGGGCCGCGGCAATCGCCTGGGCATCCGCCAGCGTGAGCGTGCTGGGCGCTCCCCCCGGCGCCCCGGCAAACCGCGGGTGCTTCTTGGCCCCGCTGCCGGGATTCGCCGGCGATACGGTCACGATGGTGGCGCCCACATGCGCAAACTGCCCCTGCACGTACGACCGCACGGACGCGCCCAGTGACGTGAGGGTGACCACGGCAAAGACGCCAATGACCACCCCCAGCGCCGTCAGCACACTGCGCAGCCGATGGCGCCAGATGGAATCGAGGGCAATGGCAAAAGCGTTCATGCGCTTACCTCCTGATGGGCCCACAGCCGCTCGCTGCCGCTCACGGCATAGTCGCGGATGAACCGCCCGTCTTCCATCTCAATGATGCGCTCGGCGTGCCGCCCCACCAGGGGATCGTGGGTGACCATCACGATGGTGAGTCCCATCGACTGGTTGAGGTCCTGGAACACCCCCAGCACCTCGCGACCCGATGCGCGGTCCAAAGCCCCGGTGGGCTCGTCCGCCAACAGCAAGTCGGGCCCCGGCGCCACCGCCCGGGCAATGGCCACCCGCTGAGCCTGGCCCCCCGACAGCTGGTTGGGCATCCGGTGGACGAGCGCCCCCACGCCCACGCGGTTCAGGGCATCCGTGGCGCGCTGGCGCCGCTCCGCGGCCGGCACGCGCGCATAAACCATAGGCAGCTCCACGTTGTGCAGCGCCGACAGCCGCGGCAGCAGGTGAATGCTCTGAAATACAAACGCGATGCGCCGGCCCCGCAGCTCCGCCATGGTCCGCGACGACACACGGCTTAAGTCTTGGCCGTTTAAGAGATAGGTCCCCGCGGTGGGCCGGTCCAAGAGGCCCAGCACCTGCATGAGCGTCGACTTGCCACTGCCCGACGGCCCCATGAGGGCCACCATCTGCCCCCGGGGAATCTCCAGGCTCACCCCATCCAGGGCGGTCACCTGCACCTCGCCTTGGCCGTAAATCTTCGTCAGCCTCGTCGCCGAAATCACCGGGGCCGAAGACGCCGCCGGCTGTACCTGACTCATGCCTCACCTCCATGAACTCCATCAGCGCCATCGACCGGAGAACCCTCCGGAGGGGATCCCGCAGCCTCCACGGCCGCCGCGGCCACCCGCTCCGCCAGGCGCACCAGCTCTGCCCGATCCGCCCCCGACAGCCGCGATAAAATGTCCACCAGCCGCTCGCGCCGCCGCAGGCGCGAGCGCTCCACCATCGCCTGGCCCTCACCCGTCAGCTCCAGCACATGCCGTCGGTGGTCCTGAGGGTCAAACGCCCGGCTGACCCACCCCCGGGCCTCGAGCGTCCCAACCATCTGACTGGTGGTTGCGGGGCTCACGTCCAGGAGCGGTGCCAGCTCCGAGACCGTCATCGTGCCGTGCCGCGCGATCGCCATCAGCAGAAAGCTTTGCAGGCGGGTCGGCTCTCCCGCCGGCCGGTCCCGCCGGCGGTCCATGGTCATCTGAAAGAGATTCGTCATCCCCAACAGTTTGTCGGCCGCGTCCATTGCGTCCAGCTCATCCATCGCACTTACGATCCTTTCGTATATCCTGATTACTTCCCTGAACCAAAGGATGCGCCGGGCGCGAGCCCCTGTCAAGGCCACGGGACCGCCTCCGAGAAATTCGGCACCGTTCGACAGGAAATTGATGGACTGCGTGGAATATCTCCGACTCATTGGCGCTCAGCGAGCGCTCGGGGAGAGCGGTGCACGTCCCCCGGGGGGATCCGGCCACAGGCTGACCTCCAGAGAAAGGACCACACGACATGGCAAACGCTTCTCGTCGCACACGAGCCATCGCCCGCTGGCAGCGAGCATGGGGCACGGTGGGCGCCGCTGTGCTTCTAGCGGCGCCCCTGGGCTTGTCCGCGCCTGGGCTTGCGCAGGCGGCCGGGGGCCGGGTGCTGCCCGCCCCGGCGTTTCTGCATCGCCTGGCGGCGGGGCCAGCCATCGCCCCCGGGGCCCCGGTGCACGCCACCCTGGTGCTGCAGTCGCGCCACCCGGCCGCGCTGGCCCGCCTGGCCACGGCCGTCTCCACGCCAGGCACGCCGCAGTATCATCACTTTCTGAGCCGCCAGGAGATCCTGGCGCAGTATGGTCCCAGCCCCACGACGGCCGCCGCGCTCGCGCAAGCCCTCCGGCAGCAGGGGTTTGATGCGCAAGCTCACGGCTGGACCATCTCGGCCACCGCCCCCGCCTCCCGATGGACAGCGCTCTTGTCCACCCGCCTGGCGCAGTATCACTGGCATGGCCACGCGTTTCGCGGCCAAGAGGGATCCGCCACGCTCCCCGCCTGGATGGCCACAGCCGTCACCGGCGTGACTGGCCTCACCACCTTCGCGCCGCCGGCGCCGGTCGCCGTGGCCAAGACGGCGGCCCCCAGGCCGGCGGCGAGAGACGCGTCCCTCACGCGCGGAGCCGCCGCGCCCTCCAGCGTCACGGCCTCCAGTGGCCCCTTCAGCGTCACCGCCACCATTCCGGGCGGCGCGAACAAGCCCACGGGCATGCCGGTCCACGTCATCCTGCAAGCATCGTATGGGGGATTCCCGGACCTGTCGGCCGGGTTGGCGCCCACGGGCGACCCGGTGCCCACCAGCAGCACGGGGATGGCGCCCGCCTGGCACGCCACGCCCGTGGTGGACGGCGGCGACCTCGTGCTGTCGTTCACCGCGTCCCAGGCCATGACCGCCAGCGAGCAGGTGGCCGTGTACCCCTTCATGGGTTACAACGGGTACCCCATCTCGGGATACCCCCCGGTGATCCTCACGCTGCCGCCCATCACCTGGACGGGGCCCAGCACGCTGCAGGCGCTGACGGCCCAAGGTGTCAACCAAGTCTATGGAGCGTCGGGGCTCACGGCTCAGCTGAGCGGCCGCGTGCCTCAGGTGGGCGTGTTTGCCGCCGGCGTGCCCACCGCCGCCATGCTCGCGGCGCTGGACACGTTTAGCCAGCAGAACCACATGGCGGCCCCCACCGTTACCACCGTGCCGGTGTCCACCGGGGCCATTCCCCCCGGAACCGGCTGGGGCTTTGAAACCACCATGGACCTGCAGGACCAGGCCGCCGCCGCACCCGGAGCGCACATCACCGTGTACGCTGACCCGGCCTTCGACGTGGGTGCGATGCTTCAGGCCGTGATGGACCACCCGACCTCCGCCGTCTCCTTCTCGTTTGGCGCCTCAGGTGTGGATGCGCAGCTGGCGCCGCTGGCTGAAGCCCTCACGGTGCAGGGGGTAAGCCTCCTCGTGTCGTCGGGCGACTCCGGCAGCCAGTCGGGCAACTTCCCCCAGTCGTTCACCCCGCCCGTGCTGCCGCCGGCCGTCTCGGAGCCGGCGGACCTGTCCCCGGTCACCGCCATCGGGGGCACGGATGTGTCCGTCACGCAGAACCTTCAGGCGGTGTATACGCAAGCTTGGGGTGGCACGTACTTGGGTCACCTCACCCCGCTGGGCCAGCAGGAGGTGCTGGAGGCCAAGGCGGCCTCGGGCGGCGGATACTCCACGGTTACGCCAGTCCCGCCGTGGCAGGCCCCCTTCCTGCCTCGCGGCAGCACGGGCCGTGGCGTGCCTGACATCGCCATCATGGCCGACCCGTACGTGGCGGGCCTCGCCATCGTGGGGCGCTCGGGCACCGCCTACATTGGAGGCGGCACCAGCCAGGGGGCTCCCCTCATGGCCGGCTGGGTGGCCGACATGGCCGCGGTGTCCGGCGCCGGCTTGGGGTCGATCGACCCGCTTTTGTATGAGCTGGCGGCCGCAGATCCCACGCTGTTCACGCAGTCGGTGCGCGGCGACAATGGGGCTTACACCATCAGCAGTTCGGACAACATGGCGGGCACCTGGAACCCCATCACGGGGCTGGGGTCCCCGAACATCACCGCGCTGGCCCAGGTTGCCGTGGCCGGCACCCATCCCATTTCATTCGTGGCCGCGCCGGCCACGGCGCCGCTTGGGTCGCCGGTTACGCTCGACGCGAGCTCCCTGAACCTCGCCAACGCCACGTATCAGTTCTGGGTGCGAGACCCCCAGGACGGAGCCTGGACCAGTTCCGGCGCCTTCTCAGCCGCGTCGGCCTTCACCTTCACGCCGGCGGTGCCCGGTGCCTACACCGTGCAAGTCATGGCCCGCTCGGCAAGCGGCGGCGCCATCATCCCGTCAGCCGCGGCCACGGTCCAGGTGACCACAAGTCGGGCCATGGTGTCGGCGCTCACCGTGGAGTCGACGGCCGGGGGCACGGTGCAGCCGGCGGGCGCGAGCGTGACCTTCACCGCCAACGCCACCGACAGCGGGCCGCACCCCGAGTACCAGTTCTGGGTGCGTGGCCCTGCGGGCGTGTGGCAGATTGCGCAGAACTACAGCGGCGCCAACGCATACACGGCGGCCAACCTGCCACCCGGCAGCTACGCGGTGGCCGTGTACGCCTTGGATGCAGCCCAGGTGGCTGCCGGCGCTTGGAGCCAGGCCTTTTCCTACGCCACGGTCGTCAACGTGGCCAGTGCCGTCGCGCTGTCGGCCCCCGCGACCGGCACGGTGGGGTCCCCCGTGTCCGTGGCCGCCAAAGCCACTGGGCTCACCACCCCCGTGTTTCAGTTCTGGGTGGAGGCCCCCGACGGCACGTGGACTCAGAGCGGCTCGTACAGCCCAGTCAGGACGGATACGTTCACGCCCAGCCAGAGCGGGACCTATCACGTGGTGGTGTACGCCAAAGACCCCGTCGCCCCAGCCACCAGCCAGTTTGCAGTCACCAGTGCAGCGGCGGTGTCCGTCAGCGGGTGACCGCACCGGCTAGGATGCCCACTATCCAACAGAGCGGGGCGGTCACCCAGGACCGCCCCGCTCTTTCGTCTGCATCGGCCTGTTCGCTGCCGTCCGGCTCAGGCCCCCCTGTGCAGAGCCTCGGCCTCCGCGGGCGACAAACCCGTCGCGTGCGCCACCTGATCCACGGACAAGCCCATGGCCAGCAAGTTCGCGGCCGTTTGCTTCTGCGCTTCTTGCCGGCCCTCCTCGCGGCCCTCCTCGCGTGAGC
>JAKADP010000147.1 GCA_021820465.1 Bacillota bacterium
GTCCCGCCGGCGCCAGACCCACCGGCAGCCCAGGCTTCGATCGCCACCCAATGGGCCCCGGCTGGCACGGTGAAGGTGTTGCTGCTGGAAAACTCCTGCATCCCCGATGGCGCCAGGGTGCCGCTCGGCGTCTTCACGGACCAGCCGGTGTCGTTGGCCAGGCCCACGACCTTGTTCGTGTAGTCGAATGCAATAGGCATCCAGTACGTGGTGCCGTCGTACACGACCAGGGCGTAGTCGACGGCCGATGCGGATACGCTGTGATCGAGGGGCTTCGACCGAGCCCAGAAATACTGCTGCGCGGATGAACTTCCGTTTGGGGAGCTATTTGAGTCCAAATAGAAACCGACCTGTGCGGTGTCAGAGGCAGAGAAGTGAGTCATGTTTAGGCTGGTTCCCGCTATGTTTGCAATCCCTGTCCCGTCGTCCAGGACATTATTGCTTGTGCTCACAATGCCGCCTCTACCCACGCCGAACAGAATGCCGCTGATGCCGTATGGCGCCGACGATCCTGTGAGCGTGCGCACCTGGAGGGCCGATCCTGTCCCTGTGCTGGCATAGGACTCGGCAATGATGTCAATTTCCGCATCGCCGCCGCTGAGGTTCCATCCGAGCCATCCGAACCCGGTAGTGGGGGAGAAGGACGTGGCGCCGTTCAGGTTCCCCTCGATGCCGAGGACCAGGCTGGGCGTGCCGTCCCCACCGCTGGTGCCAGTCGGGCCGTTGGCCACCAATCCGGCGCTGAACGTCGGGCCCCCTGACACGGTTGCCCCGCTCAGGTCGAGGACCTCTCCGCTGGCGACCGTGGCCCCCGCCCCGAAGGTCTGCGCCACGGTCCAGGTGTTGGCGTTGTTCAGCGCGATCCCCAAGGCGCCACTGACCACCGCCAGGGTGGCGTCGATGTCGAGCGCCAGCGCCCCGCTGACAACCTCCAGCGGTGCGCTGATGGCCAGCGCCACGGCGCCCGAGGTGTTGACGATGGGGGCGGTCAGGGCCACCCCCAGCGTCCCCGAAGTCACGGAGAGCGGGGCGGCGTAGTCCAGGGCGAGGGCGCTGGACACGACAGCCAGCGGCGCCGTGATCGACAGCGCCACTGCCCCGCCGGTGCCCGACGTGAGCGGGGCCAGCAGGGCGATGTCCGCCGCGCCCAGCGGGTAGCCGGTGAATGCCTTGCCGGTGGGGATGTTCTCGATGGCCGGAGCACCCAGGGCCCCGTTCGTCACCGCCAGGGTGGCGTCGATGTCGAGCGCCAGCGCCCCGCTCGCGTTGTCGAGCGGGGCAGCCAGGTCGATGTCGGACGCCAGCAGCGGGTAGTGCCCGCGGAACGTGGTGGCGTCGAAGCCCTGGGGGGGCTCCAGCCAAGGGAGCATCAGGCGCCCTGCTCCCCCTCGGGGGCCGGCGCGGGCTCCGGGGCGGCATCGGCGGCCGGCGCGGGAGCGGGCGCGGGCTCCGGGGTCTTCTCCGGGGCCGGCGCGGGCGCGTCCTCCTCCTCGGTCCGCTCCTTCATGCGCATGTGCTGTTCGTGCGCACCGCGGAGGTGCCGCAGGTGGTCCTCGGCTTCGCGCAGCGCGTTGTCGACGGTGCCCTTCTGGCCGCGCAGCCCGTGGACGAGCTGGCGCGCCTCACCGATCTCCTTCTCCAGCCGCTTCTCCTCGCGGTCGAACCAGGCCCGGATTCGGCTCTCCTTCGGCTCCGCTTCCGCCATGCTGCATCCCCCTCTACAGGTAGACGAAGCGGGCCTCCACATGGCCCAGCGTCGTCGCTGTCTTGAAGGATACGCCGAAGCTCTGTCCGGACCCGACAATGATCCCCCACCCGCCGGCCTGGCCGGGCTGCAGGTCCGCTCCGGATCGCAGCTCCCACCACGTGGTCCCGCCGTCGAGCGTGTACTGGCCCACCGCCGCGGAGCCGGTGCTGGCGATCTCCAGCGTCAGCTCCACGTATCCCTCGCTCGGCGCCGAGTAGTAGGCGCTGAACAGGTTGGCCGCGGCGTCGACCGCGGTTCCGTCCGCGGTGGCGCCGGGCACCACGGCGTATCTCCGGCCGATGAGCCATGGCGCGGTGCCGGCGGCGCCCTGGGCCACGGATCCGATGGCGGCGGTGCCTGCGGGTAGCGCCGTGGCGACCGTCACCTGTGCACGGCCGCTGGCGTCGGTCGCCAGGGCCCGCAGGTCGGTGCCGTCTGTGCCGCCCACCTGAACAGCGTTCGCGGGCGCCGCGGTGCCCGGGGCCGCCGCCGCGTCGTCCAGCGTGGCCTCCGACACGGGCCACGCCGTGGTACCGGCCTTTCCCTGATCCGCCGTCACGGTCCCCGTAATGGACTGGGACGGGCCGCGCAGGTAGACGCGAATGCCGGCGACCGGCTTGGACCCCAGGGAGGCCACGGTCAGGATGGCGGTACCCGTGGTGGGGTCGGCGGACTGCCCCGTAATCGCGGTCCAGGTGCCCGGGGTGGGCTCGGACGTCGACCCGTTCCATCCCGGCGGGAGGTACGCCCGCCCGTCCGTGAAGTCCCCGGCGACGAGCACCTGGGCGAGCGGAAGCGTTGTATCCGTCGCGTCGGCGGCGATCTCGCAGACGGTGGCGCCGGCCGCCATCAGTATGACTTCCATCTGCTGGAGCGTGATGCCGCCCACGTCCGCCTACGCCCCTCTGTCGTCGACCATGCGCTCCCGGGCTGCGGCCGCATCCATCCCAGGTACCTGGAACTCGGGCACCTCGCCGATCTCGCACTCTTCCACGCGCGGGATGCCCCGGTGCCACGTCTCCAGCCGGTGCCGCCCGATGGGGTCCTCCCCCGACGCGATGCGCGCCAGGTTCGCGTGGAGCCAGCAGTGGGACGGCATCTGCATGCCCGGGGACCGGAACACGAAGGTCTGCCGCGTCGGTGCCCCCCGGAACCGCATGACCATGAGGTCCAGTCCGTGCGTCTTGCAGCGGTACGTCACGCCCCGGTTCCTCCCCCCTGCGACAGCAGGCCCTTTAGGGCCCCAAACCCAAACTGCGTCAGAAGCGGCACGTAGGTTCCATTGTAGAACGCCGGCTGCATGCGCAGGAAGTTGGCGCGAAAGAACACCCACGTCAACACAGTTTCCAGCGACGTGATGGCGATGGTGAACTGATTCATTATCGTGTAGTTTGGACCAAGTGGAACCTCGTCGTCGCCCCATATTGTGAAGTCAGGAGAAGACGGCGGGCCGACTACGTTCTTGTCCTCGTCAATCGTCACCTGCACGCTGAGTTGCTTGTCATACAGGGCACCACCCAATGGGTGCACTACCATGGGCCCGATGACCGTTGTGGGAAGGCCGCCGGTTCCAAAGGTGTAGACAACGGTGCTCAGGGGGGGCACCACAAGGCCGAATGAGTTGTAATAGCTCGATGCGTCCGAGGCGGTGGCCTGCTGGGACGCGATGACCGCAGGGTTTATCGACGCCGGCAGAAGCGGGGCCGCCACCACAACGGGGGATGGCGGGGGAGTCTGGTAGATGGCACCCGCGGAGGACGTTCCCTGCGCACCCCGCAGGCCGGCCGCGGTGCCCGCAGCGACCGCCTTGGCGATGGCCTGCAGCAGCCGCTCGTCCACCTGGGACGCCTGCGCAATCTTT
>JAKADP010000148.1 GCA_021820465.1 Bacillota bacterium
GAGGTGGCCCGCGGCGGCGTGTTCCACGCGCCGCAGTGGCTGGATGGCACGGGGGTGGACCTGGTGCTGGGGGCCGCGGCGGGATTGCCGCTCACTGCCGTAGCGGCGCCGGAAGCCGCCGCAGAACTTTTGGCCCAAGGCAGCCTCGGGCGTCTGGTCGGGCTGGGAAGCCTTGAGTCGCTCACTGCCACCCTCGCGCCCCTGCTCACCGACCAGGCCGCCTGGTCCGGGTATCACCGGGCCGCGGGAATTGTCCGGGCTCAGCACACCGCGGACCACGTGGCCGGCCACTGGGCCCGTGGGCTCGCCTACGCGTCAGACGAAGCCTAGCGCAGAAAGGACCTGCTGGGCGCGCGCGTCCCAGTGGTGGTGCTCCGCCACTAGGCGCAGGGCGGCCGCGCTCATGGCCGCCAGGCGCTCGGGCCGCGCCCAAAGCGACAGAATCGCGTCAGCCAGCCGCCGTGGGTCGGGCGGCACGGGAAGCCCGACCCCGGCAGCCACCACCAGCTTGGACGCTTCGGATGGCCCAGTGGCAATGACCGGCAGCCCATGTGCCAGATAGTCAAACAACTTGATGGGCAGGGCGAGTCGCGTATAGGCGGTATCTCGGCGCGGCACGAGCGCCAGTGCGCTGCTCCAGAGCCACGGATCCAGCGCTTCCCCCGCGGCGGCCACCACGCGACACACCGCGGGAAGGTCCCGCGGCGCCTCGCTGGGCCGCGTGACCAGCACCAGTTCCGCATCGCGGTGCTGTCGCGCGACGGCGGTCATGGCCGCCACGGCGGTGTCCACCCCATCGTAAGGCCCGTTGGCCCCCACATACACAACCCGATGGGGGTGGCGCTCCACGCCGGGCGGCGGCGCCGCCACCGTGCCGGCGGGGGGCAGCAGCTGACGGTTCGGGTGCGGAAACAGATCCCCAAGCCCCTCGGTGGGGAAGAACAGCACTGTGGCCAGCTTCCGGTACCGCCACGTCGTGAGCGCGTAGGCGCGGGCCATCGCCCACTCCTTGGGATTCTTGGGCGGATACAGCTCCGGAAAGCGCTGGTACGCATCGCGGATGTAGATGCCGAGCGGCAGGTTCCGGCGGCGAATGGCGGCCAGCAGCGCGTGGTCCGCCACCGTCATGGTGGACGTGCCCGCCTCCAGGTACGCCCCGTCCACTTCGCCGAGGCGGCCCGCGGCCAAAAACGCTCGGATCCACTGGCCCCGGTCGGCGCGCGTGCCGGAAAGCCCCGTGACCGAGGCATGGCGGGCCAGCGCTTCCGCCATCGCCCAGGTGCGCACCACCGGAGCGCGGTCGCGAGGCTCCAAGGGGTAGTGGCCGACCACGAGGATCCGCGGGCGCCTCACGAAGGCGCCAGCCCCTCGGTCCAGCGCTGCATGATGCGCTCCCACGTGTAGTGCTGCTCCACGAAATGCCGCCCCGACTGGCCGAGTCGCTCCCACGCGTCGGTGGGCATATCCGCATAGCGCGCGACGGCCGCCGCCAGCGCCGCGCCGTCCTCTGGCGGAACCGTGACGCCAGCCCCTGACGCGGCCACCACCCGAGCCATCTCGCCTTCACCGCAGAAAATCACCGGGCGGGCCGCCGCCCACGCCGGAAACGCCTTGGACGGCCGCGCGCCGCGGAACAGCCGGTGGTTCTTCAGCGGCACTACCACCGCCCGGGCCAAGGCGTAGTACGCCGGCATGCGGGCCTGCGGCTGGAGGCCAACGAAGCGCACTCGGTCCAAGCCGCGGCGGCGCGCCTCCTCCACCAGTGCCGCGCGCACCGGGCCGTCGCCCACCAGCAGAAACGTAATGTCGGTGCGGGCCCGCAAAAGGTCCGCGGCGTCCAGAATGATGCCCAGCCCCTGCGCATAGCCCAGCGTCCCGGGATAGAGAAACACCCGCTGGCCCTCAAGCCCCAGCTCACTCACGAGCGCGGGGTCAGCGGCCGCCTCGGCAAAGCCCCCCACGTCCACCCCGTTCGGTGCAAACAGCAGGCGATCCGGCGGCAGCGCCGCCGTTTCGCGAATGGTATCGCGAATGCCTTCGGTGACGGCGGACACGCGGTACGCGTGATGGTAGAGGAACATCTCCAGACGCCGGGTGGCGCCAATCACGGTGGGATTGGTGACGAGGCCCAGCGCCACGGCCGACTCGGGCCACAGGTCCGACACCGACAAGATGTACGGTATGCGCCGCAGCCGGGAGTACACATAGGCGGACAGCCCCAAAAACAGCGGGGGCGATTCCACCAGGATGTAGTCGGCGCGCCCCTGGCGCCACAGCCCTAAGAAGCCTGTGGCCACGAAGGAAAAATAGTTCAGCAGGCGGCGCCGGAGGCGCCCCACCCGGACCGCCCAGATCCAGGTGCGCAGCACCGAAACCGGGCCATCCGTCTCGCGGGCAAACACGCGCCCGGCGTACTGTGGGTTGTGATGCCCCAAGTGATGAGGAAATGCCGTCACGACGTTGACGGTCCATCCACGGGCCGCCAGCTGCTGGGCCATCGCCTGCAGGCGAATCGACGCCGCTCCAGGCTCCGGGGGATAGTATTGCGTGAGCACCAGCATTGTCGGGCGATGCCCGTCGGCCACAGTCAGCCCTCCTGCCGCCGGTCCGGTCCGGCGGAACCGGCGCTCCACTTGCCATTCGAGAGCATTTTAGCATGTCGGCCGCCAGCGCCGCCGGCGGCCGCCTGGTATGCTCGTACCACGCATGCTCCCGGCACCAGCTGTCCTGAAGGAGGCGCTCCGATGAGCCGGCGGTCTTCAGGGCCCGACGAGCCCGCCACAGCGCGCCAGGCCCACGTGTTCGACCGGCAGGCGCCTGCCTACACGCGCCGCCGCCGGCGAACCGACTTGGGGCAGGGGGCGGAGGCGCGGTGGCGCCGCCGCCTTCTCGAGAGCGCCTCCGGCCGGGTGCTGGAGGTGGGCGTCGGTGCCGGAGCGAACTTTGCCTTCTACTCGGCCGGCGTGGCGGTGACGGCCGTGGACCTGTCGCGCGCCATGCTGGCGGCCGCCGAGCAGGCGGCCCGCCAGCATGGCGTCGCTGCCACCTTCGTGCACGGCGACATCGCGGCCAGCCACTTTCCTGACGGCCACTTTGATGCCATCGTCTCCACGCTGGCGCTCTGCAGCTGGCCAGACCCCCTGGCGACCCTCCAGCGGCTCAGATCTTGGCTGAAGCCCGGAGGCACCCTTCTGGCGCTGGAGCATGGATTGTCCGTGGTGCCGCCGCTGAACCTCCTGCTGTACGCCGCAGACCCCGTGCAGCACGCGCTGCTCGGCTGCCATGCCGCCCGCCGCCCGTTGGCCCTGATCCGAGCCGCCGGATTTCGGGTCCTGCGGTCCGAGCGGCACTATGCGGGCCTGATCTCCCTGGTGTGGGCCATGCCGTGACGGACCCGTCCGCGATGGCCGTGCGCGCACACGGCTCTCGCGGCCCGCCGC